>NZ_JBIILQ010000157.1:0-6559 GCF_044232565.1 Daejeonella sp. | reverse complement strand
AGTGGTTTTATTGAATCTATTCTCTATGTTTCATCTGATGCAAAGGACACTGATTTTACCTTGAAATTGATTGATGTTTATCCAGACGGGAAAGCTTATAATTTGGATGAAACGATACAGAGAGTAAGATACAGAGAAGGATATGATAAAGAGGTTTTTATGGAAAAAGGTAAAGTTTATGAAGTGAAACTTTCTGCTCTTTCAACAAGCAACTTTTTTCCAAAAGGACATCAGATTAGAATAGAAATTTCCAGTAGTAATTTCCCGCGTTTTGAAAGAAACCTAAATACTGGTGGAAATAATTTTGATGAAAGCAAAGGTGTTGTCGCCAAAAATAAAGTTCATCATAGCTCAAAATATCCTTCAAGAATTATTTTACCGATGATAAAAAAGTAAAAGCTACAAATCTGTTGAATGGAATTGGGGGCTTGCTAATTGAAGAGATTACTCGTCGTGGCTCTGTCTGAATGACGGTGTGGTTTAACCACCACGCCGTCATTTCGAACACTCGTTTGTAATTATGATGTTTGACATGATTGTCCTGAGTGGAGAAATCTGTTGAATGGAATTCTTTAGTTTTGAACAAAACTATCTTGGCAGGTGTCTGGCTCTCCATTTTATTGAATTACAGTTGCTCGTCAGCCTGCGATTTTCACACGTTTCCCTTTTAATCATCCGCCTGAGCGAATAGACCAGTACAGATATGACAAAGAACTAGAAACGAAAGTGGATAATAAATCAGTGTGGCAGATGATCAAGTTTAAACAAGTAATCAGTTTTGAACAGACTATACTGTAAATCGTCAGCAGTATGAATTTTGAACGGGCATTAGTAGCGTCGTAAATCTTCTGATGAAGCAAAATTGGAAATAATAATCAGAAAAAATCAGTTATTGCCTTTATGGTTTTCAGGAGGTTGAATTTGCGCCAGTGTACATATTACTCTTTAAATTAAGGTAATTCCATTGATATTGCAATTTTAGGATTATACACGAGTGATTAAAAATGTCTAAAACGCTACTGAAAGCTATCGCCGAAACCCGGTAAAATTGAATACCGCTTGATACTATTATTTTATAATTAAATAGCTTCCTGATTGAGTAATTATACTTATTATTTATAAACTACTTCAATTTTTTAGTGTTTCTGCTTAATGATTTTAAATTTATTGTATCCTTGTGAAGCTTGTAATAAATCAAATTTTGCACCCCTTGCATTAGATAATAAATCTAAATCAATGAAAATCAGGAATGAGTTGTAATCTAAAGTATTTATGATGGTACTTGTTGGGACTTTAAAGACAAGCGTTGTCATGCTAGAATCATACCTTTTAGTATCGGTGATTTTACTTGTACTCATTACCTTGATTGAGGTGCTAATCAAATTCAAAGCTAAAAGTTTACTGAAAGGCATTTTTCTTATGTTATTGTCTTCAGTGGGATTCTTTATGCTGGCGAGGTTCTTGACGCTCTTTGGCTACTACAATAGATTGCTTATGCAAATTCCTCCAACCCTTATTTTTGTGAGTGTCTTATTTTTGCTTTCTTTTTTAAACCATTATAAAATTTCTAGAAAAACAGTAATTATTTCATTATTTTTTTTAGTCTTAAATTGGGGTATATTGGCCTATTACAGCTTGATTCTAGACCTGCCCAATGAAGTAATTGTGGCTAATATTCCTGAATTTTCAAACTATTTATACTTTGTTAGAATAACTCTGCCTTTACTTTTTCTTATTTTATCCCTGAATTTTATCCAAAAAATTTATCGAAAGTATCCTTCAGGGAATTTATATTTTCGAAGATTAAGGACTTGGTGTATTTCATTCCCAATTCTATTGGCAATTATTTTTTGTTTTAACTTAATCTTTTTATATACTGGGAATGCTTTCATCCGTTTATTTATACTTTCCTTTCCCTTTGCATCATTGATTTTACTCATCTTATTTAGGCCCCGCTTTTTAAACCATCTATCCTTAGAATTATTGCATAAAAATTCATCTGCTAATTCACAATCTTCTATTTCTGATTCTGATTTTATGGATTGTTTCTTTGGTAAACTATACTTTTTAAATCCATTAGCAGGTTTAGAAGATATGGCCTATGAATTTGGTATAAGTGGAACTGAACTATACAATTATATTTATTCACGTTATACCCTAAGTTTTAACGATTTGCTTAATAAACATCGGGTAGAATATTTTGTCGATCTGGTGCAATCCCGTAAATACCCACATTATACCATTGATGCATTAGCACAGCTTTCGGGCTTTAGTTCACGACATCATTTATATAAACCATTTCAAAAATTTCATGGTGGAACCCCCTCCAGTTTCATGAATTCAATCTCCTAAAACCTTTGATTGTCAAGGCGTTATAAAAGTTAACTATAAGTTTCTTCGGAAGAAGGCTCGTTTTCTCTAATAATCGATCTGTCACTTGTAAATTTGAACTTCATCTTTAAAATTAATCTGTCTAGAAGGCATGGTAGAATTTATTTTTTACATGCGTCCTTTTTTGCCGAATTGTTATGATTGGGGCTAAAAATGGCATTAATCACCTGTTTGAAGAGGCCTGTTATTAAAATCTTCAAAATTTAAAAAGCGATAAAAACGAAATCAAGCATTACTGTTTAATCATAATTGAATTAAATAGTCCATTAAAATAACACGTACTACATGTTAAAAAATTACAAGTTCAGGGGCCTGTTACTTTTTACAGTAATCAGTTTGTTAAGCCTAAGCAGCACTTTTGCCCAGGTAGGCATCGGCACCAACAGCCCCGCAGCTTCTGCCGCTCTGGAAGTTACTTCCAATACGAATAACAAAGGAATATTAATTCCCCGAATCACTGCTGCGCAAAAAGATGCCATTAGCAATCCTGCTGAAGGCTTAATGATTTATCAAACTTCTGCTCCTGCAGGGTTTTACTACTATACCGGTATCGCCTGGAAGTTGATAATGACTCAAACGGATTTAGATACAAAATTATCAACGGTTGATGCAGCATTATCTTTAAATACAAAGGTGGATAAGGTGACAGGAAAGGATTTATCAAGTAACGATTATACCACAGCAGAGAAAACCAAACTTGCAGCCATTATTGGAAGCAATACAGGTGATCAAGACCTAAGTACCTACGCAACTACTTCCCAGCTGGCTAACAAGGCAAATTCATCGGATGTAACAACCAGTTTAACCACAAAAGTAGATAAGGTAACAGGCAAAGAACTTTCCACCAACGACTACACTACAGCTGAGAAGGCCAAGCTTGCCGCCATTACTGGCAGCAATACAGGTGATCAGGATTTGAGTGCGCTTGCCACCACAGCTTCGGTAGCTTTAAAAGCAAACACTAGGGATGTAACTACAAGTTTGGCCTCAAAGGTGGATCAGGTAACAGGCAAGGTTTTATCAAGCAACGATTATTCTACAGCAGAGAAAACCAAACTTGCTGCCATTGCAGGCACCAATACCGGTGATCAGGATATTTCGGGAATTATAACTAATGCTGTATTAATTGCAAGGATTCAAACAGACCTATCTAATCAAAATGGTGCCATAGCAATTAACACAGCTAAAGTTGGAATCACCACAGCGCAGGCGAATGAAATAGCTGCTAATACTGCTAAGGTTGGAATCACAACAGCACAAGCTGCTGATATTGTAACTAATAATGCTAAGGTAGGATATACTGAAGCCTTAGTTTCAGCCAATACAAATGTAGCTGCTAATACAGCTAAGGTTGGAATAACCACAGCGCAGGCTAGTGAAATAGCTGCTAATACCTTAAAAGTAGGTTATACTGAAGCCTTAGTTTCAGCCAATACAAATGTAGCTGCTAATACGGCTAAAGTTGGAATCACCACAGCGCAGGCGAATGAAATAGCTGCTAATACCTTAAAAGTAGGTTATACTGAAGCTTTAGTTTCAGCCAATACAAATGTAGCTGCTAATACAGCTAAAGTTGGAATTACCATAGCGCAGGCGAATGAAATAGTTGCTAATACGGCTAAGGTTGGAATCACAACAGCACAAGCTGCTGATATAATAACTAATAATGCTAAAGTAGGCTATACGGATGCATTGGTTATTAATAAAGCTCCTTTAGCATCACCAACCTTTACCGGAACAGTATCAGGAATAACATCAACAATGGTTGGATTAGGTAATGTTGATAATACTTCGGATGCGGCAAAAAATGCTGCCACGGCAACACTTACTAATAAAACCTTAGCGAGTCCGGTAATTAATACTCCAACAGGAATTGTTAAAGGAGATGTTGGATTAGGCAATGTTGATAATTCAACAGATTTATTAAAACCAGTTTCAACAGCTACTCAAACGGCTTTGAATTTAAAAGCAAATATTGCTTCACCAACATTTACAGGAACAGTTACTGGACCAACTTTCGTTGGAGCTTTAACGGGTAATGCGACTACTGCCGGAACAGTCACCACCGCTGCTCAACCCAATATTACTTCTGTCGGCACATTAGGCAACTTGACGGTTACTGACCCGATAGTTGGAAGTATCACAGGAAACGCTGCCACAGCAACACTTTCCTCCACGGTCACTACCAATGCGAATTTAACAGGCGACGTGATTAGTAGCGGAAGTAATGTAACAACAATAGACGCTGGAAGAGTGACAAATGCCATGTTGGCTGGAAGTATTGATTTGACCAGCAAAGTGATTGGTATTTTGCCATCATCGAATGGAGGTACCGGTTCCTCAACCATAAATTTTGTAGACCTAACAAACAACCAAACCGCTGCGGGAAATAAAACATTTTCAGGCAATACCTCCGTGGGAGGAACACTAAACGCAAGTGGTGATTTAGCAGTAAATACCAATAAATTCATTGTTCAAGCTTCAACAGGAAATACAGCTATATCAGGTACACTTGGTGTAACTGGTGCTGCTACCGTAGGTGGCACACTAACTGCCGGCAACGTTACCTATCCAAATACTCACAACGCTACAGCAGGTCAAGTTTTAACTACTGATGGAACTGGAGTAGCCAGTTGGGCTGCTGCTGCTTCAAGCGGTGTACCCTATACCGGTGCAAATGCTGCTGTTAATTTAGGCGGTTATGATTTGAGGGTGAATGGTTTAACAGTAGGAGTAGGTAGTGGTTCTCATCCAAGCAACACTGCTTTTGGTGTTATGGCTTTGATAAACAATCATTCGACAGCGTATAATAATAGTGCTATTGGTAAGTTTGCCTTGATAAATAATGTAACAGGTATTGACAATACAGCACTTGGAAACTGGGCAGGTGCAATGAATTATCATGGAAGTAATAATACCTCCATTGGCTCGTTTGCTATGCAAAATTCAGTTGGAGACGGCTTTAATACTGCAGTTGGTATGCAGGCAATGACAAATACTACTTCAGGATCCAACAATACCGCAATTGGTTATAATTCCCTTTTAACAAATACACTTGGAAGTAAAAACACGGCATTAGGATCTTTAGCCAATGTTGTCGCGTCTTCCAATGCCACTGCCATTGGTTATGGAGCAACCGTTTCTAAAAACAACACCATTCAATTAGGTGCCGATGGTACGAATGGAACAGTAGCTATTTCAAATGTAAAAACCAGCGGCACCATAACAGCAGGTGCAGTTACCTATCCTAATTTCGATGGAGCTGCAGGTCAAGTTTTAACTGCAAATGCAAATGGATTTCTAAACTGGAAATGGCCAGGTGTAACAAACGTACCTGATAACACCGTTATTGGTTTGCGTGCACTTAACACTAATACAACTGGTTCCTCCAATACTGCGATTGGATATCAAGCAGGTAATTCCAATACATCTGGTACAAATAATACTTTTATTGGAAGCGGGGCCAATGGATCTTCGGGAGATGTAAGTAATGTAATTACCCTGGGAAATGCTGCAATAGAAACGTTGCGTTCTGCTGTTAATACTATAACTTCTTTATCTGACAGACGTGATAAAACCGATATTATTACGATTTCTGAAGGCTTAGATTTTTTAAAGCAATTAAAACCTGTAAGTTTTACCTGGAATACGCGCGATAAAGCAAAGGTTGGAATTAAATCTGCGGGTTTTATTGCACAAGACCTATTGGCTTTACAACAAAAATCTACTATTGGTGCCAATTTAGATTTAGTGAGCCAACAAAATCCAGATAAATTTGAAGCGCGCTATAGCAATTTATTGCCTGTGATCGTAAAAGCTATTCAAGAGGAAAGTACTCAAAAAGATAATGAGATTGCAGCTTTAAAAGCTGTATTAAAATCATTAGAAGCAAGATTACAATCATTAGAGGCAATTGTTAATAAGAAATAAACTTGAATCGGTTAATTATACTGCCTTGATCCTTTATTAACGGCTGCTTCCTATGGCGATTTATACCATGAGCTTTCTAACAACTCACAATTGATCAATAATTGCTACATAAAATTAAATAATTCATGAAGATAAATCTCTTTTGTCCCTAGTTTCAGCATAGCGTCTCTAAGGATGCACAATTTAAAAGAGTCTTTTGACTCGTTTATCAAATAAAGGGCAGTTTATCCCGCACAAT
>NZ_JBIILQ010000156.1:0-6561 GCF_044232565.1 Daejeonella sp. | reverse complement strand
GTTTACTGTTGGGTCAACTGCAACAATTTCTCCAGTTGCTTTATTTTCAATCGTCACAAAGTCGTGGTCTTTAAAAAATGCAGAATTGAAATATTTGTGAATGCTTGTCCCAAGAAAATAAAGTTGCCCGCCTTGCGGTTTTGCAGTCCAAGTGTCGGCAAGGTTATACTTTTCTAAAAGGTAGTTGCAAGTTGTCGCAAAAAATGTGGCATAACCAACGCAATGTGCTGTCTTGAAAGTGATGAGTTTGTTTGGGTCAGTGTCATTTTTGTTAGAAGTAAAATTGAGTTGTCTTGAAGTTATTGAAAGTCCAAGTTTGATAATTTGCTTAATATTAGGGTCGGTTTGCTTATCAGTGTTCGCGTCAATAAAGTCAGTGAGTATTTTGTCTGTTGCTGAATAATTAGCCCGAAGTCCAACTGACTTATAAGTCACTAAATGTCTGTAAAACCACCCACGAAACATAATTCCAACTGTCGCTAGAATTAAGATTATTATTAATGTTCGTTTGACAAATCCCATTGCTTAACGGTCATTTTTTACAGTTGCAGGTAACGTTTTTGAGCTTGGCGATGGGCGGACTTTTTACCACAAATGTTCATTCGGAGCACAAAACTTCCTTCTACCACAAAACCATCTGCGGAGTTGGAAACACCGCCTATTGCAAATGTGCTGTTATAGGCTGCTTTTATTCTGTCCACTATGTCAAGGTTTAATTTGAATTTGTGTCCCAATTTTTACTGCGTTATAAAGTTCGTCAATTTCTTCGTCTGTTACCGCTATACAACCTAAAGTCCAGTCAAACCAACGATTAAACTTACTAATAAATCCTGTTTTGTTTCTAAGTCCGTGTATTTTAACGTCACCACCAGTCGGCTTACCAAGTCGTTTTGCATTTTCAATGTCGTCATTATTAGGGTATGAAATACCTAAGTTTTTATGGTAGCCGCTATTTGGATTTTTGTCGTTGATGAAGTAAAGTCCTTCAGGAGTTTTTTTGTCTCCTTCAAATTCTTTACCACCAATTGGTTGTCTGCCAAGTGAAATTTTATAGGTCTTAACAAGTTGTCCGCTTGAGTATGCAAGCAATTGTCTTTTTGATTTATAAACTACAAGTTTGTCAATTTGAGTGTCGGCTGGAAGTTTGTATTCTGGATAAAAATAATAAATTGTCAACCCTAAAAATATGAGGGTAATTGTCAGCCATATTATTTTACTTTTCGTCATTTTAATTGTCTTGTTGTCTGTTGATTTTGCGATCTGCTAAAGTTGCCTATAAGGTTTTAGGGCTAGGCGAGGTTGCGAACTTCGGAACCGATTATTTTCTATTAAAGATAAAATTTCTTGCGAAATGTAAACGTGAATTTACTACAAAATTCGCAATCTTGCCAAACACCTGTTAGCGGTAGTTTTTATTTTGTTTCAATTTCAAATATTTTGTTTCCATACTCTCCTAAATAATGTTTTAATATTTTTTCAAACACTTTATAGCCATCGTCCACATTGGTAAAAATAATTAATCCTTGCTTTGTCTTTGGAAAAATAAATACTATCGTCTGACAACCTTTGTCAGATCCACCATGAGATATAGCATATTCACCTTTCCCAAAATCATATAATTCAAATCCAAGTCCAAAATATTTTCCGTTTTTTGTTTCGACATGATTTTTAATCATCTCGTTAAATACTTTATCACTTAAACCATCGCTATTCATAACGCTTGTCAAAAATTTCCCGTAATCTTCAACGGTTGTCAATAAATTATCAGCCCCGTTAGATGTTTTATTTTTTTCTGTTTCATAAGCAATTCCTTTATCGTTATAACCTAATGCAAATCTTGAAGTTTCTGTTTTGTTGTCCCAAAAATATTTAGTGTCTGTCATTTGTAATGGTTCAAAAATCAATTCACTTGCTAATTCGTTAAGTGATTTATGAAATTTTGCTTCTAATGCTTTTCTCAAATACTCAAAACCTTCTCCTGAGTATTGATATTTCGTTCCTGGTTCAAATTCAAAATGTAGTTTTCCGTCTTTGTTATTTCCACGCCAATTGGTAAAGCCTGTTTGGTGGCTTAAAATGTGTCTTGTTGTAAGTGTTTTAGAATTTTTGTCTTTTGAAACATCTGGGTCAGTCCAATATTTATAAATAGGTTCATCTAAATTCCATTTACCTAAGCTCACTAATTTTAAAGTTACCATGGCTGTTATAGGTTTGGTTAGTGAAGCCACATTAAAGATTGTGTTGTATGGTGCTGATATGCCTTTTTTGATTTCTCCAAATACTTTTACTTGTTGCAATTTCCCGTCCTTAATAACGCCAATTCCTAAAGTTGGTACTTTGTTTTCTATTAACCATTTTTCGATTTCAATATCGCTGTCAAAAATAGAAGATTGATAGTTTGTACTATTGTTATCTTGGTGGTCATAGCTCAAACTTTTTGTCAATTTCCAAATCCCATTTTCTAAAAGCCAAACGTGAGTAAATTTTGCAGAACTTGCAAAGGTTTCTTTATTACCTGCAATTGTCTCATAGAATTTATGATTTCCTGTTTGAATTGCTCCGTACAGCACCTTGCTTTTATAAAGTGGGTAAATTTCTGTACTTTCTGAAACTAATTCTCGTCTTGATTGGTAAGTTGTTGGCGATTTACACAAGCCATTTTTCAAATTGTATAAAAACTCTTTTTTATATGAAATACTGTCTTTGTCATGAAAGAACTCAAACTTATCACTCAACAAGTTTTCAAACTGAGTTATGTTGCAATGATTAAAACCTATATCAAAAAGTAGGCTATCTTTTGAAAGAATAGTTTTGTATAATTCTGAATTTTTTTCGACTTGAGCAGGGCTTTTTGTCCCAAAAAATATAAAAAGAATAGAGGAAATAATGATTTTTTTTGTCATGATTAATTGTGTTTTTACGATTCTAACTTCAACTGCAAAAGTCTGCATTTTGGTTTTGATAATCTTAAAAACACGCCCGACAAAAACATGACAAGTTCCCGACAAATTTTATATCATGCTGAAATTCAGACTGTAGTAAAGTTTTTTACGTTTGTCTATTTCTATTGCATTCCTTAAAATAATAAATACATTTGAAAGCACAATTAGCACCATAATTAAGAGTGTAAATTGATTACCGAGTTTCAAAAAAATGCCTAACATAAAAATAATGGGTGCAACAATAGTCCATAATATTTGTATGGAAATAAGTTGTTTTGTTAGTATGTTTTTTTGTTTCATTTTGAACATTAAAAATAGCGGAATAATAATGTTAAAAGGAGGAATTATGATAAAAGGAATGGAAGATAGGTTGATTAATTTTAATTTGGTAAAATTAATTAAAATGATTTCTTGGGTTTTATTTATTTCTTCGACACATTCCGAATTTTCTTTTTCTGGTTTTTCAAAAAGCAACTCATTTTCTTTAATTGCTAATGCTTTTGCTAAAACCTTAAGCGTGTATCCTTTTGGGGCTTTTCCCGTTTCAATTCGCTGAATAGTCCTTACCGATACTCCAGATTTTTCTGCTAATTCTTCTTGTGTTAGGTTTTGAAATTCTCTTATGGTTTTTAGTTTGGACATATTTTCAATTGATTGTAATTGTTTAGGAAAATTACCGCTAACGTTTTGCAGCTACCCGAAGGGCGGGCGATTCAACACAAATGTTGATTAAAAGCACAATAGTCCCTGGCACTACAAATGTATCTTTAGAGCACCAAACCCCGCCTTTTGGGTAGGTGCTGTTATGTGGCGTAATTCTATCTTTTGTTGTCACAATTAATATCTAAATCCTAGAGTCAGTGGTAGTAAGAATGAGTGTTGAGTTATCATGATTCCAGACTTTATGTAAAGTCCAAAATTTTCCTTGATTTTATAATTTATTCCAAGTCCAAATTCCGTAAGCATCGTTCCCGTCCCACCTTCATATTGATTCCAAATATGGTTATAGCCCAGTCGTAAATTTAACATAGGTGTTAATCTCTTTTTAAATGGTAAATATTCTAAATCTCCAAATATTGCAACTCCGGCTATACCGTCAAAATTTAAGTAGCCCAAGCCAATTCCTGTAAATATCTTTCTATCTTGAAATGTCACTCCGTTAATAGATGTGAAGTTAAAACCGTTTTGCCTATTATCAAGGTTATAGCCTTTCCAATTTGGGCCTGGGTCAACCGTAATTGTTCTGGATAAATAATTCATATACCCTGTTTCAATTCTTCCTGAATAAGAAGTTTGTGCTTTTGTCGTCATGGTTAACCAAAGCAGTAAAACGAAGGTTGTCAAAAAGGTTTTCATTTTCATTATTTATTGTCTTTTACTATTTGCCTATAACGGTTTGCAGCTACAAGAAGTTGGCGATTATTACCACAAATATTCATACGAAGAACGAATGTTTGATTTACCACAAAACTGTCATACGAAGCACTGAACCGCCAATTTCTTGTAGGTGCTGTTATGGGCTGGTTATTCTTTGATATACTTCGAGTTTCCGAAAGCTAAAATAGGAAGGAATATTGGACCTAATAAAACAATACCGATTGTAAAAGCTCCTGTTTTTCCAAATCTTTTAACCATCAAGTTGTTGCTCCAAATAATCCATATTATGCCTAAGTAAGGTATAATACAAAGCAATGCCCACCACCAAGGTTTATCTATAATCCTCATTAATATAATAAGATTATAAATAGGGATTAAAGCTGCCCAACCTGGTTGTTCAGCTTTTTCAAATATTTTCCAATATGAAGCGATTGGAATAATAAAAAATGCAATAAGGATTATTGATATTAAAATCAATTCTACACCACCAAGGTTTAAAAACAGAAGGGTCATATATTTTTTATTTAAAGATCCTACTCATATGGCTTTTCGGTGTCGCCCCGTTTTTAAGTGGTCGCTGGTCTCCACTTTTGTATCGCAATTTTATAAAATATATTTTAAGAACTATCAAGACTTTTCTTTGGCGGTTCTCTTGTCTTTCTATTTCCGTTTGGTTGTCTTTTCATAAACTTGCCCATAACTCCTTTATAACCGAAACAAAACTTCGCCCATACACCCTATTAGGGCTAGCTTGCCGAAACTATTTCCCTTGTTAATTAGCATATAATATATTATTTTATTTCCAAACGACACAAAAACAAAATTATAAGAAATATAATATAATTAAAAAATAATAAGTTTCTAAAAATGCAAGATGTAATCGTCCAAAAAAGACTTCATCACAAGCTAAGCCTCAATAGAAACTGAAAAAACCTTAACCTATTCAGGAAACATCACAAAAATAAAATTCGATTAATTTTTGATTTCAGAGAAGTTGAACCACCTATTTCCGATAAGAAAATATCCAAGATAAAAAATCAGGTTCTGCAAAGGCAGGATCCCAGCTATTATGATTAGCATCGGGATAAATACTAAACTTCACATCTCCTTTCAATCGCTTTAACTCATTTACCACGAGCTCAGATTTTTGAATTGGGACTACATTATCCTTAGCTCCATGAAAAACCCAAAGTGGTACTTTCCTATAGTTTCTAACATTTTCAACATGATCACCACCACAAATAGCAAAAGCCGAAGCAAAAACATTGGGCTTTCTTCTCAGTATTTCATAGGTCCCCATTGCCCCCATTGAAAGCCCACCAACATAAAAACGATTATTATCACTAAATCTCTCAGATTTCATCTTAGCTACCAGCGCAACTAGCAATTCCATTGATTTTCTGGGCTTCCCTCCTTTTTGAAAACTAAAACGTTCAGTGGTTTTGCCATCACCAATTATCACATTCGCCCAATAATCATCTTGCGGACATTGAGGGAAAATAATAATCGCTGGAAAGTTTTTCCTATTGGCAGAATTCAAAAAAAGCTTACTTCCATGTATTAGCTGGGCCTCATTATCACTTCCACGCTCCCCAGCACCATGTAAAAAGAATAAAACTGGATATTGCTTGTTCACATCAAAATTTTCGGGCAATAACATTCTATAGTTAAGGGTATCTCCTCCCTTAATGAACTGCTCTTTAGAAAACAAAGTCTTATCCTGCGCAATACTATACTGTACACTTATAAAAAGCAGGAGCGTGATGGCTACTAATTTCCTCATTGATAATTTTTTTAGGAAATTAAGAATTCTTTAATTGTATCTCCCTATTTTTTTTAGAAAAACAAAATAAACCGCCAGAATTTAAAAGCCAAAGCCCACAAAATCTTAGGATTTAGCTGCTTTTAGTTTTTCGGTATTGATAGGCTGAGGCACCTTCACATAATAACCAGTACCATCATACTCACGCTTGCGCGGATGTACCTGACAAACATCGGAACATGCACCATCCAATTTCTCACCACAAGCATCACACTGTGTAAAGTGCTCATTGCACTCAGGATTGGCGCAATTAATCATTTTTGTTGTTTGTGTACCGCAATTACGACAAATAGAAATTACCTTAGGATTTACTGAGTTAACATCTACAGCTACACGATTATCAAACACATAACATTTACCTTCAAAATCTTCGCCGCCAGCTTCCTTACCATATTTAATAATTCCGCCATGGAGCTGATA
>NZ_JBIILQ010000155.1:0-6627 GCF_044232565.1 Daejeonella sp. | reverse complement strand
GCGATAGGCAAATCCTTCATTGTACAGGTAGTCGCCTAGGCCCATATAATTATCCTCCGGGACAGTTATGGCAAAGTAAATCGGACGTTTCCAATCATTGTGAGCGAGTATATCAATTAGGGCCAGTTCTGTTTTAGTTACATAATTTTTATTATACTTCCACTCAATTGAAGAGGCAATCAGATCCTTTTTATTTGCTGGAACTGTTCCGCTTGAAATAATCTGGTTAGGGTCAATGGTAATTTTAAAGTTTTTGGTGGGAAGGAAATTTTCCTTGCTGCCATCTTGATAGGCAGCCTTATCAGCGTCATTATCAGATAGCAAGATGTCGTAAATATCCTTAAGCTCTACTGATTCGTCGCTTATGTAATCTTGGTATCCTAATACATCTCTAACGCCCTGAACATATTTTTCATCGGGCATAGTAATGGGTAGGGGATCGGCCTGATTTACTTTTTTCTTCATTTGCCTGATATACCAATCAGTTCCAAGCAGGCTTAGATTAACTACTCGTACATCTGGACGAATATTTTCAACCTCTTGAGCATACCAAAGAGGATAGGTGTCATTGTCGCCATAAGTGAATAAAATGGCATTTGGCGCGCAAGATTCTAGGTAATTGTTTGCCATATCTCTTGCGGTGAATTTTGTGGAACGATCGTGATCATCCCAACCTTCCTTAGCCATTAAAACTGGTCCCGCCAAGAGTCCGATAATGTATGCAATTACTGCAGCTTTTGGAGCGCTCATTTTTTACGGATAAAATCTGCTATTCCAGCTACTCCGAGTCCAATCCAGATGGCAAAGGCATAAAAAGAGCCTGTATAGGCATAATCCCTTTCTCTAGGCTGCAGCGGATTTTGATTCAAATAAAGAACAATGGCTAGTCCTGTAAAGAAGAATAAAAGTGCAACTATTCCAGCATCCTTTTGGTTTTTTTGAAAGTGCCATAATGCACCTATGATACCTAGTATAAAGGGAAGGAAGTAAAATTTATTGTAGGCATTATTGGTTAACTGACTCTTTGGGAGATCGTATTGCCCTCCCAATAACATATTATCAATGAATTTAATACCTGAAAGCCAGTTTCCATGAATGTAATTGCCATGGCCTTGTTCATCATTTTGTCGTCCAATAAAGTTCCATGCAAAATAGCGAGTGTACATGAAGCTAGTTTGGTAGCTGATTAGGAAGCCGATGTTATTAAAGAAAGTAGGCGATTGGTTTTCATCTAATCCCATCCAATCGCGATAGAAGTTAATGTGCTGTGGGTCATCGCTATACATCCTTGGCAATAGAACATTCCGGTCATAAACACGTTCGTATTTTTGGCCTGCATTTTCATATTTATCTTTTCCTTTACGGTAGATAATATCTCCTTCTTTACTATCAATTGGCTTGGAATCGAACATTTGTCCATAAAGTAAGGGGCGATCTCCATATTGTTCACGGTTAACATAGCTCAATAAAGAAAATGCATTTTCCGGATCGCTATTATTTAATGTTGGGTCTGCTTTTGCTCTAATTACAATCAGAGCGAATGATCCGTATCCCAAAATGATAAATACAACGGAAATTAATGCAAGGTTAAGTACTCTTCTTTTTTCGCGAATTTTAAGAATGAATTCAAGTCCGGCAAGAATAATACCAGCCACAATTAAGCCAGAAATACCAGCCCCGATAGTCATTAAGGCCACAAAAGAGGTGATTGAAATTAAGAGGTAAGTTTTACTTGCATTTATACTGTATAAAATTCCAGAAACCAAGATGGTGATTACTAGCAGAGCAAAGAAAATTACACCTGTTCCAAAACCTAATCCGAGGGTATTTACAAAAAACAAATCCGAATAGGCTGCAAATTTTACCGTGTATTGCACGATACCATATTGAATAAAAGCAAGAATAAGGATGCCTACCAACAGAGTAAGGAGGGTACCTGAAGTAGTTCTTGTTTTTGATCTTCTAAAATAATACACCAGAGCAATGGCAGGAATTGCGAGTAAGTTTAATAGGTGAACACCAATTGAAAGTCCCATAACATAGGCAATAAAAACTAACCACCTGTCGGCATGAGGTTCATCTGCTTGTTGATCCCACTTTAATATAGCCCAAAATACGACTGCTGTACATAGAGATGATAGTGCATAAACTTCGGCTTCAACTGCCGAAAACCAAAAGGAATCTGAAAAGGTATAAGCTAATGCACCCACTATTCCGGAGCCCATAATAGTTATGAGTTGCCAGTTAGAAAGACTTTCACCTTTTACAGCAAGTACTTTCTTTGCTAGGGCTGTAATGGTCCAGAATAAAAACAATATTGTTGCAGCACTTGCTACGGCAGAACACATATTAATCCAAAAAGCAACTCTGCTAGTATCATTTCCAGCTAGCAAAGAAAAAACTTTTCCGAGCATTAAATATAGAGGTGCGCCCGGTTGATGAACCACTTGGAGCTTATAGGTTGAGGCGATAAATTCGCCAGAATCCCAAAAACTTGCAGATGGTTCAAGTGTTAAAGTATAGACAATTAGGGCTGTCAGAAAGCTGAACCAGCCTAGTAAATTGTTGATTTTGTTATAATTCATGTGTTCAAGATCAAAAATATTGTAAGCGAAATTAATAAATTAATGTTATTAGCCGAAGAAAAAGGCTTTGCTTTAACACTAATTAACGTAAAAAGGGCTTTTTAATAATAATTGATAAAAATTTCATTTTGATTTGCAGTTAATGTTATATCCCCTTATATTTGCATTCCATTTCAAAAGGAGCTTCTTTTTGAATTTGATTGCCCGATAGTATAATGGTAGTACAACTGTTTTTGGTGCAGTTTGTCTAGGTTCGAATCCTGGTCGGGCAACCAATTAAATTTCGAGTTTCGGAATTACTCATATTTTTCGCTTTGCGATTAAATTTATTTATTATTGTTTTCATTTAAGCATTAATCCGAATTCGAAAAAAAATGGCTCTCTCTTTCAATCCAATCAAATTATTTGCCGGCTCTGGAACTACTGAACTTGCTAAAAACATTGCAGAGAGTTATGGAATAAAATTAGGTGATGTTACCTTATCGAAGTTTAGCGATGGTGAATTTCAGCCTCATTTCAATGAAACAGTTCGTGGTTGTGATGTTTTCTTAATCCAATCTACCAATCAGCCTAACGATAATTTGGTGGAGCTTTTATTGATGATTGATGCGGCTAAAAGAGCCTCTGCGCATTACATTACAGTGGTTGTTCCTTACTTTGGATTTGCGCGTCAAGACAGGAAAGATAAACCTCGTGTGGCAATTGGAGCTAAATTAATGGCCAATCTAATAACTGCAGCTGGTGCACATAGAATTATGACTATGGACCTTCATGCGGCTCAAATTCAGGGATTTTTTGATATTCCGGTCGATCATTTAGATGCTTCTGTGATTTTTGTTCCTCACATTAAAAATTTAAATCTTCCCAATTTAACCATTGCATCACCTGATATGGGTGGTTCATACAGAGCAAGAACATTTGCTAAGTTTTTTAATGCAGAAGTTGTTATCTGCGACAAGCAGCGTAAAAGAGCGAATGAAATTGAATCAATGTCAATTATTGGAGATGTTACCGGTAGGGATGTTGTGTTAATGGATGATATTTGTGATACAGCCAGAACATTAGCAAAGGCTGCTGAGTTAATTATGGAAAATGGCGCTAGCAGTGTTAGAGCGGTATGTACGCATCCAGTTCTTTCTGGTGATGCTTACAAAACAATTGAAGGGTCTGCTTTGACTGAGCTAATTGTGACAGATACCATAGCTTCAGTAAAATCTAGTGCCAAAATTAAAGTTCTTTCAACGGCTGACCTCTTCAGTAGAGCAATTGCCAACGTGAATGAACATGGATCAATCAGTGATCTTTTTAAAATTGAATAAAGAAAATGAGCTTAGTTTTCAGGTTTAAGCTCGCCTGGTAATAATTATATTTAATAAATTAAAATGAAATCAATTGCTATTAGCGGTTCTCCAAGAGAGAACGTAGGGAAAAGAGACGCAAAAGAGCTGCGTTATCAAGGCTTAGTGCCAGCAGTTCTTTATGGTGGAAAAAACCAAATCCACTTTTCTGTGTCTGCAGCTGATTTGAAAGCTCTGGTTTATACACCAGAAGTTTCATTCGTTGCTTTAGAAATTGGTAGTGTGAAAGCACAAGCCATTATTCAGGATGTTACTTTTCATCCATTAACTGATTTACCTTTACACATTGATTTTTTAGAATTAGATGAGACTAAGCCAGTACTTATGCAGATTCCTGTAAAGTTGACTGGAACTTCACCTGGTGTTAAAATTGGTGGTAAATTAGTTCAGAAATTGCGTAAACTTCGTGTTAGGGCATTGCCAAAAGATATGCCTCAGTATGTTGAGGTTAGTATTGTTTCGCTTGAAGTAGGTAAATCTGTTGGTGTTGGAGAGTTGAAATTCGACAATTTCAAGATTACTAATAATTCTGATGATACCATCGTTTCAGTTACAATGTCACGTGCATTGAAGCAAGCTGAAAACGAAGGTAAAAAATAATTTTTTTTATTTTTTTTTTAATAGCAGTGTAGGATTTCTTGCACTGCTATTTTTTTTTGGTAAGAATTAGCCTTTTTTTGAAAGCTTTCTGCCATATTTGTTGTTCATGAAATACTTGATTATTGGCTTAGGGAATATCGGACCAGAATATGTAGATACAAGACATAATATTGGTTTTATGGTAGCAGATGCTTTTGCAAAGCAATCGCATGCTCCCTTTTTTAATATGCGACTTGCCTATTACACGGAGTTTAAATATAAAAGTAGAAGTATCTATGTTATAAAACCTACTACTTACATGAATTTAAGTGGCAAGGCGGTTAATTATTGGATGCAGGAATTAGGTATCCCTAAAGAAAATATTTTGGTTGTTGTGGATGATCTGGCACTACCTTTTGGAACTGTCCGATTGAAGCCGAAGGGAAGTCCAGCAGGCCACAATGGTTTAAAAAATATCGAAGCGATGCTTGGTAGTGCTGATTATCCAAGATTGCGTTTCGGTATTGGCGATAACTTCCCTAAAGGAAGGCAAGTAGATTATGTTTTAAGTGGCTTTGATCCGGAAGAACAAAAGGAATTGCCGGCACTTATAGATCGTTCAATAGAATTTATTGAAAGCTTTGTTACTGCGGGTACAGAGCTAACCATGACTCGCCTGAACAAATAAAATCAACAATTCAACATTTTGCAGATCATACAATGAAAATTTACGGAATCCCAAATTGTAATACAGTAAAAAAAACGCTAGATTGGTTTAGGAATCATCAGATTGATGTTGATTTTCATAATTTTAAGAAATCGGGTATTGATGAAGCCAAATTAGAATCCTGGTCTAATAAGCTAGGCTGGGAGGCATTGCTCAATAAAAGAGGAACCACCTGGAAAAATCTTGATACTGAACTTCAAAAAACGATTGTGTCTAAAGATGCGGCTTTTAAGTTGATGCAAGAAAAGCCTAGCATTATTAAGCGACCTGTGGTAGAAACAGAATCAGGTTTGCTTTTCTTAGGTTATGATGAAGAGCAGTTTGCCAGTATTCTAAAATAATTATTAATTAAAATTTCAATTCACTCATTTTCAATCCATTAATATGAATAAAGCTAAACATTTAAACTTCTTTTTGATTGCTTGTGCTTTTGTGTCTTTAGCCTTCACACAGTCTTTAGCTCAAACAATAAATCCAGTCAATAAATACGATTATACAGAGGCTTTCAACCCTAATTTTTATACTAAAAACGGGAGTGAATATCGATCGGCAAGTGGTCAGCCTGGACCAAAATATTGGCAGAATCGAGCAGATTATAAATTATCTGTTAGGTTAAACGAAGGAACAAATGAAATCTCTGGGACCTCAATAGTTAGCTATACCAATAACAGTCCCGATAAGTTAGCATTCCTTTGGATGCAGCTAGATCAAAATTTATTTCGAGATGATTCAAGAGGTAATGCAATTGTGCCAGTTAGTGGGAGTCGTAATGGCGGCCGTGGACAAGCATTTGAGGGGGGTTATAAAATTAAAGCCGTGAAAATAGTTTCTCTTGTTAATGGGAAAAATGTTGAATCGGATGTGAAATACTCAATTAATGATACGAGAATGCAGATTTTCCTGCCGACTGAATTGAGTGCTACTGGAGGTAAACTGAAATTAAAAATTGATTATTCCTTTGTTTCCCCAGATTATGGTTCCGACCGTATGGGGATTTTGAATACTAAAAATGGTAAAGTATATACGGTGGCTCAATGGTATCCACGAATGTGTGTTTACGATGATGTTTTGGGTTGGAATATGACACCTTATACCGGGCCGAGTGAGTTTTACCTCGAGTATGGCGATTACGATATTAGTATTACTGTGCCCTCTACTCATATTGTAGTTAGCTCCGGAGAACTAATAAATCCGCAGGAAGTTTATACAGTAGAACAGCAAAATCGCTGGAAGATGGCAGAAAAGAGTGATAAAACTGTGGTAATTCGATCTGCAAATGAAGTTTTAGACCCGAAATCACGCCCTTCAAGCAAGACAGAACTTACTTGGAAGTTTCAACTTAAGAATGCACGGGATGCTGCATGGGCATCCTCTGCGG
>NZ_JBIILQ010000154.1:0-6653 GCF_044232565.1 Daejeonella sp. | reverse complement strand
ATTTGGATCAATTTCATCATTGGTAGCCTCAATTGCCTGGCTTATATTTTTCTGATCGTCTGGGGAATATCCACCTATAAACTATCGTATGTCAGTCCCCAAAAAGGAGTAATAATTAACTTATTAAAGAATAATTTCTACTTGGTAGGGAATAATATTTCCGTCCATTTACAACAATCACTCCTAATTTTTGCGATCAATATTTTTGGCAATCCACTTTGGCTTGGAGCCTATGCAATTTGCGATAAAATTATTGGTGCCGTTAAAACACTCATTAGTACCCTATCTAATTCCATGTACCCTAGAGCTATCGCTTTGTACAAACAAGGCGAGCAGGAGTTTTTAGGATATAAACGAAGTATGAAAACATGGATTAGCCTTTCATTTCTAGCATTTTCTATTCTCCTCAGCGTTTTATCCCCCTATGTCATACTCCTTTTAAATGGCCATCCAGATCAAAATGCAGAAATCCTGCTCCGAATTATGGCTTTTTTACCCTTCTTGGCCGCATTAAATGTATTTAATGTTTTAGAGTGCTTAATTAGAAACGACAATAAATTAATCTTCAGAATTGCGATGATTCTACTGATCGTGGCCACAGGTTTGGCCTGGACCATTGTATCGAATGATCAACTTATTTATTTAGCAAGCTATTCTTTGATAATTGAAACTGGCGCACTTCTGTTATATGAATTATCAATCAATAGAAAATATGGCCTAAATTCATGATATTTATCTCCTATAGAATTTACTTATACCAACATCAATAAAATTTATATACCCCTAAAATGCTGATCATTTTCCCTCTAATTTACTTAACCAGCTTTATTTTTGCGCTTAGAGGGATTCTATTGGGAAGACGCGAGGAAGTATTACTCTTCATTATTTTCGGACTACCCATTTATATTACCAGCCTTTGCATTGCCTTCGATTCGGGCTTTGCAGGATTCATCAATATGTTCCAATTGTTTAAAGAAACCATTATTGTAACGCTATTGGGCATACAGGTATGGACCTTAAACAGGAAAATTCATTTCCACCTCATCGACTATGCGGTAATGGTTTATTTTGGCTATACTTTTATTTACGCCATTTTACCTATTGGTGATGAAGGTTTAATGGTGAGATTATTAGCCTTTAAAAGTATTTCATTCTTTGCCTTAGTCTACTTTGCAGGCCGATTATTTAGTCCCAAAGAAGTTTACATCAATAAATTTTTCCACTACATTCTTTACCTCACCATAGCAGCAGCGATACTTGTAAGCCTTGAATATTCAAATTCAACTCATTTTCAATCCCTTACCGGCTTTGCCGATTTCTACTTTTATATTTATAATTTCGATCCTACGGGCTCTTACGGACTAAGCTATACTTTTGAAACCGATACCGGAATCATGCGCTTTGCCAGCTTTTTTGCAAACCCCCTAGAATTGGCATCCTCCACCATCCTTGCTTTATCGATCTTGGCGGCCCTAGCAACATCAGACACCAATAAATTACGCTTAAGTAACTTTAATAAAATTGCATTACTCGCTACTATCATTTGCATATTTCTGGCTTTTTCAAGGGCCGCTTTTGTGAATTATTTCTTCACCATTTTTGTTTATGCAGTAATCACTCGAAATAAACTTATTCTTAACACCTTTTATCTCATCGTAGCCAGTATTGCTTTGTATGTGGTTTACCTCTTAAAAGATGAAGAAGTCCTAGATTTTGTCATCGAGACGCTCAAATTTACCAATTCATCCAGCGTGGGGCACCTCCTGGAGTGGATTGAGGGTATAAATGCGATGTTGAGCCAGCCCCTGGGACTCGGATTAGGTACTTCGGGGAGAGTGGGTGGATCATTCAATGGGAATACCGGAGGTGAGAATCAATTCCTAATTATTGGCGTCCAAACAGGATTTCTCGCCATGCTCATTTATCTAAGCATTTACGTTTTGATTATGTTCAATTGCTGGAAATGGATGAAGCGACTTAAAGGTAAAGAGCGACAGGTTTGTATGGCCCTATTTTTAATGAAGACTGGCTTTATCATCCCTATGATGACCTCCGAGTTAGAATCATCTGCCTATATTTCCTATACCACCTGGTTCCTGTCAGGATTTTTTATCAGTATCATTTCCTATCATCTAGATAGAAAGCGAAAAATATCGACACCTCAAACTTATTTAGGATATTCTATTGAGGAAAAATCTGATCAATAGCCTGGATGACTTTAACAGGTTTTAATTGAGAAAGGCATTTGGCATAGCCCTCAATTTCGAAATCGCAGCTCACATGCAAAAACTGATTGCAGGTGCAGCCACCTGAATCCAATACAATCGCATGCGGTGAGTAGGGCCTAAATTCAACAGAACGCGTAGAACCAAAAAGAGCAATAATTGGGACTTCAAAACAAGATGCCAAATGCAGAACACCTGTGTCTACACCAATTACAATAGAAGATTGCTTCACAAGAGCAGCAAGCTCCCTAACAGAAGTTTTTCCCGTCAAAGAGAATACATTACTCTCAAAATCAGCAATCATCTGGGAAGCATGCTGCTGATCGCTGGCAGTACCTACCAACAATGAAGTGAATCCTTTAGCATATAAATGGCGAATCAGTTCCTGGAAATAGCTGCTTGGCCACGACTTTACATCACGTGAGGAGTAGGGAGCGATAATCGCCAGCTTTTCAGGGAAATCTGAATGAATCTCCTTCTCAACCAGCTTTTTTACTGCAAGAAGGTCCTCTTTTTGAAAAAATATTTCGGGACGAAGAACGGAATCCGGACGAACAAAACATTGAACTACGTCTGCAGAACGCTCTACTTCATGCTTTTCAACATCATAATCGGATACATGCTTTAAAAAACTGCTCCTTCCACTTCTTGAATTACTAACCCGAATACGAATTCCAGTAAGGAAACCGAAAAGTAAAATAAACCTCAAATCGCCGCGGAAATCAATAAAAAGATCAATATTTTCCTTCCTGATTATGCGTATAACTGCTACTAACTCCTTAATTTTTAGCCAGGAGAATCTCCCCTTGGTTTTTGGCTGCGACCAAGGCCAGTTAAATACAATGAGCTCATCAATCCGCGGATCAGCATTCAATAAATTTTTACCTGCTCCATTGGCTAGAAGATAGATTTTAGCTTTTGGGAAACGTTTCCTAATCAAAGAAAATGATGGCGTGGTCATCACAATATCTCCAATATGATCCAACCTTACCAACAAGATTTTCTTTGGTTCATAGCTATAAATATCTATCGGCTTCGAAAAAAGTTTAAAAGGCACATAAAACAATTCAACCAGGAGGTTGAATATGGAAAGGGCTATTTTTTTCTTTTTATTATGGATGTACATGCGCCTCAGAAGAAATACAATTCTTAATATGGGTAAGCATTTGATCTGCAGCATGCTCCCAAGTAAATGAATTTAAGCGTTCTAATCCATTAACAATCAGTTGATTACGCAAATCATGATCCCTCATCAACTCATTTAACTTTTCTGCCATATCAGTCACATCATAGGGATCAACCAAGAGTGCAGCATCTCCAGCAATTTCAGGCATGGAGCAAATATTTGACGTTAAAACCGGCACCTTACTAGCAAAACCCTCAATAATTGGAAGTCCGAAGCCCTCATACAACGAAGGAAAAGCAATCATGGCCGCCTCACGGTATAAACCAGGTAAATATTGGTCCGAAACATATCCTGAAAGCACAATTTCATCCTTCAATTTTAATCGATCAATCAAATCAATAATTTGCTGATTCCGATCCGAAAACATTCCTAAAGATGCTTTCCCAATAATTAATAACTTAATATTTGATGCATCAGTCCCCATTTTTTCCTTAAAAATGAAGAAAGCCTCAATTAATCTTTCAATATTTTTCCTAGCCTCAAAAGTCCCAATAAAGGCAATATACTCTTGCTTTTTAATTCCGATTTTTTGGAAAAGCCCGGTTAAATCCTGCTGTGTACCCCAATCTAAAAAGCTCGGATCCACCCCATTATAAACCACCCTGATTTTCGATTCATCAAAGTGCATAAGCTCCATCATGTGGCGCTTTGAAAATTGGGAAACCGTAAAAATTAAATCTGCTTTGCGAATGGCGCGCTCAATAAATGGAATGTAGTAAATATAAAACCAAATGGGATTGATGAACTGCTTTTGCGCTCTAATATGTGCGTCGTGGGCAATTACACCACG
Organism: Daejeonella sp.; assembly: GCF_044232565.1. Taxonomy (GTDB): domain Bacteria; phylum Bacteroidota; class Bacteroidia; order Sphingobacteriales; family Sphingobacteriaceae; genus Daejeonella. Next base: position 2,452 of record NZ_JBIILQ010000154.1, on the reverse strand, counting down.
CTTGCAATGCGTTAAAATTGGGGTATAATATTCTGGCGACAATAAAAAATCAACCCGATTAATCAAACATAAAATAGGTAGGTGAAGCTGAACCCAGAAAAAACGAATCAGGTGAGCATAAGCCTTTGCAAAAATACCAGTACCAATAGTTAGGGAGTATGAAGGGGCAAACTGAATCAGTTCAATCCCAGATTGAGACTTAAACTGCTCAAGCAAGTTGAGTGTAACCCTCTTTGTACCAGCATGTTCTAAAAGTAAATGATGCGTATCGACTGCAAGAATCATTTTCAAATTTTAAATTAATAGGCATGCATCATTTATAGCAGGTGCGCTATCGCGGCCACATTATTTTGATGTATATAAATAAAGTTAAAAATATACTTGGAATCTTTTTTACCAAAACGTTGTAATGTAGCCACATCAAAATGATCCATCCCTATCAGACGATTTTCATCATAATAATAACCCTCATAGCCATATTTACTAAGAAAAGTTTTAATATCCGCAACTGAACCCTGCTTATGCCTTTCCTCAATTTCAATGAGCAAATGCGGATGATCGCGCTCCAAAACACCACTAGCACCTTCCAAAACAGCCAACTCATGCCCCTCCACATCAATTTTAATGAAACCAACCGCATCAGAGAACTGAAAGCTATCCAAGCGCTTAACAGGTATCTTCACCAGCTCAACCTCACCAAAACGCTCAATCAAATTTCCTTTTTCAATCGTACTTAGCTGCGTATTGCTCTTCAGTATCTTAAGCTCCGTAAAACCTTCAAAATTGGATAGTGCAGCAGGCTCAAATCTAACAGAACTGCTTAAGCCGGAGAATACCTTTTTTAGATCCTTTAATGCACCTTCACGGGGCTCAAAAGCATAGCATTCTTTCGAAATTGGGTATAAATGAGCGAGATACAAGCCATTTGCGGCACCTACATCAACGGATATTTTGGAAGAGTCACATAGATCATAAACCAATTTTAACTCAGGTTCTTCAAATCCCTTTTTCCAAATAAAAAGTTTCAGGTAAAGCGATGAAGGCAGTATTGTTTGAAGTATCTTATTTAAAATTGGGTAAAGTCTCATAAATCTATCAATACAAAAAGCCTGTAAGTCGCGGGCTCCAATTTTTGGAATAGATAATTCCAAAAATAATTCCGGCAAAGATAAGATTAAGATTCTTAGTGTCCGGGGAAATTTTAATTAAAAGATAAAAGATCAAATTCTTAAGGTAGGTTGGAGAAGGGCTTGTGCTTTTAGGAATTGGAATAGGTTTGATAGTAGGGTTTCCAATCAAACTACCAAACGCTGTCATTTCGAACAATCGAATCAAATATTGAGGTTTAATATATTGTGATGAGTGGAGAAATCTGTAAAGTCATAGTAGAAATTTCATACCAACTCTATATTTTTATGACTTTTCCCGCTCATAGCCGCGGGGGCCTAGTCCTTTTCCTGTAGTTGAAAAGGACCAAAAAACCACCGCTGCGTCTGATGCTATGAAAGGTTGTGCGAGGGCTAGGGTTGTCATTACCGCACCAGCCGAGGCGGAAGAAAGGTGAACGGAGGGTCTGTGCTAGGAAATCCTGCTAAATAATATCATTTGGTTTTTATATCATATTTTTAAGAAAGCTGTCAAATGAACTGGGATTTTAGGCGTCATGCTTTTTCCCTCAGCAGCTGTTAAACAAAAGGCAAAAGAAGGCCTAGTGGGTTTGGGAGGGGCATTGTTTTACCCTTCTGTAAAACGCAGCCCGTGGGCTTTTGGTTTTTGTGTGCGGTTGGTTTGCGCCGGCTGCCTAAGAGGAAAAAAAAGTCTTTTGTTTCTTTTGGACTTCAAAAGAAAGAGATTCAATTTTTTTGGATTAGGGTTTAATAGTGAGAATTGGAGTTTTAATGATATTTCCCGCTCATAGCCGCGGGGGGCCTAGTCCTTTTTCTGTAGCAAAAAAGAACGAAAACGCCACCGCTGCGTCTGATGCTATGAAAGTCAGTGGGTTGGCTAGGGTTGTCATTGCCGCACCAGCCGAGGCGGAAGAAGCGTGAACGGAGGGTCTGTGCTAGGGAATCCTGCTAAATAATTTTATTTGGGTTTTATAGCATATTTTTAAAAAAGCTGTCAAGTGATTGCCGCTGCGTCTGATGCTATGAAAGGTTGTGCGAGGGCTAGGGTTGTCATCGCCGCACCAGCCGAGGCGGAAGAAAGGTGAACGGAGGGTCTGTGCTAGGAAATCCTGCTAAATAATATTATTTGGGTTTTATAGCATGTTTTTAAAAAAGCTGTCAAGTGAACTGGGGGTTTAGGCGTCATGCTTTTTCCCTTAGCAGCTGTTAAACAAAAGGCAAAAGAAGGCCTAGTGGGTTTGGGAGGGGCATTGTTTTACCCTTCTGTAAAACGCAGCCCGTGGGCTTTTGGTTTTTGTGTGCGGTTGGTTTGCGCCGGCTGCCTA
>NZ_JBIILQ010000153.1:0-6666 GCF_044232565.1 Daejeonella sp. | reverse complement strand
AGCCTCTTTCCAACCTGAATTTAAACCGCTGAAAGTCAGGGTATCAATTGCAGTAGACCTTGCTTTTATTGAAAGGCTTCCCAAAGCTTTTTGATCTTTATCGATGAACAATTTAATTGGAATATTGATTGCTTCTTCCTCCGAATTATTCTTCAATCGGACAATTATTTTTTCAAAATCACCGGGCTTATGAATGGCTGTGCTGAACCATAGCGAATCAATGGAGATATTGGGCTGTGGATTAGATTTTATGCGTACTAATCGAATTGCAAAGGCACTATCCGCAGAAATAGCTTGTTCGGCAAGGGTATTTTTCTGGAAGTCGGAAATAAGATAAATGGTTTTGCGCGAATTTGGCTCTTTCTGGAAAACATCCTTTTGCCGAGAGATAATTTGGTTTATATTTTTTTGTGCGGGACTAATTTCAACGGCATCTACTGCATTTTGAAAATCTTCGAGGGAGAGTAAACGCTGATCTTTACCTTCAAAATCGTTGGTAAGGATTTGAAATTTATCATTTAGGCTATATGCTGATGCAATTTCTTTGGCTCTTCGTTTGGCTTCATCGAGTAACATCCCTTCCTTATTCTGAGCCTCCATGCTATAGGAATTATCGATATAAATGCTCAAAACCTGATTTTGAAACAAATTATTTTGAGAAGTGCTTGGTATATAAGGTCTTGCAAATGCAAATACAAGAAAGGCAATCCCTAAAATCCTTGAGGCAAGAATTAAACGGTCTTTGAGCTGCCTCTTGGATACATTTTGTATCTCCTCATTTTTCAAAAAACGCACATTACTGAAGTATACTTTTTTGAATTTTCGAAAATTAAAAAGGTGAATGAGAATAGGTATGACGATTGTCAGGAGTGCAAATAAAAATCCGGGGGATAGGAATCTCATTAAGAAACAAATTTAATGATAATTAATCGAGTTTGAAAGTCCTTTTTTTGGAGACTATTTTTATGGATATTGAATGGCAAGGTTGTTAGCTCTGGTCGTCCCTCTGGTCGGTGTTGTCACCGTACCAGTCACATCCCAGCAAGCTATCCTACATCTACCCAACTTTCGATGTTTATGTCGAGTGTATGCAATAGAGGGTAGTGGTACGGTGACAACACCGACCATAGGGGGTAGTGGTACGGTGACCACACCGACCACAGGGGGTAGTGGTACGGTGACAACACCGACCATAGGGGGTAGTGGTACGGTGACAACACCGACCACAGGGGGTAGTGGTACGGTGACAACAGATAGATAGACGCTTGTACAGTTGTCTATGTAAAGTGGCTAGTAACATTTCTCAATTTATTGTAATAAAAACCAAGATACAAGTGTTATGGGCCTGTAAATTTGAAAATACCGAAAGCTATCAGTATATTTGTATTCCCCCAAGTTAGTTGGGCCGAAAATATGAATTTAGTTTTCACACATCACGTACATTTCCATCATCGCTTTGCGGCGATGTAATTTATATACGTTTCTACGTGAAACTGTTTCTTAATATTTTTTTTGGTCTGATTAAAACATAAAATTTGAAAACTCTCAAAATAGCTATCCAAAAATCGGGTAGATTAAACGAAAAATCTGTCGAGCTTCTTAAAAACTGCGGTTTAAGCTTCGAAAATTATAAAAGTTCATTAATTTCCAACGTTTCTAATTTCCCTCTAGAAATACTTTTCTTGCGTGATGATGACATCCCAGAATATGTACAAGATGGTATTGCAGATCTTGGAATTGTGGGCGAAAATGTAATCAGTGAAACCGGTGTTGACGTTAGCTTCTTGCAAATGTTGGGCTTCGGCAAATGCACCTTAAAACTGGCTGTGCAAACGCATAGTGATATCGAAAAAATTTCCGACTTAAATGGCAAATCTATCGCCACCTCTTACCCTGTTATCCTAAAAAAATTCTTAGATCAAGAATCTATAAATGCTGACATTAGAACTATTTCCGGCTCAGTAGAAATTGCTCCAGGTTTAGGCTTAAGTGATGCGATTTTCGATATTGTATCAACGGGCGCCACATTAAAGAGCAATGGATTGAAACCCTTTGCAGAAGTAATGAAATCTGAAGCTGTTTTAATTGGGCGTAAAGGCATCGAAAATGATAATCTTATCATTGAGCTAATTCAAAGAATTCAATCGGTGTTACGTGCTAAAGAAACCAAATACGTGGTTTTAAATGCAGAAGCCAAAAACATTGATCAAATTTTAGCGCTTTTACCTGGAGTAAAGAGCCCCACGGTTGTACCATTAGCTGAACAGGGCTGGGTTGCCATTCATACGGTTATTCCCGAGCGAGATTTCTGGGAAAAAATCAGCCTCCTGAAAGGTGCTGGTGCTCAAGGTATTGTTGTGATGCCAATTGAAAAAATCATCCTCTAATAGATAAAAACACATGTTGAAAGTCTACAATTTCAAGGATCTTACTCGCAAGGGAATTGAAGAACTATGCAAACGTAATAGTGATTCAAACCAGCAGGTTCGCAGCATCGTTAGTGACATTATTGATGAGGTGAAAAGAATAGGTGATGCCGCTTTACACAACTATGCGGAGAAGTTTGATGGTATTGTGCTAAAAAAGCTTTTTTTGGATAAAGAAGAGCTAAAAACTATCGCCCAAGGTGCTGGAGAGGACGAAAAAAAAGCCATCATAATTGCCTACAACAATATTAGAAAGTTTCATGAAACGCAAATCCCTGCCGAACAAAAAATTGAAACTACAAAAGGTGTAGTCTGCTGGCGTGAGTATAGAGCGATTGAAAAAGTTGGATTATACATTCCTGGCGGGACTGCCGTTTTACCGAGCACCTTTTTAATGCTCGGCATACCAGCCATCTTGGCAGGATGTAAAGAGATTATCGTTTGTTCACCACCCCAAAAAGACGGCAAAGTGAATGCTTATGTCGCTTTTTGTGCAGAGCTTTTAGGGATTGAACGGATTTATCTTGCAGGAGGTGCTCAAGCAATTGCTGCAATGGCTTATGGGACAGATACTATCACAAAAGTGGATAAGATTTTCGGTCCTGGAAACCAATATGTGACCAAAGCAAAAACCATTATTCAATCAGAAAGTCAAACTGCCATCGACATGCCTGCAGGACCATCAGAGGTTCTTATCATTGCCGATGAAAGTGCAAATCCGGAATATGTTGCCGCCGACCTTCTAGCTCAGGCCGAACACGGCATCGATAGTCAGGCGGTATTGCTATCCAATTCTCAACGAATTATCGATGAAACTATTCTTGAAATTAAGATCCAACTGGCATTATTACCTAGGGCTGAAATCGCTTCTAAAGCCATAGCAAATTCTTATGCAATATATTGCGCAAACCTCAATGAGGCCATGGAGTACAGTAATATATACGCTCCTGAGCATTTAATCTTAGCAACAGATCAATGGGAGGAAATTAGTCCTGAAATTATAAATGCAGGATCTGTTTTTCTAGGGCACTTAACACCTGAAAGCGCAGGTGATTATGCGTCTGGAACAAACCATACTTTACCAACAAGCTCCTATGCACGAGCGTATTCAGGGGTATCTCTTGATTCTTTCATCAAGAAAATTACCTTTCAGCACATAAGTAAAGAAGGTATAAAAAACTTAGGTCCGACAGTAGAAATATTAGCGGCTCTGGAAGGTTTACAAGCGCATAAAAATGCAGTTAGCGTACGCCTAAAAAACAATCAAAACCTATAAATAATTGAATTACAACACATTAACAAAATACGATGTTCAACTTACAGAATTTACTTCGTAAAAATATTAAAGAGCTTGTCCCCTATTCATCTGCAAGAGATGAATTTAAAGGAGAAGCTTCCGTTTTCCTGGATGCTAACGAAAACGCATATGGCTCGCCGCTAAAATCAAATTATAATCGCTATCCAGATCCATTGCAGTACAAGGTTAAAAAGCGACTTTCAGAAATTAAGGGAGTACCTCCCAGAAATATATTTTTAGGAAACGGAAGCGACGAAGCCATTGACATACTTTTTCGTGCATTTTGCAATCCTGGGAGGGATAATGTAATTACTGTTCCGCCAACTTATGGCATGTATGAGGTATCAGCCAATATCAATGATGTTGAGATTAGAAAAATCAATCTATTGCCAGACTATCAGCTAAACATGGAAGGCATTGCCGAGGCGATAGATGAAAACACTAAAATTATATTTATCTGTTCGCCAAATAACCCTACAGGGAATTCCATAAACAGAGCAGATATTGAGACTATTTTGGCAAATTTCAATGGCTTGGTGGTTATTGATGAAGCTTATATCAATTATAGCCGCCAAAAAACCTTTATCCAGGAGCTTACTGAGTATTCCAATTTGGTAGTTCTACAAACCTTATCCAAAGCATGGGGCTTAGCCGGTTTACGTGTAGGAATGGCCTTTGCCAGCGAAGAAATTATTGAAGTTTTCAATAAAGTTAAGCCACCATACAACATGAATGAGGCTTCGCAAGAACTTACTTTGGAGGCTCTACAGAATGTCGATCAAGTAAATAATTGGATAAAAGAATCTGTCGCTGAACGCGAAAAGCTAAGAGCTAACTTAAGCATCATGCCTTCAGTAATAATTATTTACCCTTCAGATGCTAATTTCATCCTCGTAAAAACAGAAAATCCCAAAGAAATTTACCAATATTTTGTGGACCTCGGTATAATTGTCCGCGACCGCTCAAAGGTTGAGCTATGTGAAGGATGCCTTCGGATTACAGTTGGCACCCCACAAGAAAATAAACTTTTAATGGAAGCTTTTAAAAACTTCGAAGAATCAAGAAAAAAATGAAAAAGGTATTGTTTATAGATCGTGATGGCACTTTAATTATTGAACCACCCGAAGATTTCCAAGTTGACAGTCTCGAGAAACTAGAATTTCTACCTTTCGCGATATCATCCTTAAAAAAGCTGCAAGATTTCGGTTATGAATTGGTTATGGTAAGCAACCAAGATGGTCGCGGTACGAGCAGTTTCCCTGAAGAAGATTTTCAAAAACCACAGCAAAAAATGCTTAATGTTTTAAAAAATGAAGGTATCAGCTTTGCTGAAATATTTATTGACGATTCCTTCCCAGAAGATCATAGTCCCAACCGTAAACCCAATACCGGATTATTGACTAATTACCTCATTTCCAATTTAATAGACCTGCACCATTCTTTTACCATCGGGGATAGAGAAACTGATATTCTATTGGCCCAAAATCTTGGCTGTAAGGCAATTTTCTATTCAGAAAAGACGCATCAACAGGCGGTGCTATCTAGCACAAATTGGATTGATATCACTAATTATTTAACAACAAAAAAGGATCGCTTTGTAGAATTAGAACGAAATACAAAAGAAACCAAAATAAAATTGAGCCTGAATTTAGATGGTACCGGTACGCATCAAATCAACACAGGTTTGAAATTTTATGATCACATGCTCGACCAATTGGCAAAACATTCTGGTGTGGATCTCGTTCTTAAAGTGGATGGTGATTTGGAGATTGATGAGCACCACACCATTGAAGATACTGCTATAGCTTTGGGAAAGGCATTTAAACAAGCATTAGGAGATAAAAGAGGTATTGAACGCTATGGTTTTTTATTGCCAATGGACGAAGCACTCGTTCAGTGTGCGATAGATTTTTCTGATCGTGCATACTTCATCTATGAAGGTAAATTTGATAGGGAATATGTGGGTGATTTCCCAACTGAAATGTTTGAACATTGGATGAAATCCTTCTCTGAGCATGCAGGAATGAACTTAAACTTAAAAATTATAGATGGCAACAATACCCATCACATGATTGAAGCGAGCTTTAAAGCATTGGCAAAAAGCATAAAGCAGGCTATACAAATAACAGGAACCGAATTACCCAGTACCAAAGGAGTATTATGATCGGAATTGTTTATTACGGTGCGGGAAACATTTTCTCACTCAAGGCAGCCCTTGATCGACTGGATTTAAGCTATGGCATGATTCATAATGCCAAAGATTTTGATCAATACGATTGTTACATCATTCCCGGTGTAGGGCATGCGGGCACTGCAATGCAGAAATTAAAGGATACGGCACTCATTCCAGCCATCATTCAATTAAAAAAACCGGTTCTCGGCATTTGTGTGGGTATGCAATTATTAAGCAATCATTCAGAAGAAGGAGATTCCAAGTTAACAGGAATTATCCCATTAGAAACAAAGTTGTTTAGCGAAACACTACAAGTGAAAGTCCCGCATACTGGGTGGAACAAAGTTTTCTCAAATCCTGACAATCCCCTGTTTAAAGACATTCCCAAAGACTCGCATTTTTATTTTGTACATTCGTATTATATAGAATTTAATTCTAATTTTACGATTGCTGCCACAGAATACGGAATAAAATTCTCTTCAGCGATTCAGAAAGATAACTTTTACGGCGTTCAATTTCATCCAGAAAAATCTGGAATTGCCGGTGAACAATTAATTAAAAATTTTGCACAATTAGCTAAAAGCCATGTATATAATTCCAGCAATTGATATTTTAAATGGTAAGGTTGTTAGATTACGTGAGGGTGATTATGACCAAGTAACTTCCTATGAGGTTACCCTAGAAGAGATGATTGAAAAATATCAATCAAATGGAACTGAATTCATACACATCATCGACCTAAATGGGGCAAAAGGTGATTTTAGCAATCA
>NZ_JBIILQ010000015.1:0-22834 GCF_044232565.1 Daejeonella sp. | reverse complement strand
CGAGCAGCAAAATCAGCATGCCCACCTTCGGTAGCGAAGGGATGATAATAGTTTCCATCCCAATAAATCCCTGCTTCGCCTAAACCTGTGCCTGGAGCTATTACAGCCGCATTTCCTGAAATTTGATTTTTACCTTGGTGTATAACAACAGTTTCATCTTTGTTAAGCATTGCCAAACCGTAAGCTGTTGCTTCTAGATCGTTTATTATTGAAAAACCTTTTTTAAAATGATTAGAAAGTTGCTCTATATCAATTTCCCATTTAATATTGGAAAGCTTTGCATGGCCATTGAGCACCGGACCGGCTACAGCAAGACAAATTTTATTGGGTTCGGGAATACCTTTGAGGAATGAATGAAGTAGCTCTTCAATGCTTGTGAAATCTGCCGTACGATAGCTGCATTCGATTACAGGCGTAATTGCATCTCCCGAGTCTTTAAATAAAGCCAGATTAGTTTTAGTCCCGCCAATATCCCCCGCCAAAACGAGAAATTCTTGTTTTCGAGATTTAGTTGGCTTTAAGGAAGGTTCAAAATTTAAAATCACCGAGACGAGTTTAATAAATTAGATTTAGGATTTTAATTCAAATTGCAAATCATCTTTAATTCAATGAAAATCCAATTTATAAAGTAGATCTTTCCTGCCATTCATCGCAGCAATCAAATCGATATCATGATTATCTAAAATAGATTCCAAATTTTTAAGTGCAATTGACTTTTCAATATTCACAAGATTGAGTTCTTGCCCATTAACTTTCGACATACCCTTGTTTAAGAAAAAACTGTGAGCATAATCGTCATCCATTTCAGGAATTGCAGGCTCAGCAAAATTAAAAAGTGTTAATCCTGCTTGGAAGGACTTCGCAATTTTAACGATCATTGCTATTGTGGCGATACCGGTAAATCGTATATCGGTAAAAAAACCTATTTTTTGGATGATATTACCGCTTTTTATACGCGGTAGTAATAATAAAGGACAATCTAAATCATCTAATAACCTCAAAATCTTTTGATTGTAAACTGGAATTTTAACGCGCTGTTCTTTATCTTCATTTTGAACATATTCTTCAAAATTTAAAGTAGCTAAAGTTGGCATTTTAGCTTTCTCTCTGGCGGACTTAACGTTATATTTTTTCTTAGGTTCAGACTCCAATAAACTTTCAGAGTTCTGCTTATGAAAAATCTTTGATTCAATTTTCATGTGTTATTGTTAAATAGTAATCATCCTATTGTAAGCATAGCTTGAGATCTGGAATAATGCACCCTTTTCTGCTTTTTATCTTTAAGTCTAGATAATTTTGTTTGGGGTCTAACAAGCTCAAAAAGTTGGAACACACGATCCAAACCCCCATAAAGAATTCCTCTTTGTCCGCCATTAGTTTTTAAAGCACATAAAACATTCTGCTTCCCTGGATGCTCTTTTGATGGAAATTTATAGGTTTCATCAATTTCCACATCCGTCAAATCGATTTTTAGCCTTAAAGGCACACAAATAAGATATTTTGAAGAAAAAATAAAATCAAGTCGGTACCCTCTTTTGCGAAGGTCGAAAATAGCCGTATTCAAATCTGAGGGGTTTTCCATAGCAAAAGTATTTATACAAAACTGTACAAAACCGAGATACCTTTTATTGATTAAAATCATTCAAATACTTGATTTTAATATAAAAATCAATTTAAATAACTGTGCAAAATAGGAACAGGAAAAATCTATTTAACGTATTATTAAAGGATTTGTTAGTCTGTTATATTATTTAAAAAAATCTAAAAACAAATCAGGGAATTTTCACGGGAATTGCCGGGCGAGCAATTATTCTAATAATTGCACTTGCATTATTGATGATTTGAGGGTGAGACAATCAACAAATTTGCATAACCAAGGCATGATGGCATTCAAATTTGACAAGGATGGAGTTTCGGATCAGACTGATTAACTAGCCTCAACAGAAAAAGAGAGTTAAAAAGGGCGAGCACCACCCTTTTTAACTCTTATAATCAGTTATTAAATTTCAAGTAAGTTACCACAGGGAAATGATCTGAAGGATATTTACCAAAATAGGTATCCGTTAAAATACCCCATTTTGTGGATGTAAAATGCTTTGAAATAAATATATGATCAATCACATCCATTCCGCGTGGCGTTCTAAAACCATTAAAGGAAGCATTGTTTTCATAAGGAAACTTGACACCGGCATAAGAATCGGTCAATAATACTGAATTCGACAGAATTTGGTATAATTCGCTTGAGCGATTTCCATTAAAATCTCCGGTAAGTACAACTGGCTGATTACCCGAAATTTCATTGATTTTTTGCACCATAAGTTTAGCACTTTCCCTTCTTGCTATCACTCCCTGATGGTCAAAATGAACATTAAATACGTAAAACTTTTTGCGGGTTTTTAAATCTTCTAAGTATACCCATGAACAAATTCGATTACAACAGGTAGCGTCCCAACCCTTTCCAGGCAAATTTGGGGTTTCAGAGAGCCAGAAATCTCCGCTTTTTAGCAATTTAAAGAGGTCTTTTTTAAAATAGATCGAAGAATGCTCCCCTGCTTCTTTCCCATCATCTCTTCCAACTCCATAGCGTGCGTATTCAGGCAAAGCCCTGCTCATATCTTCTAATTGATTTTTAAAGGCTTCCTGCACGCCAAAAACATCAAAATCATGAAAGCGTATTAAACTTGCTACTCGAGGAGCGCGGTCGATCCACAAATTACCCGTATCTCGAGGATTGTCCATGCGTATGTTAAAAGTTGCAATAGCGTAGTTCTGAGCCCTAGCACCTAGCATCGAAAGTAACAGGAGAGAACTTAAAAAAGCAGTTTTGATGTTCATAAATGATCGTAATAAAAAACTTTATTAATTATTTTGAATAAAAAAGGTGCTCCCCATTTGAAAAGCACCTTTAAATTATAATTTTTTAATTTATCATCGTTCAGGCGTTGGCCCCGCAGGCTGTGCAATACCATTTAAATCATAAACAACATTACCATCTCTCAAAGTCATTTCTGTTTGAAACCTTTGAGTACCTTCTATTTTACCACCTCTTACAGGCCAGCCAAACTTACCATCATTAACTTTGAAGATGGCTATATCGGCAACAGAACCTACGGAAAGGTTACCAAGCTCTTCACGTTTAATTGCCTTAGCAGGATGCCAAGTGCTTGCCGCCACTACGTCTTTTAATGGCATTCCGGTAGCCATAAATAAGCCCATTAGGTTTTCCATACTTTTCATCGGACCATTCATACTTCCAGTGTGTAAGTCTGAGCTGATGGTTGTAGGGAAAAACCCTGCTTTAACAGCAGGAACTCCTTGATTATAAAGGTAACTTGCTCCACCAAAACCAATATCAAATACAATACCTCTATCACGGGCTTTATAAACGAATGGTTTTACTTTACCGTTCATGTCTACAATTGACTCTCTACCATTGGGATTGCTTGAACCATTTCCACCGAAAGCATGAGTATAAATATCGCCAGAGCGAAATTTTACATTAAATAAGGTATCAAGAGGCAAGTAAGGATCCGAAGATCCAAAATCAACCATTACTGGAAGATTTGCCAAACGACCCGCTTCCATTAAACGGTCAATAGGCTCCCAAGTACGACCACTAAAATGAGCAATCTTAAAGCCAACAATGTCATTAGGATATTTTTTAGCTACCTCAGCAGCTTTCTTAGGATCCATCTCATTGATATTATTCTCGCCAGCACCATCCATTCCAGTTCCAACAATATTTAGCATTGCCATTACACGGGTTTTTGAAGCATCAATGGTTTGCTTTTTATACAATTCAAAGTCTCTCCAACCAGTGCAACCCGCATCTACAACAGTTGTTACACCACTTCGAAAAGTAAACCCATCAGCCGGTAATGCTGTAGCCGCATTTTTCAAATAAGAACCATCATGTCCCCAGAAAAAATGGACGTGAATATCAATTAAACCAGGGGTAACATACAATCCCTTGGCATCTATAACTTGATCTGCAAGATTTGCGTTAATATTTTTTGCAACCATAGCCACCTTACCTTCAACTGCCGAAACCGCAGCGCGTGCCTGATTGTTACCATTCGCTGGACGGGCAGCTTGTGCACGAGTTCCAGCCGTGATGGCAACATCCATTATTTCATTGATATTATTTTTAGGATCAACTACATGTCCCCCCTTAATAATATAACTGTAAGGCTTGCCAGAGCTTGTGGCAGTTTGCTGAGCATTTGCACCTACTCCTAAAATCAGTAGTGCAAAAAATAAAAAATGTTTTGTTGTCATTGTGTTTTTGAATTATATATGAAATATAAGAAAATACTAGAACTGAAACAATACGTAATTAAAAAAAAATAGTAGAACTAAGTAATTATAAATATTTAAATATTTAATTTCCAGCGATTTATGATAATTTTTTTAAGAATGTAACAATAACATGATTTGAAAATATTAAAAATTGATAATTTGAATAACCCGATAAGAGATTATGATCTAGAAAAAATAATTAATTGAGAATAATCACCTTTATCAGCCGCTTTTAGGGCCTTCAAATATACTTTTCTGCTTTCGTCACTCTTCTTTACAATTAAAGCACCCCAAGTAAAAACAGGGCGATGAAATATTTTATCAATAATAATATCTGCCATTAAGCGACTATGCCTACCATTTCCATTTGGAAAACAGTGTATACTTACCAAGCGATGTTTGAACCTAATGGCTATTTCATCTGGTGGATAGCTATTGTTTTCAGTCCAATACTGAACATCTTCTAAAAGATATTTTAATTGTACAGCAATTTGCCACCTATCAATTCCAATATTTTTGTTTGTTTTCCTAAATTGACCCGCCCAAGCCCAAACATCTAAATACATTCTTTTGTGCATGGTGCGAATAAATTGGTCGGTTAATATATTACCAGAACTAATTAAACGGCCAAAAGTCCACTGAACAGCCTGCTCAATATTTTGTTGTTCAAACTCGTTCAATTCGCTTAACGTTGAAATTGTAGGAATTAGCAAACCGTCCCGTTCCCCCTCTTCCAAAGGCGTTTGTCCATCCGAATATTCAAGAACTAATCCCATAAAATTTTAGGCATTTCATTTTTAAGTGAAATAGTTCTTTCTTTTATAGCCTTTTGAATACGCCCATAGCTTATTTCTTGATCTTCAAGTTTCATTGAATTTGAGGTACGCATTACGATTTCTGTAGCTAACTCTTTAGCTTTTCGTTCAATTAACGCATCCAAAGAACCATCTTTTGGAACAAAACCATATACCAGTTCCATATCTAAAGCATTGGCAGATTCACGCAAAGTTTTGAGACTTATAGTACCCTCTTGCTCTCTACGTTCAATATCCAAAACACTCTGCTTAGTGATAGAGATTTTATTACCTAATTGCTGCAGTGACATACCTAAAGATGTTCGAATAGCTTTAATCCAACCTATGGGTGGAGGTATGATTTTTTTTATTTCTGCCACTCCCTGCATTTTAAGGTTGAGTTGCTCAATTTGCAATGATTTCTTTTTCATAATCGTAAGCTTATAAACTAACAAAATATATACAAATGTAAGCTTTTAAACTGACAAATAAAATATAAATGTAAGTTTATAGTATGACGAATTGGAAAAGAAGGAAATTTATGGAATTACTTTCCGATACAAAACTTACTAAAAATTGTCTCCAACAAATCATCAGTAGTTACCTGACCGGTTATCTCACCTAAGAAATAAAGTGCTTGTTTGATATCAGAGGCTAAGAAATCGGAGGTAATGGGATTATCAATATTTAGAAGTACACGGTTCAGTGACTCTTCTGTTTTTTGTAAAGCTTCTAAGTGGCGGATATTTGAAATCAACACATCATCGGTATTGATTTTATGAAGATTAACCTTCTCAAGAATGCTACTTTTCAACTCTTCAATGCCAATTTTATTTTTTGCTGAGATGAAAATGATGGGGTTTGAGGCATGAGGTATGAGGAATGAGGTCTGAGGAATGAGGTCTGACAACTGAGAACTGACAACTGATAACTCATCTCCTAACAACTCTTCCCCTGACAACTGACAACTAACAACTGACAAACCTGCTTCAAATTCAGCAGAAACCAGATCATTCTTATTTACAACTGTCAGGAAAGGAATACCAAGCTCAATCAAATACGTAATTTGAGTTTTAATTTCCTCCACATTTTGCTCAGGATCAACAAGATATATAATTAATTTTGCCTGCTTTATTTTTTCATGAGTACGCTCCACTCCTTTTGCCTCGATAATATCCACGGTATCACGAATGCCGGCAGTATCGATAAAACGGAAGCGCAAGCCACCAATAATCATTTCATCTTCAACCGTATCGCGTGTAGTTCCTGCAATTTCTGAAACTATGGCTCGCTCTTCATTCAATAAGGCGTTTAGCAAGGTCGATTTACCCACATTTGGCTTCCCTGCAATCACAACTGGGACTCCATTCTTCATCACATTTCCTTGTTCAAAAGATTGAATTAATCGATGTAAAATGCGGTTAATCTGATAAATTAATGCTTTAAGATCTTCCCGATTAGCAAATTCTACGTCTTCTTCACCAAAATCAAGCTCCAACTCAATCATAGAAGCAAAATTTATCAGTTGATCACGTAAATATTGTAATTCGCTCGAAAAACCGCCTCGCATTTGTTGCATAGCCACTTGATGTGAAGCTTGAGAGTTGGAAGCAATTAAATCAGCAACGGCTTCTGCTTGTGATAAGTCGAGCTGGCCATTTAAAAAGGCACGTAGGGTGAACTCCCCAGGATTTGCCGGTCTTGCTCCCTTACGAATCAATAATTTGATGATACTTTCAATAATAAATGCTGATCCATGAGTTGAAATCTCGACAACACTTTCACGGGTATAGGATTTGGGACCAATAAACAGGGAAATTAAAACCTCATCTAAAATCTGATTCCCATCTCTTATTGTTCCAAAATGAATGGTGTGTGTGGGCTGTATACTTAAATCCTTGCCTGCAAATACTTCATTAACCAAACTGATTGCATCGGGTCCGGAAAGCCTAATTACTCCAATAGCACCAATTCCTGATGGTGTTGCCAGTGCAATAATCGTTTCGGAATTGTGAAGTGGGCTATTGAGCATATCTTTTGTCTAGAATCATGCAAATATCGTTATTTTACTTTGTAGTTGGCAGTAAGTTGGTTAGGCTTACGACATCTGAAATGGGTTGTTAATTATCAGTTGTTTTTTTCAGGCAAACGACATCAAGAATCATAAAAATCAAATAAATCATATAAATCATAGCTCAGACAATATCAGTTATCAGGGTAATACGACTGAATTACTCATTGAGTTTTTTGTCTTTATTCTTTGCTCCTTATTCCTTGCTCTAATTTTTGCTTAATCTGAGCACTAAGACTTAAATTATTTATTTATTTTCAATTTCGGTTATTCTACCTTTTCTACCTGCTACATCAAATGCAGCAAACTTAAACTTTCCTTTTTTAGATATAGGAGCAGTATAAATTACGCTTGTTTCTGTCGGTTCTGAGCCATCAATTGAGTACCTAATTGTTAATCCAGGAAGCTGAATATTTGCATCCACCTTGCCATTATCAACTTTTAAACCTACCTCAGGTATGCGATAGGCAAACCCTCCATGGTAATAGCTCAAACGTGGCAATTCTTTTTTTCCAAGCACATTGGCAAAGGTAGACCAGTCATTGCTATATTTTAAATCATTCAAAGCAGAGGCTTCACCTGTCTCCCATTCAGGAGCATCCGACCAAGCACGTTCAGCTAAACCTAATAATTTAGGCAGCATCATATACTCTAATCGCTCGGCACTTGTATTATGCTCCGACCATAGAAGTCCCTGTAAACCAACAATATTGGATTTACCATAATCCGTCAATCTGATCATTTTAGTCTGATCTAAATTTTTAATTGGCATGCCTTGTCCGTCTTCTTTCACATTCTTCAAATAATCAAAAGGCAGGAAGTAAAAAGGTTTATCTACATCTACATAACCGCCCCATTTTAGGCCAGGCTCGAAATAAGAGCTATTAGAAGCCAAATCGAAATACATGTTTGAAACAGGCGACAAAACCACTTTATATCCTCCATTAGCTAATTTATGAGCTAAATCTTCTGCTCCCCAACCAATTACATTATTCCACACATGTAGCTGGAAATGTTGGTTCCCAAAATCAGGGTTTGCAATGTATTGCGACTTGCCGTCGAGTACAGTTTTCCGCATTCCTGCCTCTTCCCAACCCGAAAGAAACAATCCACGCTTTTTAACCATTTGGTTCAATTTACCGAAATAATAATACCAAAGATCATCCACACTCTTAATGGCAGGGTTGGATTTTTTTAATTTATCGTAAGAAGGAGATTTTTCCCAAACACCTGTAGGAACTTCATCACCACCATAATGAATAGTTTTAAGTGGTGCTCCGGCCTCCTTATACATTAAAATCAATTCATCGGTAACCTTCTCCACGAAATTATAAACCGAAGGCATTGAAACATCCATAATATTATCATTCCAACCTTGTGCAGAACGGAATTGGGATTTATCTAATGGATCAATCAACCGATATTTAATCGCCTCAGCTACATTTCCAGCCTTCATAAAGCGTTCATATCGATGCTCCATAGCTCTGATTGCAGCACGTGCATGCCCTGGCGATTCGATTTCAGGAATCACTTCAATATGGCGTGCAGTAGCGTATTTCAATAATTCAATAAACTCCTTTTTTGTTAAATAACCACTTCCATGCAGTTTATTGGGTATTCCTCCAGAAGCAAAAGCTGCTTGAAGTAAATTTTTATTATCTAATGTATGACCTCGAACACTGCCAATTTGAGTCAGCTCGGGAAGGGAGGGAATTTCAACTCTCCAGCCTTCATCCTCAGAGAAATGAAAATGAAAAACATTCAATTTATATAAACTCATTAAATCGAGTATCTTGAATAATTCATCTTTTGTATGGAAATTTCTAGCTACATCCAACATGAAGCTACGATAGCCAAAACGTGGCTGGTCTTTCACTTCTACCGATTGAACGCTCACAGATGCCTGCTTGGATTTCCAGCTGAGAGGGGGAATTAAACTTTTCAGGGATTGAATGGCGTAAAATGCGCCTTTGGGACTAGATGCAGAGATTTGTATGCCATCCTCTGATACATTTAGGGTATAGGATTCCGAAGCTAAATTGGGGTCCTTCTTTATATTGATAGCACCTTGTTTTACAATTGAAGGCTTTCCAATTAAAATTTTCGCTAGTTCATCCGATAAATATGTCGCTTCCTTCGCTAAAAGCGGATCTGCAGAAATGGATGTGCTAGATGAAATTTTAAACTCCCCAGTTTTGACTTTCAACTGCGTGGGACTAGGAAAAATTAAGGGTAATTTAGAAAATGGAATATCTTGAATTTCATAATTTTTGGAATATATAAAAGCAGGATTCATCCAAGTTTTAGAGCTTGACAGCGTACTTAAATATTCTGCAGGTGGTGCAGGATAAGTGCATTTTATAGGAATGACCTTATTAGGTTCGCTATCAAAAACGAGGTAAAAACCTTGTGGCGATTGGGTAACATTGTCTGTACTACCAGATTTTACCATTTGATAACTTAGCCTTCCACCAGCCGGAATTCCGTCAAATGCAACGTTTGGCTCTATTTTGTACAAATCTCCATTTATATAAGACATGGTTAAACCTCTACTTTCAGGTTTTGGAATATCTACCCCATAGTTGAAGTATAAAGTCCAACCCTTTGCTGGGATATCAAGTTCGGATCCATTATTAATGGTCAAAACAGACAGAGATTGATTCTTACCTTCAAAATTATTCTGTACTGGCTGCCATTGGAGACTAATTTTATAGTCTTTAATTTGGGAAAAACCTGTAATAACGCTGCAAACTAAAGCTAGAAATGTGAGAATCAGGTGTTTTTTAGTGGAAATTAAGCTCATGTTATAATCTAATTAAAAAACCAAATTACAAATTTATCCTGAGAGCTAATTATATCAAATACTCTAAAAAAAAAAATTAACCTATTAGGATAAAAAATGATATGCGCTAATAGTACCTCTAGAAAAAAGAATGAAGAATGAAGATAGATTTGGATAAAAATACTTAGCCCAATAAGGATAAAATCAGATTAAAACTTCTACTTTTCTCTCAATAGCTCCAATCGTGATTAAATATTGAGCAAGCATATACGTTGACATAATTAAAATGCCAGCAAAGGGATAAGGCTCCACGAACTTATTGAACGCAAGTGCGGCATCTGAGATAACGAAAAATACTGCACCTGTCAAAATCAATCTAAAACTGAAAAGATCAACCCTTTTATATCGATATGCTGCCATAATAGCCATAATAGAGATTACGAACATATAAACCATCACAGGAATTCTGAAATCATTTAAATAATCTCTTATAAAGGTGTAAAAGCTTAAGGTAAATACCCCCAAAATAAAAAACATCAAATGACCATAAATTTTTGATGCCTGTGGGTTGTTTTTGAAATCTCTGAAAAAAGCAAAAGAATACACAACATGAGCTAAAAGAAATGACACTAAGCCATAAAGGAAAAAATAAATATCCCTGCCCGCAAACAGTAAAAAACAATCCCCGAAAAGCGAGAAAATAAGTCCCACAAACACCAATCGGTTAAAACCCGCGGCCATATTTGCATTTTTGAACAAATAAAATGCCAGAGATATACAAATCAATGGTTTTATAAAAATATTCAAGTCTTGAAGAAGGGCAGATTGAGTAAAAATATTAAGGAGAAATATGATTCCAAAAACAAGGGTAAAAACTTTATGATTTTTGAGCATAATTAATTTCGAGCGAGTCGTTTAAACCAAATAAATGAAAAGAATACCAAGGCAGTATTCCCAATAAGTAAATATATAAAAAACAGATCCTTAGCAAATAGAATAGGCAAAATTAGCCATAGAAATAAACGCAAAAACTCAATCGTTTTAGCCCATTTCTTTTGCTCCATTAAAGCACCGAATGATGTTAATCCGAGTATTACCAAAATACTATTGCTTGACAATTGCAATAAACTAAGTTTAGGAGCAGTAAAAAGCAATACACTCGCAATTGACAGCGTAAATACAAACTGAAAAAAGATGTATGCATTAAATTTAGATTCATAAACGGGACTGTATTTAACATAGGTATCCAAATTGATTTCTTTTGGATATTGCCTTCCCCCCATACTTTCAGGAAACCAACCTGGTGATCTTAAAAAAACAGATAACTTTTCTTTGAAGCCATTTGAATGTTTAAAGGTATCGAAGAGCTCAATCCAATAGTGAAAATTTGCCCATACTGGATTCCAACTGGCAAGCGGACTAGTAATTCCATAAACAACTTCTTCTTCCTCCTTTTGGAATGTGCCAAATAATCGATCCCATATAATCAAGGTACCTGCGTGGTTTTTATCAATGTATTTTGGATTTGATCCATGATGCACGCGATGATGCGATGGAGTGTTTAAAATCCATTCTAAAGGACCCATATCACCAATTGCACGGGTATGAATCCAAAACTGGTATAACGTATTAAAAGCACTGACAGTCAGGAACATGATCGGCTCAAAACCTCCAAAAGCTAAGGGCAAATAAAACACCCACGAAAAGCCGGATTGAAACCAAGATTGACGGAGTGCCACTGTTAAATTATACTCTTCCGATTGATGGTGAACAATATGTGCAGCCCACAATGCGTTAATTTGATGGCTGTAACGATGAAACCAATAATAGAAAAAATCGACCCCCATGAACAATAATAACCAAGTCCATATTGCATTAGGAAAAGTAAAAAAACGCCAGTTCTCATAAATATAGAGATAGCCAAAAAAAGTACCAGCTTTTAGGAAAATTCCAACCAGTTGGGATCCAATTCCCTGACTCAAATTTGCAATTGAATCATTTATCCGATAGTAGTTAAGTTTTTTATAAAAAGTATAAACTAGCTCTATGGCAATCAGAATAAAGAAAATAGGAATTGATAGGGCAATATAATCAACTTTCATAGCCACAATTTAGGATTTAAACCTGAAGAGAAAAAATTCAAATGAATATTATTCAATTATCCTTAGACCTGTTATATTAGCGAAATGATTGATTCTACAAAAACAATCGATTTTTAATCAAATAATCTATAAAAATGAAACGTATTATTTTATTATTTGCCGTAACGGCAATCTTCTCAACTCTAGGTTTGGCACAAACTAAAACAAGTGTTGCACCTGCTAAAAAAAGTGTTGCACCTGCTAAAACAAATGCTACACCTGCTAAAACAACTGTAGCACCTGCTAAAACAACTGTAGCACCTGCCCCACTACTTAAAAATCAAATCGACTCGGTTAGTTATTCTTTCGGAGCAAGCATTGCTACTGACCTTAAAAATAGAGGTGTTAACAATCTTAATAATTCCATCATTATCAAGGCAATGAACGACGTTTTTGCTTCACAGGAAGTAATATTAAGCCCTGAAAAATGTCAAGAAACAATTTATGCATTCCTTGGTGGCTTAGAAAAGAAAAAATTTGAAGGCAACATTTCGGCTGGCGCGATTTTTTTAGCTGAAAACAAGAAAAAACCAGCCATTACAGAACTTCCAAGTGGTTTACAGTTTGAGGTTATCACTCCTGCAGAGGGCCCTAAGCCATCAGAAAGTGATGATGTTACAGTTCACTATAGAGGTACATTAACTAACGGTGCTCAGTTTGACAGCTCCATTGACCGCGGCCAGCCTGCTTCTTTTACCTTAAACCAGGTTATTCCGGGTTGGACTGAAGGACTTCAGCAAATGTCGGTTGGTTCAAAATATCGCTTTTTTATCCCTTATAACTTGGGCTATGGAGAGCGTGGAGCAGGAAAAGACATTCCTCCTTACAGCACCCTTATTTTTGAAGTAGAATTACTAAAAATTGGTAAGTAATTAAATGAATAACGCTGATGAGATTAAAAATCATCAGCGTTATTAAAATTTAAATTAGTCGGAATTAAGAATTTTTCCGGCTAATCTCATTACAATCACTTATTGCTTCCTAGCTTCTGCAATCAATTTGGCAGATAAGTCCTTACCAAGAAAGCGATCTATAATATTGTGAACTACATAAAGTAAAGGTGTCATTATTATAGCTACAATAAACTTATAGCTATAATTCACAATTCCAATAGCTGCTACCATTTGCCAGCTCCAATTATATTGCGGATTAATATAAAAAGCAATAAATATCACTACGAAACTATCAATAAATTGAGACGCTAAAGTCGAACCTGTAGCCCTTAACCAGAGCAATCGCTCTCCAGTCATTTTTTTGATTCTGTGAAAAATAATCACATCCACCATTTGTCCGATTAAAAAGGCAACAATTGATCCAACAATAATCCACATTCCTTGTCCGAAAATAGCAGAAAAGGCATTATTCATGTTGAGAGATTCATTATTTATGGTCTGATTAATCCAGAAATCTGAGGGGGCTAAATTCATTGCAAATCCAACTACTAAAAAAGCATAGCTAATTAAAATAGCGGCAAGAATGGATAAAAAGCGGACTTGCTTTATCCCAAAATATTCATTTATGATATCCGTCATTATGAATATTAAAGGCCAAGTAATTACACCTGCCGACATGTTAAAGGAAAGATCAGGAACACCGAACATATCAATATTAAACTTTTGAATCCCTAGAGAACCTTCAACTGTAAAAATTTTAACCCCAATAAATTCGGCGAGGATTGCATTGGCAATTAAAAAAGATCCTAGAATAAGAAATAAGCGGCTTTCTTTGGTTTTATAAGTCATAGATTTAAAATAGATTAAGGTTAAGATAATAATTTAATCTAAATTTTAAAGATCCATAACAATTCTGGAAATAGATTTTCCTATTTTAGCTTGAAATGAATATAGAATCAAAATTGCCAGAAGTAGGTACCACTATCTTCACGATTATGTCGCAGCTGGCAACACAATATAATGCTATAAATTTATCTCAGGGTTTCCCTGATTATGAATGTTCACAAGAGCTTATTGGATTGGTAAGTGATTATGTGAAAGCTGGTTATAATCAGTATGCACCCATGGCCGGTTTATTGAGTTTAAGAGAACGTATTGTAGAAAAACAGGAGAAATTACATCGAGCTATTTATCATCCCGAAACAGAGATCACCATTACCGCAGGAGGAACACAAGCCATTTTTGCGGCTATTGCATGCATTATTAGGCCAAATGATGAAGTTATTATTTTTGAACCTGCATACGATTCATACAGTCCCGCGGTTAAGCTTTTTGGAGGTTGTGTACGTTCGGTGGAATTAAATGCTCCAAACTATGCCATCAATTGGGAGGAAATTAAAAATTTAATCAATCCTAAAACCAGAATGATCATTATAAACAATCCAAATAATCCTACAGGAAGAGTTTTGGATAAAAATGACATAAAATGCTTGATTGAACTGACTAAAAAATCAAATATTATAATTCTTAGTGATGAGGTTTATGAACATCTAACTTATGATGGAAAAGAACACCTCAGTCTTTCAAAATACCCCGAATTAAAAGAAAGAAGCTTTATTATTGCCTCATTTGGTAAACTTTTACATGCCACAGGATGGAAAGTTGGATATTGCTTAGCACCTGAATACTTGATGAAAGAATTTAGAAAAGTGCATCAATTTGAAGTATTTAGCGTAAACTCATTTATACAGTATGCCATTGCCGATTTCCTTCAAAACGAAGCTAATTATTTAGAAATAAATGATTTTTTTCAGAAAAAGAAAGATTTTTTTTATAACTTGATGAAACAAACACGTTTCGACTTATTAACATGTCATGGTTCATATTTTCAAACTGTCCAATATAGAAGGATAAGCGATGAAAAGGATAGTGAATTGGCAATGAGGCTAATCAAAGAATTTGGAGTTGCATGTATACCTGTTTCGGCATTTTATTCAAGAAATACAGACCATCAAGTACTTCGTTTTTGCTTTGCCAAAAAAAATGAGACGCTTGAAAAAGCGGTTAATTGCTTAATTAAGGTTTAATACGAACATTTAATGAATCTTTACGTATAAATAAATTTAATGAAAACACTAAAGATTACAACCTTTCAATCTTACCTTTTTTGGGAAAATATTGACAAAAATCTTCAAAATTTAGGTTTAAGGCTCAATTCTATTCGTGAAAAAACTGACCTCATTGTCCTACCCGAGATGTTTAGTACCGGATTTTCAATGAATCCAGTCAATTTAGCCGAAGAGATGGGTGGTAAAACCATGAAATGGATGCATGATCAAGCCCGAAAGTTTGAAAGTGTTGTTACTGGGAGTCTCATTATAAAAGAATCAGAAAAATATTATAACCGTCTCATTTGGATGCGTCCGGATGGTAGCCATGAACAATATGACAAAAGGCATCTATTCGGATTTGGTGAAGAAGATCAACATTATACTGCCGGAACTAAAAAATTATTTGTTGAATTGAATGGCTGGAAAATCTGTCCAGTAATCTGTTATGATCTACGTTTTCCAGTTTGGCTTAGAAATATAAATGAAGAATATGACTTGCTTTTGATTGTAGCTAACTGGCCTGAGCGACGTTCTTTACACTGGCGCTCATTAATACCTGCTAGAGCCATTGAAAATCAGACTTTTGTGGTTGCAGTAAATCGGGTGGGGCATGATGGAAATGAAGTGTTTCATTCGGGCGATTCTATGTGCATAGACCCAAATGGGAAAGTGATTTATTATAAACCTAATGACGAAGACCTCTACACTTTTACAATCAATAAAAATGACCTCACACAAGCAAGAATAAATTTTCCTTTTCTAAAAGATGCGGATTCATTTCAATTGGATCTTTGATAAATTTTAGACACAAAAATTGCAAATTCAAGTTCTAACATTGAAAAAAGCGCTATTAAAAGCATTTATTTAACATATTATTAATTTATTATCAAACATTTTACAAGTTAATTTCCTTCAATTATTTATAATTTCATTTTGATAGTGTTGTTTAAAATCAAATTTAAGTAAAAAGCCAAAAGAAATTACCTCATTTTAAGCATGATTTCCCCATATTTACCAGATGTTCAAAAGAATTAAAAGTAAGCGTTTTCGCTATGTTTGCATAGCATTATACTGTGTCATTCTCTTTTTTTGTGCCCTAGAACTTAATTTTTTATGGTTATTTGGATACTCGCCAACTATTAGAGATATTAAAAACCCTGCCATTAATGTAGTTTCTGAGCTTTATACTTCCGATGGGAAACTTATTGGAAAATATTATAAAGAAAACAGAACCCCTGTTGAATACGACAGTATTTCGCCAGCACTCATTGATGCTCTTGTGGCTACCGAAGATGTTCGTTTTTATAAGCATAGTGGTATTGATGTACGATCACTACTCTCAAGTATTGTCTCTACTGCAAGTGGTGAAAAACGAGGTGCGAGTACTATCACTCAACAACTTGCCAAAAATCTTTATAGCACTCGGAATAAAAAATCACAGGGCTTAATCAAATACATCCCATTAGTTAGAACCATTATTTACAAATTAAAGGAGTGGGTAACCGCTTATAAATTAGAGAATTACTATTCTAAAAATGAAATTATTACACTCTATTTAAATACGGTCCCATTTGGTAATAATACCTTCGGAATTAAGACAGCATCCAAACGATATTTTAACAAAAGCGTAAATAGGCTTCAGGTTGAAGAAGCTGCATTATTAGTTGGAATGCTCAAGGCTACGACCACTTATAATCCAATCCGAAATCCTGAAAAATCGTTCGAGCGAAGAAATACTGTTTTGGCTCAAATGCAGAAATATGACTATTTAACAGAGAAGGAATTTTTAAAATACAGCCAAAGGCCACTGAAGCTTAATCCTGGAAGCCTTGATGAAGGAAGTGATGGTGGATCATATTTAAGATCTGCTGTTTCGCGCTATCTTGAAAAATGGTGTGAAGAAAATGGCTATGATTTATACGCAGATGGGTTAAAAATATATACGACAATCGATTCTAGAATGCAACAATATGCGGAGGAAGCGGTCAATAATCACATGAAAATTCTGCAAAGGCGATTCGAGAATGTTTGGGGAAATGAAAATCCTTGGCGAACATCTGATGGCAAGGAAATTCTTGACTTTCCTGAAAAAGCAGCTCAGCGACTCCCCTATTATTCATTTTTAAAAAAGCGCTATGATGGAAACCAAGATTCTATCAATTATTATTTAAACCGTCCTAAAAAAATGAAAGTTTTTAACTGGGATGGCGAAAAAGAAGTCCAGTTCTCAACTATGGACTCTATAAAATATTATGCCAAGATACTCAGCACTGGAATGATGACGCTCGATCCATTCAACGGGCATATTAAAGTCTGGGTTGGGGGTATAAATCATAATTATTTTAATTATGACCATGTAAATCAGGCTAAAAGGCAAGCAGGATCCACTTTTAAGCCATTTGCATACTTAGCTGCCCTTGAAGCCGGCATGAGTCCATGCGATACATATATCGACCAAGCAGTCCGAATTCCTTACACTTTAAAAGGCAAAACAGAATACTGGGAGCCAAAAAACTCGAGTTATAGCTTCTCTGGCAGAGAAATGTCTTTACGCTGGGCGATGGGCAAATCTGTCAATTCAATTACTGCACAAATTACGGAGAAAGTTGGTGCAGAAAATGTGGTTAAATACGCTAAACTATGTGGTATAGAAAGCGATTTAAAGGCGGTACCATCTGTCAGTTTAGGCCCGAATGATGTGAGTGTTTTTGAGATGGTTAAAGCCTATGGAACATTTCTAAATAAAGGAGTTCGATCTGAACCAATTCTAGTTGAAAAAATACTGGATTTAGATGGTAAATTAATCGAAGAATTTAAATCTGAACAAAAGCGAACGCTAAGTGAAGAAATTGCATGGTTGAT
Organism: Daejeonella sp.; assembly: GCF_044232565.1. Classification (GTDB taxonomy): domain Bacteria; phylum Bacteroidota; class Bacteroidia; order Sphingobacteriales; family Sphingobacteriaceae; genus Daejeonella. The sequence goes on along the minus strand of NZ_JBIILQ010000015.1, from coordinate 4,881 downwards.
GCTATATATGCTTCGCGGTGGCATGGAAGAACCAGAAGGCACATCTCAAGCACTTTGGGAGTGGGATCTTTGGGGCAAAAACAATCAAATCGGTGGCAAAACAGGTACCTCATCCGATTATGTAGACGGATGGTACATGGGGGTTACCAAAGATCTTGTTACTGGTGTTTGGGTAGGTTGTGATGAGCGTAGTGTACACTTCAAAACATCTCAAACTGGCGAGGGTTCGAGAACTGCTTTGCCCATTTTTGGAAAATTTATGGAGAAAGTGTACCGTGATAAATCATTGGGGATAAGTCAAGGACCATTTCCAAAACCAGGGGTTAAAATTACTAGAGAATATCAATGTGTAACTCAACGATATTCATCAGATACTAGCTTTGTGGATTCTCTAGTACTTGATACTATACCTGCAGAAATTGAAACTTTAGACAGTTCAAAGGTTTTAAATCAGTCGAACCGACAGATTATTAGTGCTAAAACCCAAGAGAATAAAAATATTCCAAGCCAAGAAAACAAACCGCCTTCAAGTCCGAAATCTGAACCACCAGCAGAACTCAACAAAACGAGAAAAGAGATTAAGAATGAGCGAAAACAAAATAAAACAAAACCTGTTAATTGATTTTACATTAAATTGATATTTGAACTATTCTTCAAAAATCAAAATCAATATTTTTACGTAAATTAGTTAGAGCATTTAAGAGATCAAATGAGTAAAAAGACAGTTACCCGTAAAAAGTCATCATTTTGGCTAATAACATCATTTTTATTAATTGCACTTATTGGACAACAGTATGATGTTCAAGCACAATACTTTGGTCAAAACAAGGTAAGGTATAAAAACTTGAAGTTTAAAGTGTATGAAACACCACACTTCGACCTCTATTATTATCTTAAAAATGATAGTCTTGTACAACGTTTCGCTAAGGAAGCTGAAGTTTGGTATGAATTACACCAGCAAGTATTTAGAGACACCTTTTTTAAGAAAAACCCATTTATTCTTTATTCTAATCACCCAGATTTTCAGCAAACTACAGCATTAAGTGGCGAGATTGGTGTGGGTACGGGTGGTGTAACGGAGGGCTTGAAAAACAGGGTAATTATGCCGATTTCTCAGGTAAATCATCAAACAAGACATGTTTTAGGGCATGAGTTGGTGCACGCTTTTCAGTATCATTCCTTAATTGATGGAGATTCCACTAATTTAGAAAACATAGGAAACCTTCCTTTATGGATGGTTGAAGGTATGGCCGAATACCTATCTGTTGGAAAGAAAGATGCCTATACTTCTATGTGGATGCGTGATGCCTATTTAAATAAAGATATTCCAACACTTAAAGATTTAACCGAATCAAATAAATATTTCCCTTATCGCTATGGTCAGGCATTTTGGTCATACATAGGCTCTACTTATGGAGATACTGTAATTGTTCCATTATTTAAGGCAACTGCTAAATATGGCTACCAAATGGCTATAAAAAGAACTTTTGGCTACGATGAAAGAACATTATCCAGCCTTTGGAAAACAAGTATTGAAAACACCTATCGTCCTTACTTAAAAGATACTGCACAAGTACCTATTGGCAAGAAGTTAATTGATGAGAAAAATGGGGGTGCTAATTATAATGTTGCTCCATCTATTTCGCCCAATGGAAATTATGTAGCCTTTCTTTCTGAACGTGATCTCCTAAGCATTGACCTATTTCTTGCCGATGCGAAAACAGGTAAAATCATCAGAAAACTATCTAGCAAGGCAAAAAGTGGAGATATTGACGAGTATAATTTCATTGAATCTACAGGTGCTTGGTCGCCGGACAGTAAGAAATTTGCCTTTAGTGTATTCAGTGCCGGCGTAAATAAATTAGTCATTATTGATGTTTCTAATGGAAAAACTATTGCCACTGTAGCAATGGGTAAATTAGAAGAATTTAGCAATATTACCTGGTCACCAAATGGAGATGATATCGCATTTTCGGGTTTATCTGAGGGCCAAAATGACCTTTACGAATATAATCTTCGCAAAAAATCATTAAAACAATTAACAAATGATCGATATTCAGATTATCATCCCAGCTATTCTAGAGATGGTAAATCGATTGTATTTAGTACCGATCGTAAAACATTAGACCAATCATCAATTAGTGTAGATATTTCATTGAATTTGGCGATTATCGATCTTGAGACAAAAAGCATTTCAAATATCATTTTATTTAGTGGAGCAAATAATCTGAATCCTCAATACTCGGCGGATAATAAAAGTATTTATTTCCTTTCCAATAGAGATGGATTTAGAAATTTATATCGTTATTCACTTGAAAAACAGACTGTTGAGCAGCTAACAGATTATTTTACAGGTATAAGTGGAATCACCCAATACTCACCTGCTTTAAGTGTGTCGGCAAATGATGATATTTTGTATTCGTATTACAGAGCACAAAAATATACTATTTACAATGCAAAAGCCTCCGAATTTAAAGCACAAATTATTGGAAATGAAGACACTAATTTTAATGCCGCTGAACTCCCACCCTACAAATCTGTTGGGGTAAACATCATTAATGCCAATTTGGATAACTTTGACAGGTTCGAGAGAATTCCAGAAGAATCAATCAAATCAATTCCTTATCAGCCTAAATTTAAGCTTGATTATCTTTCGAGCAATGGTGTAGGCGCCTCTGTTGGTCGTTTTGGCACCGGTTTATCAAGTGGTATCCAAGGCGTTTTTAGCGATATTCTTGGGAGGAATCAAATATTCGCTACTGCTGCAGTAAATGGAGAGATTTATGATTTTGGAGCTCAGGTAGCTTATGTTAATCAGCAGAGTAGAATAAATTGGGGTGTGGTAGGATCTCATATTCCTTATGTTTCAGGCCAGGTTACGGCTGCGGTTGAGAATATTCCAGGAATCGGACAAACCTATATCGAGCGATATGACATTATCCGCACATTTGAAGATCAATTTTCAGTTTTTGGCTCTTACCCTTTTTCAAAAAACCATCGATTTGAAGCTGGAAGTGGAATTTCAAGATATAGCTATCGAATAGATCGTTTTAATAATTATTACGATTATAATTTAGGGTATCAAATTGGAACTGATCGTGAAAAGCTTTCAAAAGAAAAGGCTTTGCAAACCTACGGAGTAGCTTTCGATCCCTTCACAACGCTACAGTTCAATGCAGCCTTTGTGGGCGACAACTCCTTCTCTGGAGTAACTTCTCCACTTTCAGGATTTCGTTACCGAGTAGGTCTGGAAAACTACCAAGGTGACTTTAAATTAAATGCTCTAACCGTTGATGGAAGACGCTATGTGCGCGTGAAGCCAGTAACTTTTGCTGCGAGAGTTTATACCTATACTCGATTTGGACGTGATGAAAACAGACTTTATCAGATGTACGCTGGATATGGCTACTTGATTCGAGGTTATGAAGCGAATTCATTTTATAGAAATGGGGCTACTACAGATGGTTTTGATATCAATCAATTAGTAGGTTCAAGAATTGCAGTTGCCAATTTTGAAATCAGACTTCCATTTACTGGTCCGAAAAAATTAGCCGCTATTGAGTCTAAATTCCTGTTTTCTGATTTAAACGTCTTTTTCGACATGGGATTAGCTTATGATAATAATTCGAAAGTAGCATTCAGATCTACACCTCAACAGATTGGTGGTGCAAATGGCTACTTTGAGCGTATTCCTGCTATGAGTGCTGGAGTATCTCTAAGAGTAAACGTATTCGGTTATTTTGTATTAGAACCTTATTATGCGATTCCCTTCCAAAGGAAAGATGTTAGCTTGGGGATATTTGGTTTAACCTTTGCACCGGGTTGGTAAGATTTAAAAGCGACCTTTGGGTCGCTTTTTTTACACACTTCATACTCTAACTCCTACCCTTTAATTATCTAATGAAAATTAACTTTTTAAAAAATTAATTTTTTTTATTGAAATTAAATTTTAATTTTATAATTAAATTTTAACTATAAAATAAATTTGAAGGATTGTTTGCCACCTCAATATTGAAAGTCAATTTAAATTCTTTTTAAAATGAAACAAAAACTTTTATTATTTGGATTGCTCATTGTTTTCCTTTTTTCTTTTTGTAACAAAAAAGAAAAACCTCAAGATCTAAATGTATTAAAAGCAAAAATTCAAGCTTCGCAAGATTTTAAAAATTATCAATATTCTTTTTTAGAATTATCAGAAAGCATGATTCGTGGAGAAATTTCTACTTCAGGAAGCAATCGTGAGATCATGAATAAGGCTCAAAATTCCAAATCTTTAGAAGAATTCACCAAATATTGTGAGGAAGCTGGTATTAAAGGTGCAAAAAAATATGCCGAATTGTTCTATCTACAGCAAACATCTCTGTTGAATATCGTAAAAAACAATCCCGAGATGAAACAATTAACACGAAATGAATTAAAACAAATATTAAAGTTTGATGCTAAACCGAATGTTTCAATTGATGATTTAAATATTAAATGATTTAAAAAATGAGAACATATATATATATTCAATCATATTCATAGTAGCAATTATTTTCAGCAACAAGTTAGTGCATGCTAATGTAGAAGCTTGTACTAGATCATGGGGTAATTCCGTAAATTACATTATTGAATGGCATTTAGATGATCAAGCTTCATGCGCAGTTGGTTCACTTCTAAATTGTTTAGATGGGCCTTCCAGAGGTAACATGATTCAAGCCTTTCTAAATATGAATTGTTCTGAAGAAGCATGGAATGACTTTAGCATTTCACTTGATCTAGCTGCAGCTCAATATGAAGCATGCACTCAATCAAGCCTAGAAAGTTGAAGATATTAAATATTTTAGAAAAATCTTTTGATATTTAAAAAGACAAATTTCTTATCATTTATTCGGTATTAAC
>NZ_JBIILQ010000013.1:0-23449 GCF_044232565.1 Daejeonella sp. | reverse complement strand
ACTCCAACAATATTAGGAATAGCTCCACCTGATGCTGCTGCAACACCTGCATTGGTTGCCGATTGTACAGAATTAGCAATATTACGCATGTTCTGACTAACCTCATCACCATAAACGTTTATACCATCATAGTTTGGATCAGAACTTCTATCTCCACCTATAACTTTTCGTGAAGTACGATTGAAGTTTGTAGTATTAGCGGCCTGCCAATCATCTGCTTCTAGGATTGAGAAAGTTGTTTTAAATGCAAATTTATTCCATGCCTTTGCAAATCTTAATCCATATTCCTGGAAATATGCTGACGATTGTAATGGATCATTAACGTGGTTGACACCATTTTTCGTAGAGAAACTTACTCCTTGAGTGGTATAAGGATCTTTTGAATTCATTAACATGGTACCATTAATACCACCAGCTCCATATAAAGCAGATGAAGCACCTGGAAGAAGCTCCACATTATCAAGATCAAGCTCTGAAATACCGATGATGTTACCCACAGCGAAATTCAAACCAGGAGCCTGGTTATCCATTCCGTCAATGTATTGGTTAAATCTTGTATTTCCGTTTGCGTTAAAACCTCTAGTGTTAATCGACTTGAAGGTTAAACTTTGAGCACTCATTTCTACCCCCTTTAAATTATTAAGGGCATCATAGAATGATGGTGCAGCAGTTTCACGAATAGCAGCTAGTCCGAAACGCTCAATAGATACTGGAGACTCCAATATTCTTTCAGGCGTACGTGAAGCAGCAACTACTACTTCTTGACCAAGAATCGACTGTGATTCCATTTTAATTTCTAGATTCGAAACAGAACCAGCAATCACTTGCTCAATAGTTTTGTAACCAATGTAGGTAATCACCACGGTAAATGGTGCTTTTTCTGAAGTACTGAGATTGAATTTTCCTTCAGCATTTGTAGATGTTCCAATTGTTTTGCCTTTCACTGTGATGGCAACGCCTGGCAGTGTTTCGTTGGTTAACTTATCGGTAACGACACCAGAAACGCTCGTAGTTTGAGCAAAACTGATGTTCATAGTGCCAATAATTAACAATAAAATACAGGCTAAACGAGTAAATGTTTTATTCATAGTTCTCGGATTTATTTTGATTTTTTTTTGAATTAATTAATAAAACTAATGCAATATTTCTACTCAAACAAAACATTTTAACATTTATTTATCTATGTGCAGTAAAATTGCGCCTCAAAAGACTCTGAAAACCGCGAAATTTTAACAAATACTAAATATTTAACAAAAAATAATATTTTGAAAAACTTATTAATTTTTAGGATATTTATAAATATTTGAATTTTATGAAGATAGTTAAAGCGGTTTTTGCCGGATTGTTTGCATTTGCACTGATTGTTGTTTTGAATACAAAACTTGGAGATATTCCACCATTAGCAAAATTTCTAGACCCTTTTCAAGGATTTTGGACAAACGCAGAAGCTAAAGAACAAAATCCAGAAAATAATTTGATTATTAAAGGCTTAAAAGGTGATGTTGAGATACACTTCGATGATCAGATGATTCCTCATATTTTCGCAGACAACAACCACGATCTTTATTATGCTCAAGGATATATTACTGCTAAAGACAGATTATGGCAGATGGATTTCCAAACTCGCTATGCCTCTGGCCGATTATCAGAAGTTGTTGGCCCCAAAGCTATAGAGCTTGATAGATACCAACGTAGAATGGGTATGACTTTTGGTGCTGAAAATATGGTGAAGATGATGATGGAAGATCCTGAAATAAAAGAAACAATGGATGCCTATACCGCTGGTGTGAATGCATACATCCACTCGCTTAATCCCGGAGACTACCCTCTAGAATTCAAAATATTAGATTATGCTCCTGAAGATTGGAAGCCTTTAAATTCAGCTTTACTTCTAAAATTAATGTCGGCCACCCTGGCTGGAGGCTCCAACGAATTTTACATGAATAACATTCTAAGTAAGTTCGGACCGGAAATAACTAAAAACTTATTTCCTGATTATCCATACAGGGAAGACCCTATAATTCCTGTTGGCACCACTTGGGATTTCGATCCGATCAAAACGCCGAGTGTTCCAAAATTAAACCTGTCCGATAAAACAGCATATAATATTAAGACTAGGGAAATTGAAGAAGGAATAGGAAGTAATAACTGGGCAATAGCCGCAGAGAAATCAGCAGGTGGCTTTCCAATTCTTGCCAACGACCCTCACCTTGATCTCACACTACCTTCTATATGGTATCAAATTCAACTAGCCTCTTCCGACATGAATTCATGCGGTGTTTCCATTCCTGGTGCACCTGGAATCATCATTGGCTTTAATCAAAATGTAGCCTGGGGAGTAACAAACGTCGGTGCCGATGTATTAGATTGGTATAATATTAAATTTAAAGATGAATCTAAAAAAGAGTATTGGTATAATAATCAATGGAATCCTACAAAGACAAGAATAGAAACAATTCAAGTAAATGGGGGCAAAACCTTGACAGATACCGTCATTTATACTCATCACGGTCCGGTAGTATATACTAGCCAACAGCGTCCGGATAATTTCTCAATGATTAATAATATTCCAACGGGGCATGCTCTTAGATGGGTGGCACATGATGGATCAAATGATACCCGGACTTTTTTCATGCTAAATAGAGCAAAAAACTATGCAGATTACCGCAAAGCATTAACTTACTATTCAGCACCTGCACAAAACTTTATTTTCGCTAGCGTGGATAATGATATTGCTATTACACCAAATGGTTATTTGCCTCTAAAATGGCGCGGACAAGGGAAATTTTTATTAGATGGATCTGATCCGGCAAATGATTGGCAAGGCAGAATTCCGGCAGAGCATAACCCAACAGTTAAAAATCCGAAAAGAAAGTTTGTTAGTTCAGCAAATCAGTTTCCAAATGATCCCAGCTATCCTTATTATATTAACTGGGAATATGCAGGTTATGAGCGTTCTCACAGAATAAATAAGAGATTAGCTGTTATGACGCAAGCAACAGTGGATAGTTTACAAAACTTGCAGAACGATAATTACAGTGTTCTTGCAGAAAATATTTTACCAACTCTTAAAAGCTTGGTGGACATAAAATCACTTAATGCAATTGAAAAAGAAGGATTTAGTATATTAAGCAAGTGGAATAAACATTTTAATGCCGATGAAATCGGTGCTAGTATCTTTGAATTATGGCATAAAAATCTTGGAGTTCAAATTTGGAAGGATGAATTTAGTGACCCTAAAACACCTATGAGATTCCCTTCACGTGATAGAAGCGTTGAATTACTATTAAATGAACCCAATTCTGTTTGGTATGACAATGTAAATACCGCGAAAAAAGAAACACGAACAGAACTTGTAAATGCTTCTTTCAAATTCGCTATAGATAGCCTGAAACGCAAATATGGCTCAATTGATAAAGACTGGGAATGGGGAAATTTAAAGAGCACGAATGTTCCTCACCTTGCAAAAATTGCAGGATTCGGGTCTAAAAATTTATATAATGGAGGCTCCAAAACTTCGGTAAATGCGGTAAGTGAAACCAATGGACCATCCTGGAGAATGATTGTAGCCTTAGGTAAAAACGTAAAGGCCTATGGTGTTTTTCCTGGTGGAGAATCAGGCAATCCTGGAAGTCACTATTACGATGATATGGTTGATACGTGGTCGGATGGAAAGTTAAACGAATTAGTTTTCCTAAAGAATAAAAAGGAAACATCAAAACGAATCATTTCAACCTGGAAGTTAAAGAATAAATAAAATTAACAGCTTACTCAACAAATAAGCCTCAATATTTAACAAAAAAAAATAAGACTATGTTATTCCTTTTAATCGCTATAATTTCTCTGATTTTACAACTGTTCTTACCCTGGTGGATTATTGCACCAGTAGCATTTGCTTTAGCAGCATGGAGAGCTAATTCGGGCAAAAACGCGTTCTTTTCTGCATTTCTTGCCATTTTTACACTTTGGATAATCGTAGGATTGATCCATACGCTTCCAAACGAAAACATCTTAGCAAATCGTGTTGCAGGCATGCTTACCTTGCCCCTTAACTCATTCAACTGGTTGATTGTATTGCTAATAAGTGGAATAATTGGCGGAATTGCAGCAGGATTTTCTGCCCTCGCAGGACGCTATGCTAAAGAAGCTTTCATGCCAACGAAAAGGAAATAATAAACAGCGTTTTTATTCATGCGAGCAATTCTGAACACATTTGAAAAGGTTTCTTATCTTTGGATGTGGAATATTTAGATAGCAGTCGACTTTTTTCTGTTTCTGACCTTCAAACATTCGAAGCACTATCTCTTGAAATCTTCAATTATCAAGTCCGGAACAATGAAGTTTACGGTCGTTTTGTAGCTAATCTTGGGATTGACATTCAAAGTATCAAAGAGCCTAAAAACATTCCTTATCTTCCCATCGAGTTTTTTAAAAGCCAGAAGATTATTTGTGGTAAATTGCCTACAGAGGTTATTTTTAGTAGTTCTGGGACAAGCGGAATGGTCCAAAGCCAACATTTAGTTCCAGACATTTCAATTTATATAGAAAGCTATCGTAAAGCATTCCAATTATTTTACGGAAATATTAAAGACTACGTTATTTTAGCGCTTCTCCCATCCTATCAAGAACGGGAAGGATCATCCCTCATTTACATGGTTGATGATTTAATCGGACTCAGCAATCAAGAAAAAAGCGGTTATTTTCTTTATGACCATCAATCTCTGAAAAACACGCTTGATGATCTCCAAAAAAACAAAACACCCACAATTTTAATTGGTGTTACCTATGCATTATTGGATTTTGTAGAGAGCCATCGCATTGAATTTCCAGAACTTATTGTGATGGAAACCGGCGGCATGAAAGGTAAGAGAAAAGAATTATTAAGAACTGAACTTCATGAAATATTATGTGCAGGATTTGGAGTAAGTTCCATCCATTCAGAATATGGCATGACCGAACTTTTATCGCAGGCTTATTCCAAAGGAAATGGCATTTTTTATTGTCCGCCATGGATGAAAGTCGCCGTTAGAGATACCAATGATCCTCTGAGTTTTTTAGGCTATGAACAGACTGGCGGAATAAATATTACTGATTTTGCAAATATTCATTCATGTTGCTTTTTGGCTAGCCAAGACCTCGGAAAAACATACCAAGATGGAAGTTTTGAGATTTTAGGGAGATTTGATAATAGCGATATCAGAGGATGTAATTTACTAGTACAGAATTAAAGCATTCAAAAATCAAAATCGATAAAATATTTCTTTTTAATTAAAATAACAAGCTTTTAGCTAAATAATTTGAAGGATAAAAGATTTATACATATTAGATTTAGCAATAATATCCTAAACAAAAAAAGGGAGCAGAAAAAATCCACTCCCAAATTAATATATCAATAATCGAAAACAATCAATTACATCCCTAAAGTCCAGCCCGAGCGATACTTTCTCTTCACAAATTGATTAGCTTCATCAAAGTTAGTAATTTTCATATTTGGCCCATCCCACAGTAATTTTTTATATCTACCTGGGTAGGTAAAACCATTGCCTGCAGCATTTGCATTACGAATATCGAAGCCACGAATTGCAAGGTTACCCATTAATAACGCTTCGGTAAGTGGACCCGCGACAGAAAAGTCGGAGCTTACCTCCATTTTACCATAGCCAGCAATTGCCGCATCAACCCATTGCGTGTAATGACCCGCTTCTTGCCCTGGTACACGAGCAATAGTTTCAGCAACATTCACCTCCTCATTTCTTGAGAGGGGTAATAACCTAGGGTTTTTTCCATAGGTATCGCAGAGCATTTTACCTTTAGAGCCGATAAAAAGAACCCCATTCCCACCATCACCAAAAATTTCGTCGGGACCAAGTTCTTGGGGGCGTTCCGGTTGAATTCCGCCATCCATCCAATGCAATTTAACCTGTGCATTATTTTGTTTTGCGGAGTTAAAGCTCATAATAACATGAGAAGACGGGGGGCAGCTTTCTGGGAAGTAGCCACGCTTAAAGGAATCAACATAAACACTACCCACACTACATTCCACATCAGTAGGATAATTTAGTCCGAGTACTCTAAAAGGCGCATCCGCTAAATGGCAGCCCATATCTCCAAGAGCTCCAGTTCCATAATCCCACCATCCACGCCAGTTAAAAGGCACCAATTTATCTACATAATCAGTCTGAGGTGCTGTTCCAAGCCATAAATCCCAATCCAATTGTTTAGGAATTTCCGATTTTTTTGAAGACCAAGGAATACCTTGAGGCCAAACTGGGCGGTCGGTCCAGCAATAAACGGTATGTACATCCCCAATAATCCCGGCATTGTACCATTCCATCAATTTACGAGAACCATCAGTAGATGTACCTTGATTTCCCATTTGGGTGACTACTTTATATCTTTTTGCTGCTTCTGTCAAAATCCTTGCCTCATAAATATCATGAGTAAGTGGTTTTTGAACGTAAACATGCTTTTTTAGCTGCATGGCAGAGAGCGTGATAATAGCATGATTATGATCTGGAGTAGACACAGAAACCGCATCAAAATTTTTCGACTCCTTATCCATCATCTCACGCCAATCTTTATAATATTTGGCTTTAGGAAACCTCTTTACAGAATTTGCTGCACGACGGTCGTCCACATCGCATAAAAAGCCAACTTCGGCTTTACCGCCGCTAACAAAGCCTGTAAGATCACTCTCACCTTTACCACCTGCACCAACGCCAGCAACTATTAAGCGGTCGCTGGGCGCGGTAAAGCCCTTTCCTCCCAATACATGGCGAGGTACAATCATAAAACCTGCTGCAGCAAGACCAGCTGTTTTAACAAAATCTCTTCTTGAATTAGTTTTCTCCGTCATAAAATTATTAAATGAAAAAATTATTTATTAAGCATTTGCCCATGCGCGATCTCCTTTTTTATAAGGAACATCTCCATCAAAACTCCCTGGGGTTTCAACGTAACGTAAAGCTTTGGTCGATCCAATTTCGGAAGTAAAAAATCCGAGAAGTGTTAGCTCCTTCATCATTCTAAAATAATGAGGTGGATCTTCCGCTTTTTTTGTCTCCGTATAAGCCTTTTGCTCCGCATCAAGCTTTATTAGTACGCTTGTACGCTCTTGAGCATTAATTTCTATGAAAGATTTTCCTGTTTGGGTTTTAATTTGACTTTCGAGCGACTTAATTCCTTCTTGGAAAATAAGCTGATGTTCTTTAGTATAGCAATCTTTTACCATGATATCCATAAACAAGCCAACTTTGGCCTCTTTTGCCCCAGGAGTGCTTGTTTTTGGTAAAATAGTCTCACCAATTTCATTTAGGAGGTCTACTATTTTTTGGTCAAAAAATACTGGCTTTTGCTCCGTACTCGGGCTACATCCAAACTCAAGAAAAAGACTTGATCCAATGATAGTACCACCTAAAATCCAGCTAACCTGTGCTATTGCTTCTCTTCTATTCATAAAATCCTGACTAAATATTCCCTTTTTTTAATTCACTAACAGCGTGATCAACCGCACGGGCAGTCAAAGCCATATAAGTTAATGATGGATTTTGACATCCTGCAGAGGTCATTGCTGCCCCATCTGTGACATAAACATTGGTCGCATCCCAAACCTGATTGAATTTATTGAGTACTGATGTTTTAGGATCGTGTCCCATCCTTGCAGTACCCATTTCATGAATTCCCATGCCGAGGGTATACCCTGTGTCGAAGGTTTTTACATCCTTCAACCCAGCCTTTTCAAGCATCTCCTGGCCATCAGCCATCATATCTTTCCTCATATTGAGCTCATTCTGTTTGAGTTCAGCATCGATAGAAAGCACATTTAAGCCCCACTTATCTTTTTTATTCTGATCAAGAGTAACTTTATTTTCATGGTATGGAAGAGTTTCACCAAAGGCGGTAATTCCCATCGTCCAAGACCCTGGTTCACAAAGTGCGTCTTTAAAATCGCCGCCAATACTTAACTCAGCAACATTACGACCCCAACCTTCACGACCAGCACCACCTTGGTAACCAAATCCACGAATATAATCGCGTTTTTCATCGCCTAGATTCCTAAAGCGAGGGATGTAAATTCCGTTAGGACGACGCCCAAAAACATATTTATCCTCAAAACCTTCCATTCTACCAGATGCACCCAAGCGGAAATGATGATCCATAAGGTTATGTCCCAGTTCACCACTGCTACTTCCTAAACCACCATCCCATACATCAGTCGCTGAGTTCATTAAAACCCAAGTAGAATTTAGAGCAGAGGCATTTAAAAAGATAACTTTTGCAAAATATTCATACGTCTGATTGGTTTCGGCATCCAATACTTCTACTCCAGTAGCTTTTTTAGTATCCTTATCATACAAGATTTTTGTTACGATTGAGAATGGACGGAGCGTAAGATTTCCAGTTGCCACTGCAGCAGGAAGGGTTGAGGATTGCGTGCTAAAATAGCCTCCAAATGGACAGCCAAGCCAACATTTATTACGGTATTGACAATTTGTACGGCCTTGAATAGCCTTGGTTAGGTTTGCCACCCTTCCAATAAGCATGTGTCTATTTTCTTTGTAATGTGCTTTTATACGTGCAGCAACAACTTTCTCAACTACATTCATCTCCATTGGAGGAAGAAAATCGCCATCAGGAAGCTGAGCTAAACCATCTTTTGAGCCACTAATTCCGGCAAAGCGCTCCACATAGCCATACCATTTTTCTAGATCTTTATAGCGTATTGGCCAATCAACTGCTATACCTTCTTTAGCATTCGCTTCAAAATCCATTTCACTTAGGCGATAACTTTGACGGCCCCACATTAAAGAACGACCACCCACCTGATAACCCCTGTACCAATCAAAGCGCTTTACTTCAGTATAGGGACTCTCCTTTTCATTTGCCCAGAAGTCGAGGTTTTTTTCATTGAGCGCATAATCGCGCTTCAAAACAGGATAATTATCTATCATCTCCTGGGTGCGTCCACCTCTATGAGGAAATTCCCAAGGATTTTTAGTTGCATTTGCATAATCTTTGACATGCTCAATGTTTCTTCCACGCTCAAGCATGATCGTTTTCAACCCCTTTTCGGTCAGTTCTTTGGCAGCCCAGCCCCCACTAATTCCTGAACCAATTACAATTGCATCATAGATATTATCAGCCATATTTTTTTTAAAAATTTCAATTCTTTAAACATCTCAAATATTAGCTGAAGCTTTTAAGGAACTATTCTCTTTAAAGCTATAAAACAGCATTCATTTCATAGAAGAAGGTTAAAAGCAATAGTATAGCTGCCTTTAACCATAATTTTTATAACCGCTTTTGCGATAAAATCAATGAGTTAATGTGAGGCTGCATCATTTTGTCTTTGAGCTTCTTCTTCGCGTTGGCTAAAGGTAAAGACAAATATAATGGCTACAGCGGCAGCTATACCAGCAGCTACCAACCAGATTTTCTCCCAGTCATGACTTGTGTCAGAAATTTTATACGCATCACTTACTAAACCTGCAACCCAGAAACCAATCAGCATTCCAACGCCATAGGTAGCAAGAGCTATTAGGCCCTGAGCCGAACTTTTATATTTTTCGCCAGCTTTTGAATTCGTATATATTTGTCCCGAAACAAAGAAGAAATCATAACAAATTCCATGCAGTGCAATACCGACAATTAAAAGGGATGCTAGTTCATTGGCATTACCATAGGCAAAAAACAAATAGCGAACTGCCCAAGCAATCATACCAACAAGTATAGTTTTCTTAAAGCCGAATTTAGTGAAGAAAACAGGCAGTAATAATAAGAATAACACCTCTGAAATTTGTCCGATAGTCATTTTACCTGTCGGATTTTCCATTCCTAGCTCAGACAAGAAAAGGTTAGCATTTTGATAATAAAATGCTAGCGGAATACAGATTAGAATCGATGATATAAAGAAAATTAAGAAATTTTTATTCTTTAATAATTTAAGAGCATCTAAGCCCAAAATATCTGATAAGGTTACCTTTTCTCCTTTTACTGCAGAAGGAGGAGTTTTTGGAAGAGTGAAACTAAATACACCTAAAATAGCGGAAGCGATGCAAGCCATTAAGAAGGTATTTTTTAATAAGCCATCGGTAACTCCTTGAACTGAATCCCAATGAAATAGGAAACTGATGCAAAGGCCAGCAACAATCCAACCAATTGTTCCCCAAATACGAATGGATGAAAACTCCTTCTCTGGATTTTTCATTTGATTAAAAGAAACCGAGTTAACAAGAGCCAAGGTTGGCATAAACATAATCATGTAACTAAAAACATAAGGATAGAAACCCCCAAAATCAGTTGCATTGTACATTTGAAACATCAACAAAGCACCTACTAGGTGTAGAAAACCAAGAATTTTCTCTGCATTAAAAAATCTATCGGCAATTAAGCCAATGATAAAAGGTGCAATAATAGCTCCGAAGGATTGGGTAGAAAATACCGCAGCGCTTTGAGATCCATCAGCAAGTAGATTTTTTCCCAAAAAAGTACCAAGTGTAACAAACCACGAGCCCCAGATAAAAAATTCCAGGAACATCATGAAGGATAATTTAATTCGTTTTGTTAGGGTCATAATTAATATTATTTTGTTTAGTTTAATTTGAATGTGAATACTGAAGAATGAAAAGTAATTTATCTGTCTATTTGAGCACCATTAAAACGATAACATTTCAAGAAATAAAATCCCAAATCTTCCCAAGCATTTACCCATCCATCATTTTTCATTTTTTGTTTAAAATAAATGTATATTTTTATTTTTAATATTTCATACTCAATAATAATTCAATGTTGCATTTTTTTAAACCAATTTCGCAGAAATCACTAAAAACCTATTAGATATTGTTTGATTTATATCGAAACAATGCTGAAATTAAAGAAAAATTGGACTTTTTAAGATAAAAACAATCACAATAAAAATGAAGCATACCGCAAAACTAATTCCTTCCTTAATACTCATGATGTCGCTATTTTCTTTTAGCAGCTGGAAGCAAACTGAAAAGCCAAAAATATTAATTTTTAGTAAAACTGCCGGATATCGACATGAATCTATCCGTGCTGGAAAGCTCGCAATGATAAAAATGGGGAATGAAAATGGCTTTCAAGTTGATACCACAGAGAGTGAAAATTATTTCAATGAAGATTCCTTGAAGAATTATTCAGCAGTAATTTTCCTAAGTACCACAGGCAATGTGTTGAATAGTCCGCAGCAAATCAGCTTCGAGCGTTACATTCAATCCGGTGGTGGCTATGTGGGAATTCATGCTGCCGCAGATACAGAATATGACTGGCCGTGGTATGGTAAATTGGCAGGGGCCTATTTTATGAGTCACCCGAAAATTCAAGATGCCACCCTTAACATTCTAAATAAAAATCATATTTCCACTAAACATTTGCCAGCAAACTGGAATCATAAAGATGAATGGTACAATTATAAGAATATCAATAAAGATGTTCAAGTCCTAATTAATCTGGATGAAAAAAGTTATCAGGGAGGAGAGAATGGTGATAATCACCCTATTTCATGGTTTCAGGAATTTGATGGAGGTAGAGCTTTTTACACAGGATTAGGCCATACCAATGAATCTTATACCGATCCACTATTCCTCAAACATGTTTTAGGTGGAATACAATATGCTATTGGGACAAACAATAAGCTTGATTATTCAAAAGCAAAAACACCTCGTGTTCCCGAAGAAAATAGACTTGTAAAAACAGTTTTAACGATGGGCACTTTGTTTGAGCCTACAGAAATGGCGATTCTGCCAAATTTGGACATTTTATTGGTACAGCGTCGTGGAGAAGTGATGCTTTATAAATCGAACACAAAAAGTATTAGTCAAGTTGCAGCGTTAAAAACCTATTCACAAACATCAGTAAAGGGAGTAAATGCTGAAGAAGGTGTTTTAGGCTTGGCGGCAGACCCAAATTTTAAGGAAAATAATTTTGTATACATTTATTATAGCCCATTAGATACGGCAGTCAACCGACTTTCAAGATTCAAATTCATTAACGACAAATTTGATATATCGTCAGAGAAAGTAATTTTAGATGTTAAATCTCAACGAGAAATTTGTTGTCATACTGGAGGATCCATTGCTTTTGGTCCGGATGGTTTATTATATGTTTCTTCTGGCGACAATACCACGCCATTTGATGTTCCCAATGAGCAATTTGTGAATAAAGGCTACGGGCCGATGGATAATAGACCCGGACTTGAACAATATGATGGAGGTAGATCATCGGGCAATACAAACGATTTACGTGGTAAGATTTTACGAATTAGGCTCAAGGCTGATGGGACTTATGAAATTCCTGAGGGCAATTTATTCCCACCAAATACTCCCGGTACGCGACCAGAGATTTACGTTATGGGAAACCGTAACCCCTACCGCATCTCTATTGATAGTAAAACAGGTTTTTTATATTGGGGTGAAGTGGGCCCAGACGCCAGTGCCGATAGTCCCGAGCGAGGGCCCCGTGGCTACGACGAATTAAACCAAGCAAGAAATGCTGGTTTTTTTGGTTGGCCATATTTTGTTGGCAATAATTATCCATACAAATCTTACGATTATAAAACAGGAATTGCAGGAGAAGCATTCGACCCTAAAAAGCCAATAAATAATTCACCAAATAATACTGGATTGAAGAATCTCCCTCCTGTTCAGCCTGCATTTATTTGGTATCCTTATGGGGATTCGAAAGAATTTCCACAACTCGGATCTGGTGGGCGTACAGCAATGGCAGGCCCTGTTTATCACAATGAATCATATCCTAAGGAAACTAGATATCCTGATTATTTTAACGGGAAATTATTTTTTTACGATTGGATTAGAAATTGGGTTAAGGCAGTGAGCATGAAAGAAAATGGCGACTATGACAATATGGAAAGTTTTATGCCATCCACGTCATTTGCAGCTCCTGTTGATATGGAAATAGGCCCCGATGGAAGAATTTATATTCTAGAATATGGAAAAGGATGGTTTACAAAAAATGCAGATGCAAGCATATCGAGGATCGATTATATTGCAGGAAACCGACCACCAAAAATCAATAAGTTTAGTTTAAAGAATAGTAGCGGATTAATACCTTTTAAACTAGTTGCAAAGGTTGAGGCTGTAGATCCAGATGGGGATGCATTAAGTTATGTGTGGGATTTAGGAAATGGGATTAAAAAAACCACTTCGGTGCCATCTATTGAACATATTTACACCAAAGCAGGCGAGCATTTGGTGAGTGTACAAGTATTGGATAAACAAAAGGCCATCAGTAAAAGTAATACTATAGAAGTAGTAGCTGGTAATGCTCAGCCTAATCTTGCAATACAATTAAAAGGCAACCGAAGTTTCTATTTTAGCGGTAAGCCTATTGATTATCAGGTTATTGTAAATGACCAAGGGGCTGTAGTGAATAAAACCACCGTTTATGTAGCAAATAGCTATAATAAAGGAACCGATTTGGCGGGATCATCATTGGGACATCAAGTTTATTCTGAAACACAGGCGGGACAAGCGTTGATGTTAAAATCAGATTGCCAGGCATGCCATCAAATGGATAAAAAATCTGTCGGCCCCTCGTTTAAGCAGGTTTCTGTAAAGTACCAGAAGGATGCGAATGCATTGAGCTATTTGGCTGCGAAGATTATTAATGGAGGTAGTGGCATTTGGGGACCAGTGGCTATGTCGGCACACCCCACAATTAGCGAGGTTGATGCCAAAAAAATCGCACAATGGGTTTTATCTCTGGAGAATGCCGCTATTGCAAAGGCTTCACTTCCAATGGTAGGAAAAATCATTCCTGAACCAATAAAGGATGATGAAGAAAACACAAGTTTTAATTTATTTGCAAGCTATACAGACCAAGGTGCACTCGGTTTAAAGCCATTGACAGGCACTTCTTCGGTATTATTAAGAAGTAATAAATATAATGCTCGCGAGCTTACAGACAAGAAAAACATAGCCTTTAAAGATTCTACAAGCAGTGGGTTTTTGGTTTACCCTGAAAATAATGGATGGCTAAAAATCAAACAACTCGATCTATCAGGCATCAGTACAGTTGAACTTTCGAATATCTCACGAGGTCAAGCAGGAAATTACACCGTTGAACTACGCCTTGATTCTGAAAAAGGCCTTTTAATTGGAAAAAGCAATTTCTTAGATAATGGCACTATAAATTCACAAAAAAATGTGTCGGTCGCTCTCAAACCAATGATCGACAAAAAGCTGCATACGCTTTATGTGCATATCCTTACAGATTCAAAAAATCTCAAAAACCGTGCATTATTGAGAAGTTTAACATTTAATCCAGTAAAATAATTCAGAATAAGGCTTCTGTTAATATTCTTTCTATGACAGAAGCCTCATTCAAAAAATAAATGGAATAAAAAATTCTCACAAAAATGCTTGTAAGAAATTTTAATTGCGCCAGTGTATTATTATATTGAGCCAATGATTTTGATTGATTAATTCTGGTTAAAAAATTTATTCCAGATTGATTCTTTTTCATAAAAACATGAGATTACATTTTTAGATAATTATGAATAGAAAATTAAGAATGGGAATGGTTGGTGGTGGTAAAGGAGCCTTTATTGGTGCCATACACCGTATTGCAGCTAACATGGATGGAATGATTGAATTGGTCTGTGGCGCATTGAGTACTAGTCCGGATAAAGCCAATGAAAGCGGAAAAATGCTGTTTTTAAGTCCGGAGAGAAGCTATCATACCTACGAAGATATGATCAAAAAGGAAAGTAAATTACCTGCAGATCAGCGCATGGATTTTTTAACAATAGTTACTCCTAACCACGCACATTTTGCACCTGCTATGATGGCCCTCGACCATGGTTTTCATGTGGTTATCGATAAGCCTATTTCGTTTACCTTGGATGAGGCGAAGCAACTCAAGAAAAAGGTGGAAGAAACAGGCTTATTACTCCTTTTAACACATACTTATGCGGGTTATCCAATGGTGAAGCAGGCAAGAAATATGGTTAAAAATGGGGAATTAGGTAAAATCAGAAAAATTTTAGTTGAATATCCACAAGGCTGGCTGAGTCGCCTTTCCGAAAAAGACGGAAATGCACAAGCCGAATGGAGGACCGACCCAGCGCGATCTGGAAAGAGCGGATGTATGGGCGATATAGGTACCCATGCAGCCCACTTAGCCGAATATATCAGCGGATTAAAAATTACGAAACTTTGTGCAGATCTTAATATAGTTGTGGAAGGCCGAAAATTGGATGATGATGGCAATGTATTGCTGCGATTTGATAATGGTGCCAATGGAGTACTCGTAGCCTCACAAATAGCTGCGGGCGAAGAAAATGCGCTTAGAATTAGAGTTTATGGCGAAAAGGGAGGCTTAGAATGGGCACAACAGGAGCCAAATACTTTGATTATGAAATGGTTGGATGAACCCATTCAAATATTAAGAACTGGAAGCCACCGATTAACAAAGGAGGCTAATTTCAATAGTCGCACCCCTGCTGGCCACCCAGAAGGATATTTAGAGGCATTTGGTAACCTTTACCGAAATTTTACACTCTGTTTATCTGCAAAAATTGAAGGAAGAACAGCACCTGCAGAAGCTTTGGATTTTCCATCTGTTGATGAAGGAATAAGGGGGATGGCATTTATTGACAATGTGGTTAGGAGTGGTTTAAGTAATGAAAAGTGGACAAATTTTGACCTTTAATTAAGAGAAAATGACAACAATAAAAGGACCTGGAATATTTCTAGCACAATTTTTAGGAGATGAAGCTCCATTTAATAGTCTAGAGTCGATTTGTAAATGGGCGAAAAGCCTTGGATATGCGGGTGTACAAATTCCTACTTGGGATCCACGCTGCATTGATCTTCAAAAAGCGGCGGAAAGCAAGACCTATGCAGATGAAATTAAGGGGTTAATAAATTCGTGCGGACTGGAGATTACCGAGCTTTCTACCCACCTACAGGGACAATTAGTGGCAGTTAATCCGGCTTATGACCAACTCTTCGATGGATTTGCACCCGCCTCAGTACATAATAATTCGAAGGCACGTACAGAATGGGCTGTTCAACAATTAAAATATGCTGCGGAAGCCTCGAAAAACATGGGTTTAAATGCACATGCAACATTTAGTGGTTCATTATTATGGCATACTTGGCATCCTTGGCCACAGCGTCCGGAAGGGCTTGTTGATGCAGGATTTAAAGAATTAGCAAAAAGATGGCTACCTATTCTCAACCACTTTGATGAACATGGAGTAGATGTTTGCTATGAAATTCATCCCGGAGAAGATCTTTTTGATGGCGTAACTTATGAGATGTTTTTGGAAAAGGTGAATAATCATCCAAGAGCATGTTTATTGTACGACCCATCGCATTTCGTATTACAATGTCTTGATTATGTGCAGTATATCGACCATTATCATGAGCGGATTAAGGCCTTCCACGTAAAAGATGCTGAATTTAATTCAACAGGGAAGCAAGGAACATTTGGAGGATATCAGAGCTGGGCAAACCGTGCAGGACGCTATCGCTCTCCAGGTGATGGGCAAGTAGACTTCAAGAAAATTTTCAGTAAGCTAACACAATACGATTTTAAAGGTTGGGCAGTAATGGAATGGGAATGCTGCATTAAGCATCCCGAAGATGGAGCACGTGAAGGAGCAGCATTTATTAAAGACCATATTATCCGGGTTACAGAAAAAGCATTTGATGATTTCGCCGGGCGTGGAAGCGACGAAGAGTTTAACCGAAAAATATTAGGCATTTAATATAAATCACTATTTTTACTCAATATAAATACAGAATCATGAAAAAAATAATCGCACTAGTAGGAATTTGCAGTATAATTTTTGCGTGTGGAGGCGAAAAAACAGAAAGTACTGATGATACTAGCAGTACTTCAACAAAGGCAACAGAAGAAGCGGCGACTGTGGCTGTAGGATCAGCAAAAGGTGAGCAATTAATTAGCCAATCTGACTGCCTAACTTGTCATAAAGTAGATGCAAAAATTGTTGGTCCATCTTACAATGACGTAGCTAATAAATACCCTGCAACCGACGAAAATATTGCAATGTTAGTAGGAAAAATTATTCAGGGAGGTTCAGGAAATTGGGGTGAAATTCCGATGTCGCCACACCCGGCAATTAGCACTGAAGATGCAACAGAAATGGTTAAATATATCCTATCCCTAAAAACAAATTAATATGAAATATTTTAGTCTTATGATTCTATCTGCTCTTTTTATTAGCGGATGTGGATCAAGTAAAAATGTGATGAAAGACACCTCAAATACAAGTTCCCAAGAATGGCAAAAACTATTTGATGGAAAAACAACATCAGGATGGCATAGTTATGGTGAAAAAAAAGCGGGAAAGGCATGGAAGGTAGTTGATGGTTCTTTATACCTTGATGCAAAAAATAAAAAAGAAGGACAAGGTGGAGATATTACTACAAATGAAGAGTTTGGTAATTTCCATTTTAAATTAGAATGGAAAATTTCTAAAAACGGAAATAGTGGAATCATGTTTTTCGTGAATGAAGACCTTAAAAAATATGGAGCGTCT
The DNA here is from genome assembly GCF_044232565.1 of Daejeonella sp. Classification (GTDB taxonomy): domain Bacteria; phylum Bacteroidota; class Bacteroidia; order Sphingobacteriales; family Sphingobacteriaceae; genus Daejeonella. The sequence goes on along the minus strand of NZ_JBIILQ010000013.1, from coordinate 5,901 downwards.
TATAATACTGGACCCGAAATGCAAGTATTAGATAATGATGGTCATCCAGATGGAAAATTTAATAAACATCGTGCTGGCGACCTTTACGACCTTATTGCAAGCAGTTCTGAGCCTGTAAAGCCAGTTGGTGAGTGGAATCAGGTTGAAATTATCTCAAAAAATGGCAAACTCGACTTCAAGATGAACGGAGTAAACATTGTTTCTACTAGTATTTGGGATGAGCAATGGAATAATATGGTTGCAGGAAGTAAGTTTAATACCATGCCTGGATTTGCAAAGTACATATCTGGTAAAATATCACTACAGGATCATGGAGATGAGGTTTGGTACAGAAATATTGAAATAAAAAGACTATAATCGGTTATCAGTTATCAGTTGTCGGTTGGCAATTGTCGGTTGGCAGATAAGGCTTGAATATTTTGAATATAAAAAAGCCCATAAAATCATTGATTTTATGGGCTTTTTTTATGATTGAAAATCCTGAAAGGCTCAGGTTAATCCTTTTCAGGATAGATTCCAATTCTTTTTAGCAATAAAGAAGCATTAAAAGTTTTACACTCCCCAGCTTTGAGCTTATAATCAAAGTTCATTTCTTCGCCTTCAACCTGAATATCAAAATAAAAATTTCTAATATAATTCGGGTATTTCTTTTCTAAATCCGCAATCTGTAAATCATGTGTTGCCACGATTCCCACCCCATTCTGTGCAATCAACTTTTCAATAACCGCCTTAGAGCCTAGGTATTTATCAAGTGAGTTAGTCCCGCGTAACATTTCATCAATTAGAAAGAAAACCCTTTCTGGCCCTTCCAGAATTTTCAACAATGCTTGCAAACGATCGAGTTCCGCTTTAAAGGTCGATGTGCTTTCATTTAAAGAATCGCGGATACGCATGTAGGAAAAGACTAGCATTCTGCTTACCTGCATCTCTTTGGCGCAGGATGGCGCCCCACACAAAGCAAGAACCGTATTTATACCGAGAGTCCGCAGAAAAGTGCTTTTACCAGCCATATTTGAGCCGGTTATGATATCAATTTTTAATTCATCATTTAAACTATAATCATTGCTTATTCTAGTTGAAGATGATATTAAAGGATGAGCAATTTCTTTGGCATTTAGTGTATATCGATCGCCTTCTTGGATAGCAGCAAAACACCATTCAGGATTATTGGTATTTAAGCTACTCAAACTAATCAAGGCTTCGAAAGAGGCAATTAGCTCAAAAGCCTGCTTCAAATTGGCATGATTTTGCTTTTTCCAATCCTCAATAGCGAACAATTGACGGATATTCCAAATCATAAGCGCATTTAGAACTACACCCACACTTGTCAGTCCCAGGCTTAGATGACTTATTAAAAGCGAAAAATGTTTTATTTGCTCGGAAAACTTAGCCTTGTTATCATTTTTGAGATCCGAAGCTAATTTTTTACCCAAGCTGGTGTTCCAATCTTCATTTTTAATTGCTTTAATAGCCTCCGAGAATTGAGTAAGAATATTACTCATTTTGCCGATAATGCTATCCGTTTTTAGAATTCTAGCATTAAAATTTTGCGTAAGAAAAAAGTTGAAAATGAGTAGCGTAAAAAGTACTAGAACTAAATAAGGAATAAAGAATGCACCAATTGAGAAGGCAAAAAAGAGATATGGAATAATTTTAACGTAGTTTTTAAGCCACCGAGCTTGCTCTTGGACTGTTGAATCCATATAGCGAAATAATTCCTTCACTTTATCTTCAGATGGAGTATTTGCAAAGAGGAGAACCGCTTGAAAATGATGCTTCCATTTTAATTTAGAGCGCAATTCGCTTAGCATTTCCTGGCGTTCACGAATTTCAATTATTGAAGAAGGTTTAAGTAGCCAATTTGCCAAGGTTACATTTCCAGGTGCCGTTGCACAACGGTTAATCATCTCAAAAAGAGAGGATTTTCCGAAAATATCCAGATCTGAGGAATAAGGATGCAAGTCATCAGAAAAGTCCGAGCCATCCGAGTACAAACCAGCTTTTCTAGCTATGCTACTAAGTTCATTTTCATGAACATCCGCTAAGGAGATAAAGTAGTTTTTTTGCTTTTGAAATCCCTTTTGTTTAGAAACTAGCCAAGTGAATCCCAAAATAAAAAGTAAAACTGATAAAATAGACAGCCAAATTTGATCGTATTTAATACATTGATAAAAAATAACTAAAGTAATAGCCAATGCAAAAAGTCGCAAAAAAGAATAGACATTTATAAGTCTTTCCAAGCGCTTTGTTTCTAACTCACATTCAATAATTTGAACTTTATAATAATCGCTAATCTGCTCTTGCATAAACATTATGTTAATTCCGGTATCAATGAATAGATACTACAGGGGCAGAATGAAAATTATTCCACACTAATCAAAAAATAGTTTTTCTTACCTTTTTGCGCGACTAAAAATTCGCCATTTATCAAGTTTTCAGCATTAAGAATAAGTGCTGGGTCCATAATTTTTTCCTTATTTATGGATACTCCTCCCCCACTAATCATTTTGCGAGCTTCTCCTTTTGATGGGAAAACTGTGGTCTTTTCGGCTAACAAATCAGTAGCGTTGATACCTGCTGAAAGTTCATCTTTTGAAATGGTAAACTGAGGTAAACCTTCAAAAACTTCAAGCACATCTTCTTTAGAAAGTGAGTTTAAAAATTCGAGGGTACCATTACCGAATAAGAAATCGGATGTTTTAAGCGCTGTTTGAAGAGCTTCTTGCGAGTGCGTGCGGACAGTGATTTCATCTGCAAGAGCTTTTTGTAAGATTCTTAAGTGTGGAGCAAGATCATGTTCCTTTTCAAGAGATTCTATTTCAGTCTGCGATTTAAGAGTAAATATGCGAATCCAACTTTTTGCGTCGGAGTCTGTAGTATTTAACCAAAACTGGTAAAATTTATAGGCTGAGGTTTTAGCAGGGTCGAGCCATACCGCACCACTCTCCGTCTTTCCGAATTTAGTACCATCAGCCTTTTTAATCAATTGAGTAGTAATTGCAAAAGCACTTCCCGAACCCTTGCGACGAATCAATTCTGTTCCGGTAACAATATTACCCCACTGATCTGAACCGCCCATTTGAACCTGGCAATTCTTCTCTTTCCACAAATAATAGAAGTCGTACCCTTGCACAAGCTGATAGCTAAATTCAGTAAAAGACATCCCAGTTTCACCTTCTAACCGCTTTTTTACAGAATCCTTAGCCATCATATAATTGACAGTTAGGTGTTTACCTACATCGCGAATAAAGTCAAGAAAGCTGAAGTTTTTAAACCAATCGTAATTATTCACCATTTCGGCACTATTGGCACCGCAGTTAAAGTCGAGAAATTTTTTCAGCTGACTTTCGAGGCATTTAACATTATGATTTAGAACATCTTCAGAGAGGAGGTTACGCTCTGCCGACTTACCGGATGGGTCGCCAACCATACCTGTTGCACCACCTACAAGAGCTACAGGCTTATGCCCTGCTCGTTGAAAATGTATAAGGGTCATAATTTGAGTAAGGTGACCAACATGCAATGAATCTGCTGTTGGATCAAAACCTATGTACCCAGAGGTCATTTTCTTATTCAGCTCCTCTTCCGTTCCGGGCATGATATCGTGCAGCATTCCTCGCCAGCGTAATTCTTCTACAAAGTTCATTTTATATTAAGGCTCATTAGTTTACAAATATAACAGAATTGATAAAACCCCTGCATCGCAAAAAAATCGTATTTTTAATTGTTGCTTAGAAATCTTGAAAGAGCATTAACAACACAAAAAGCAAGAAAAAATGAATTTCCTATCTCACTTTTACTTCGACCGGAATAGTGAAGACCCCCATTTGGTGTTGGGAACCATTTTGCCGGATTTAGTAAAAAATGCGAGAAAAGATTGGAATTTACATCCAGAAAAAAATAGTGAATACTACAGCAGTACGGTTGAACATTCGATTTTAAGGGGTTGGAGGAGGCATTTGGCGGTCGATCGTCATTTTCATAATTCTCAATTTTTTCAAAAACATACACATGCCATTCGCGATCTCATTATTCCTGCTTTACAAGATTCTGTTGTAAGACCATCCTTTTTAGCCCATATTTCGTTGGAGCTCATGCTCGATAGCACCCTACTCACTGAAAACCAGGTAGATGCTGAAGATTTGTATGTACACCTGCGGCAAGCGGACAGAAAATTAGTACAACAGTTTCTTGAAATAAATAACTTGGATGATACCGTCCATTTCTTCACATTCTTTGAAAAGTTTATCCAAGCAAACTACCTCAATAGCTATCGCGAAAGCCATAACTTAATGTATGCCTTAAACCGTATTTGTATGCGCATTTGGAAAGATCCATTGAATGAAAAACAAATGCAAGACCTTTCAGAAATTCTTGGCGAATATCATCAATCAGTACGAAAGAATTATATGGAGATATATGATGAAATAGCTCTTGTAATTGACCCTTTACCCTAAAATGAATACGATATAATAATTTATATAGATTAATATTCCAAATAAACATGGAACAAATTAGTTGCTTAATTAAAATTATCAATTGAAAAAATTATCTTCGCTTCATGTCATTATTTGAAATAAAAGAACGGATTGAAAGCCTTGTTAAAGAGCTTAATGAGCATAATTACAAATATTATGTTTTGGCCCAACCAGTAATTTCAGATTTTGAATTCGATAAAAAGCTTGAAGAGCTAGCCAAATTAGAGAAAGAATACCCAGAATATCTTGATCCTGAATCGCCAACCATAAAAGTTGGCGGATATATTACCAAGGAATTTGAAACTGTAAAGCATAAATGGCCCATGCTTTCTTTAGGAAACACCTACAACGAACAAGATTTAAAAGATTTTGATGAACGTGTACGGAAGTCGATTGGCAATGATTTTGAGTACGTGTGTGAGTTAAAGTTTGACGGATTATCTATCAATATTACCTATGAAAATGGTAAAATGGTACGTGCCGTTACACGAGGTGATGGAACGCAGGGCGATGATGTAACGAACAATGTAAAAACTATACGTAGCATTCCGAAATTAATTAAGGCAGGAGCGTTCCCCGAATCATTTGATATTCGCGGAGAAATATTCATGCATCGTGCCGCATTCGAAAGGCTTAATAATGAGCGAATTGAGAATAATGAAAATGCTTTTGCCAATCCTAGAAATTTCGCTTCGGGCACCTTGAAAATGCAAGATTCGGCGGTAGTTGCCAAACGTCCTCTCGATTGCTTTTTATACTTTTTATATAGCGATAATAATAATTTTAGCACTCATTGGGAAAGTCTTGAAGCGGTAAAAAAATGGGGTTTTCATGTTTGTGAGCATACAAAATTGTGCAACAATATTGAGAGTGTACTTGATTTCATAAACTATTGGGAAGAGCACCGCTTTGGTTTAAGTTATGATATTGATGGAATTGTTATTAAGGTCAATAATTTCAGTCAGCAGCAAGAACTAGGATTTACCGCAAAATCCCCTCGCTGGGCCATCTCCTACAAATACAAGGCTCAGGAAGTAGAAACCATTCTTGAAAAAGTAAGCTATCAAGTTGGCCGTACTGGTGCAGTTACCCCAGTAGCGAATTTAAAACCCGTTTTATTGGCTGGCACAATTGTAAAAAGAGCAACATTGCACAATGCCAATGAAATTAAGCGTTTAGATTTACACTCAGCCGATACCGTTTTGGTGGAGAAGGGCGGAGAAATCATCCCTAAAATAATTGCCGTAAATACTGGAAAACGTAATCCAGATGCAAAAAAGGTCATTTACCCTGAATCATGTCCCGAATGTGGAACAATACTCATCCGTAAAGAAGGAGAAGCCGTTCATTACTGCCCGAATGATGAGGGTTGCCCCCCACAAATTATCGGCAAAATGCAGCATTTTATTGGGCGTAAAGCGAT
>NZ_JBIILQ010000152.1:0-6836 GCF_044232565.1 Daejeonella sp. | reverse complement strand
AGAAGTAAATTTCTTTTGAGATTCGATGCATCAGCAACAAATACAATCAGTTCAGGATAATCCGGATTATTTTTATCGGCAAGTGCATCCATAACGATGCTTTCGTCCCTACTTTTGGGATAAATGCTATAAGTGCCGGGAAGATCTGTTATTTGTGCTGTGCAACCATCAGCATGCTTAAAAAAACCAATTTTCTTCTCAACGGTAACACCTGGAAAATTACCAATCTTCTGGTTTAAACCGGTAAGAACATTAAATAAGGTTGATTTTCCGGAGTTGGGGTTACCAACTAATGCAACTTTTAAATCGCCGGCCACTGGGGATTATTGCATAATGATGGTAGAAGCTTCTTTTTTGCGGAGGCTTAACTGATATCCAGACACGGTAATTGCCATTGGGTCACCAAGTGGTGCTAGACGCTCAACTACAATGGACTCGCCTGGTAAACATCCCATTTCCATTAATTTAACAGACATTTCTAAATCCGTAAATTCTTTGATAATGCCCGTTTGCCCTGGTAGAAATTGTGAAAGCTTCATATCCCTGTCTAAATCTTAAACAAAAATAAAGCTTATTTGAATTAATTCCAAATAAGAAAATGTAATTTTAATAAAGCAGAAGAATTTACCTTTTAATAGACTGATTACCAGGGTACTGTGATTTTATAAATCGTGGGCAATCGCAAGATTTTTTAAATATACTGCAAGAGCTCATGCAGATTAAGAAAACCAGGAAAATTGCCTTGTAACTATTTCTCATTTGCGTGATTTCTATGTAAAAATATATAACCAAAAATACCCATTCCTACGCCAATCATATCGGAAAATAGGTCCCACCACTCTGCAGAGCGATAGGTAAATACAGAATATTGAAGTACCTCGATAGCTGCCCCAAGAAAAAGGGTAATAAGCAATATTTTAAGAATAGTTAATGCACGATAATTATAACTCCCTTGTTCTTTTATTTTACCGTGAAACAAGAGTACAGTTAACACAAAAAAGAAACCAGTATGTGCCAATTTATCAAAGCCTTCAAAAAATGTAAAACTATCGGGTGAAATATCTGAAGAAGGCATTTCACAAATAATGACTACAAAAATGGCCCATAAAATGGACAGATACTGGTATCTTAACGTTTTTAGCATTAAACTCCGATCAGCGTTTTATAGTCGCCAGAACTTAATAACTCTGCAACCTGAGCCGCATCAGATATTTCAATTTTAACCATCCATCCATCACCATAAGGTTCGCTATTTACTAGCTCCGGCTTGGCATCTAATTTTTTATTTATCTCAAGAATTTTACCACTAAGAGGCATAAAAAGATCTGAAACTGTTTTTACTGCTTCTACAGTACCAAAAACATCTTCACGACTCACTTCTTTACCTAACGTATTGATGTCTACATAAACGATATCACCCAATTCATGTTGAGCAAATTCAGTAATACCAACATAAGCTTGGTTACCTTCAACGCGTATCCACTCGTGATCTTTGGTGTATTTTAATTCTGCAGGAAATTCCATTTTATTCTCTTTTTAATTTTATTTTACAAAAATACTTTATTTGATCACACTTCCAATTAATTATGGATTTTTGAGGCCGATAAGTAGAAATTGTTCAGGATTGCGCACAAACCTAAAGCTTAAATTTTTTAGGCTTATAGGTTAAACCTTAAATTAACCCCAAAATTACTAAATGAGGTATTAAATGTTTGAGATGTATAAGGCTTGGTGATGTTCCCATCATAAAATACTCTCATCGTAAAGCGCTGATTTAAAACATAATCCACCGATGGGCGTACAGTAATGTTCTTTGCTCCCGATGAAACTTCGGCTTCATCGATATCGGCACGATAAATCAATAATTTACGGTCATTAAGTGCAAAGTCAAGCTTGAAGTTCATATCATTATCGAGCTTTAGTGATTTAAATAATCCGAAAGGAAAGCGGAATTCGGTAGTCCGATAACCCATTCCAATTACTGCTCCATTTTCATTCTGCTGAGCAAGCTGACCATTTGATAAACTGAAACTCAATGCCCTTGATTTACGGTATTCTAAATTCAATGTCATGTTGTTTTTGAGTCGCACATCAACACCGATAAGCGGTAAAAACTGCTCGAATAGGGTAATTTGCGAGAATTGATAAAACGGCAAGAAGTTCCCATTGGCATCTCTAACATTTACACCACCATTAGCCTCCTGATATCTCACTAAAGAGTTGAAGCCGTTAACCGTATACGTTGACCGATAGGCATGATTTATATCAATGGAGGTAAAAATATCGCTTAGCACAGGAAGCTTATTTAAACCATTATAACTCAAACGCCAATTCGGAATTGGAATTTTAGGGAAGCTATTCAAAGAAAATGTATTTGCATTTTTACCAGTATATGCCGCTAAGAATGAGGATACTAATACATCTTGCGAATTTTTATTATAGCCATCGGAAAATCCAGCTGCTGTGCCTGCAGAGTTTGGATTTTGCGCTCCAAGCCTTTTCGAAATAATTATTCTATTTTCTTGAAACTGCCTAAACAAGGTAGAGGAATTAGTGATTTTATTCTCTTTGCTAAAAGCTGTTAACAAAGTAAAATAGGACATGGTATAATCTCCAGTGGTTACCGGACTTAAGTTGTCGAAACTATTGCTAGATGGTAAGAATTTGAAATTGGTTGAATAATTGAAGCTTTGGCTCTTAATGGCTGTTAGTTCAATTCGTAAATCACGAACAGGCTCCACCAAACCTCTAAAGTTCATATCCTCCTTAGACGTAGTAATGTATAATTGATTCAATAGTGAGTCTCTGGTAATCCACCCTCCCTGCAATGCACGTCCTCTAATATCATTCTGGCTACCCAAAAGAAAGTCGTAGCCCGGAGCTCCGGTATTATAATCCTGCCCAAAAAAGTTAGTCTTTGGCAAATACCCTGGCAGGAAAGTCCCCTGCGTTCTGGTATAGGCACCACTTACATTTTTCAAGCTCGTTAGCATATTTATCAGGAATGCGGCTTTCGATTTTTTATCGGTTCCGCTCATATTTCGAATAAAGCCGAATTTATTATAAAGTCCTACCAAACTTAGGGTTGGGTTAATCTGTATAGTACGTGAATTTTGGATATTATTTCCAATGTCAATACTTGGATCATTTAATGTCAGCAAAGGCTCTGTTTGCCAATTAAAACCTGCGCCATAACGTGCAGCGACGGTAATCCAATCGAAGCCCGGAACTTTATTGATCGGAACATTATAGGTAAGGTTCATCGTATGCCCATAATCTGTAGTCCTACCAAGTTTCTTTAGGTTCTCCCAAAGTGTGTCACGCTTCAGTCCGTTAATACGACCCTCAGGCTCATCAATTACCGAATAATTGGTCGCATTGAAGTCGATTTGCATCGATCTGGTAAGGTTCCAACTAATGCCATAAATACGTGACATCTGGAAATTCTTATTAAAATTGGTATTGATTGGCAAGAAATTATTAGGATCGTTATTTCTAAGCGTATTTTCTGAATACAAACGATTTACATCAATACTAAAATTAAGGATTGACGGCAAAAGGTTAAAATTAAAATCACGTATAAGTCCCAAGCTCTTCGACTTAATTAATTTCTCAAATGGTGTAATTGGCTTCGCCTGACTAGAAAAGCTATACTGTAAGCCCGCACGATAGGTTTTCTGAATATTGTTTTCATTAATAAAATCCCTATGACTAAACTCATTGAAAGCATAAGTAGCACTTAAGTTTTCAATATCCCAAGGGCGTGATTTACTAGAAGGATTGGTTTTTATTTTACGAACATTTGTAAAGTTTATGCTCTTGCGGGATGTAAAATCTTCGGTTATAAAACGAATGGAGTCCTTTTCCTGCTTGCTAGCATTTGCAAGGGTAGTTTTAAACTCGGTATCTCTATTTCGAGGATCATACTGTGGTGAGCCTATTTGAGTAGAGAAATTGACAAACATAGGCACTTTTATACCCGATTTCACTGGGAAGAACTTACCAAGTTCCATATTCCCTGAAACATCAAATAACACATTATCTTCACGGTTACGCTCACTAACTCTACGATCAATTGAACCGAAGCCGAAGGTACTTTTACTTCCAGAAATGGTGATATCAGCAAAATCGGCAAGCTTTGCATTCATACGTGCCGTTGCTCCCCAGCCACCACCTTCATCAAAATCGGTAAGCCTGAGTTCATTAAACCAAATCTGCGCCGATTTATCAAGACCATCATCCAGCCCACGGTTGGCTTCATTTCGCAATGGATTTCGAACACCGAGCATATAAACACGTACTCTACTTAGGTCGGGCTGACCTTTTACTGTGATGATATTCACTCCATCCTGATAAATAAAAGGAACATTTATTGGCCATGGTTGCCCCTGGAATTTGGCTCGATTACGTGCAGCCTTAGCTTCAAGTAACAACCTCAGCTCCACATTTAATTTATTTTGCTCAGGCCAGATAAGTCCCGGGTCATTAGTCCCCGGATTAGTCACTTTTAGCGGAACATCATAATCGTAGTAATTATCCTGATTATCTGTACCAACCCTTAAAAAGGCACGTAAATCATTGTCTTTTACCTGATTACCTTCAGCATGAATAAACATTTCCATGCGTCTATAAGAGCGAAAATCATTGGATGTAGTTCGGAAAGTTGCGCGGCCATAGCCATCTCTTAAATTTTTAACATTTAGGGCGAGCGACTGCTCATTTTGGCGTGATTCTCCTCTAAAATTGGTGAAATCAATCTCTCTAGTAATTCCCGGAGGAAGCACGTAAGGAATTGGCGTACGCTTACCATTTTCTTCGATATTTACTGTGCTTATATCAACAGATGAATTGTCGAGCCCCGGATTGTTTAGTGCTGGGTCAGAAATAACTTTCGCGGGACTATTCTCAGCATTGTACTTGCGCCATTCGCCACGTACTAGTTGCAATTTAGCCATACGCATGATGGCGGTGTCTGCAAAATCTGTGGTGAACATCCTAATAAACCTAATCGATTTAAAATCCTCAATATTCCCCACTTTCTGAATGTAGTCGGTGATTGGTATTTTAAACTGAATCCAACGAACCGACTCCTGCTTACCATTGGCAAGCTTTACTGTTGTTGTAAGAATATCCGAAATAAAATTGTTGCCAACAGTCTGTAAATCTTTAGGGCGAATCGACAGTTTATATTGAAAATACTCATCCGCCAGCGTAGAATTATTATCCCGGTTAATATCCTCCCCATCAGGGAAAGACGTGGCTGCGGTGTTTTCAATCCCTGTCTGGTCTATCGACTGCTGTTGTGTTTTGGAGTTCCCCTCGGTATTATTATACTTTTCGTATCTTTTTAGTATTCCAGCATTCGCCTGATCTAGGTTAGATCCACGATAATATTGAAAATCATCTGATGCAGGGTCGGATTCCAAATCAGTGGCGGCCTGAGGAGTCAAAACAACTTTCGTTTGGTTTAAGAAAGTGCTAAACTGCTGACGTTCATCCACCGAGCTAATTCCATCAATACCAACATCTTGATACTGTCTGGCAGTAGGATTATTATCAAATGCCTGAATAACCGGCTGAAGTTTCGGCACTCTACCCCAAATAGTTGGATCTGTTTTTGTGGAACTGCCATCTGGCGCTAGCCCGTTTTCTAAGGCTTTACGTCCATCCTTCAGAATGTCTTCACTGATATTTCCAAGGTTGAAATATAAATCACCACCCTGACTATTTGTTTTATAGATGAAAGGATCAAGCATCCAAATCTCAATAAATTCGATATTCAGCGCTTCAAAGTCATTCGTGTCAAGCTTCCTAAATACACCGCCCCATCTGCTTTTTGGATTTGCCAGATTCCCGCTTGGCGTTAAACCTGTGCTTGTAAAGTTATAGGGGCCACGAGTATTCGGATAATAGGCGAGGTCGAAGGTAGGTAAGATTATCGCTTGGCCTGTATTAGACTCTTTAAAAGGAAATACCTCACGCTCAAACACTTGTCTCACATAATGATTTGACAATTCACCTTTATCTCTCTTTATATTATCGGGGGTAAGTGAGTTGCCAGCGATGAAAAATATAGGATCAATATTGTAAAAAGCTAGTCGTGCTCTATTAAAACCATAGGCAAGATCATTATTAAAGTTTGATTCCGGGAAAAACTTCGGTGTTCCGGATATCTGCCAAGAGATTGCACTCTTGATATCAATTAAGGACCTACTCGCTTCAAAATCATCAAGATAACTCGCACCGTTTGTGCTACCAGCAAAATTTAAGGCTCTCGGATGACCCGGAATAAATTGAGCATATTCGCCCGAAAAGGTTATGCTTGAAGGCTCTTTAGTATTGATAAATGGAATTTTATCAACCATCCGGGTTAGCCATCTCGAAGGAGAGCTATAGTTTACGTCAAAGCCCCAAATGGTATTTGAAATCGCTTCTTCGCCATAGTTCACCTTTTGTGTAAGTGGCTTTTCGGTAAGGTTCATGAACGTTCCCCCCAAATTTAGCTTATCACTTACTTTAAAATCAAACCTCGAGCCGGTGAGCGATCTTTGCTGCATCCCAAAAAGCTCATTATTCTCCATTTTGATTCTAATCTGCTGACCAGAATTCAATAAAGCCTGATTTAAAATTCTAACTAGACCAATATTATAATCAACCGTAAAATCCACTCCCTCTTGTAAGGGCAAAGTACCTGCAATAACTTGTACCGATCCCTGCGGCACATTAATGGAATTAAGCTGAAACTCAGAACCACCCTGAGATTGGTAAGTACCTCGAATTTGATACCTATTCAGCTTTGCAAACAACTGCTGCGCAATCACCTTTGTTGAATCGTA
>NZ_JBIILQ010000151.1:0-6840 GCF_044232565.1 Daejeonella sp. | reverse complement strand
ATCAGTTTTTAGGCATATTCTTAAATTGGCTAATCAACTCCACAAATGGTATTTTATATAAAATTGAAAAATTACCTTTTTCAGCCATAGACGGATTATGGATTAATAATTTTGAGTTATTCTTAATTACTTTCCTTCTAATTCTTTTTATTTTCTGGCATTCCTTTCAAAAGAAAAGTGTTGTTTGGTTGGGATTATTGACAGTTTTTGTATTGGCAATGAGCTTTTCAATTAAATCTATTAGAAATTTTACAAGGCATGAGCTAATTTTTTATAGCCTCCGAAAAAACACAGCTATCGCCTACATATATCAAGGTCAAAGTGTTGTTGTTAGTGATATTGATTCGCTTGATAAACTCTTGAATTATTCCATTAAACCATCAATTTCAAGTAGGGGTATTGACGAAATACACTTTAAGCGTATGGGAGAACAATTTACAAATAATGAGTATTGGGCAGGGTCTCAATTTATGCAATTCGGCAATTTTAAAGTACTGAGGTGGAAAAACGAGTTTAATAATTTGGTTGTAGCCAATAAAATAGAAGTTGATGTCGTTCTAATACAAAATCTTAAAGTTCTTAATCTCCAGAACTTAAAGAATCAGGTAAATTTTAAAACATTGATAATTGAATCAAATATTCCCGACTATAAATCAAAGAAATGGCTAGCTGAAGCGAGGAAATTAGATGTAAATTGTCTTACCTTAAAGAAAAACCCTGCATATATAGTTAAACTTTAAAATTTCGGTTACTTTTGATTCCCTGAATCTAAAATAAATAGAGAAAACCCCAGCTATGGATTTAATAACTTTTAGTAAATCAGAAAGGATTGCCTACATTACCATTAATCGTCCAGATAAGCGTAATGCATTAAGTTTGGAACTTGTTAAATTGCTTGCAAATGCCTTTAAAGAAGCCATTAATGATGCAAATGTAAAAGTAATTGTACTGAAAGCGAATGGGGAGGTGTTTAGTGCTGGTGCAGATCTTGAATACCTGCAGCAACTTCAACAAAATACGGATGTTGAGAATTTTACCGATACCTATACGCTTAAAGAGCTTTTCCTGACTATTTATCGGTCTCCGAAGCTTGTTATTGCTCAGGTTGAAGGCCATGCAATTGCTGGTGGTTGTGGATTGACGTCTGTTTGTGATGTGGTATTTGCAGTTCCCGAAGCCAAATTCGGATATACAGAAGTTAAAATTGGTTTTGTTCCTGCTCTTGTTTCTTGCTTTTTAATAAGAAAACTAGGTGAGGGGAGGGTAAAAGAATTACTGTTAAGTGGCGAGCTTATCGATGCTAAAACAGCTTCAAGTTATGGTTTGGTTAATTTTATCATTGAAAAGGACGGTATTGCTTCTGCGGTGGAGTCATATGCTAAAAAAATAGTTGAGGGTGCATCATCAAATTCAATCACCGTTACTAAACAACTTTTGACATCAATTCAGGATCTTTCACTTGAGGAGGGACTCAATCTTGCTATTGGTTTAAATGTGCAAACAAGATCATCCGCCGATTGTAAAAAGGGTATAGCCGCATTTTTAAGTAAAACTAAATTAGATTGGTAAGTATTTTATTTTTTAAAAATGATTATACATGCAATCAAAAGAAAATGATATTAATTCATTTGATGTTTTTTTAATCGGGGATACTGGAAATGTCCATCGGCATGGACCCGATCCCGTTCTAGAAACATTGGCTTCCCATTTCAGGAAGGAACAAGATTCTGCCGTAATATTTTTGGGGGATAATATTTACCCTCGCGGATTGCCTCCGATAGGTAATATCCTAAGGAAAGATGCTGAAAATGGCTTAATTGCCCATAAAAATGCCTTGAGAGAGTACCAGGGTAAGGTATTATTCATTTCAGGAAATCACGATTGGAATAAAGGACGTCCGGATGGTTATGATTATGTAATCCGACAAGAGAAATATTTAGAGGAGCTTTTTTTAGAGAAGGTCATGTTCCCCGAAAAAGGCTGTCCAGGCCCAACCGAAATCAATATTAATTCAAAACTAACCATCATTTTGATTAATACGCAATGGTGGCTTCAGCCAGGTTTCAGGCCAATTGGTGAGGATTGCGGATGTGGAGTTGAAACTGAAGAGGAGTTTTTTAAACAGCTGACTACCATTATAGAGAATAATTATGGAAAGAGAATTCTTATTGCTGGTCATGCACCAGTTTATAGTTACGCGATTCATGGTGGACGCTATAAGTTGAAGCATCATCTTTTTCCATTTACCATTTACCATAAGAAGGCTTATGTTCCACTTCCATTAATTGGTTCCTTATTACCTATTTATCGTAAATATTTTGGCGCAAAAGAAGATATCGCACATCCAAGATATAGACGTCTTAGGAAGCGTTTAATAGATATTTTTAAGAGTCACCCGGGGCTTATCTATGCTGCTGGGCATGAGCATAATCTGCAACATATCTCCAAAGATGGTAATCATTACTTGGTAAGTGGGGCGGGATCAAAACTTAAATATGTACTTAGAGAAGGTAAAAACCTAAAATTTGGAATTAAAGAGAAGGGTTTTTTTAAACTTCGATTGGAGGCTGATGGTAGTATTAATATTTCGACATGGGTAATTGATCACCATTCAAAAATGGGTAAAATGGTTTATGAATGTGCGCTTCATTAATATTTGGGAACTATCACTTTTATGACTTTCTCAAGGCTCTCTAATCGTATTTCTTTGACCTTTCCAATAACTTCCCCATCAATTTGAAGGGTTGTTTTTTTATTGCTAAAAACTACAGCCTTTTTGCAGCTAAAAATCTCAACATAATCAGAGGTATGCAATTGATTCGTAAACATTTTCCAAACGATAGAAAATAATTTAATTTTCGGGAAGGGTTTTACAAGTACAAGCTCAAATTTTCCATCATCTAGTTTTCCTTCGGGATTTATTACCGCACCTGTGCCATATTTGGAGGCGTTGGCAAAGGTGATGGATACTCCTTTTCGACGTATTTTTTTTCCATCGTATACAATATGGAAAATATAATTTTTGAGAAAAAACATTTCCCCGAAAAGGTGCTTAGCATAGGTTAAAAGCCCCCTTTTAAGATCCTTCTCAAATCGATTTACCACTCTTGCATTTAGCCCAATATCAGCAAGATGTAAACAATAACGGTCGTTTATTTTAATTAAATCAATCTTTTTTATCGATCCTGTTAATAAAATTTCAATTGATTCTTCAATTTCTACTGGGATTTCTAAATCTTTTGCCATTCCATTTGCAGATCCAAAGGGAATAATAGCGAGGGGAATTGGGCTTCCTGAAAGAAGGCTGGCTATTAAACTTATGGTGCCATCACCTCCGGCGACAGCCACAATACTAGGTTTATATTGATTTATTTCCTTTAGAATTAAATTCGTTAAAAATGAATCTAGAAAGTGGATGGTATATTCAAAAGGATGAGACTTCGACTTTTGATCAATAAGCTTAATTAAATCATTTAAATTTCTGTTGCCTGACCTTCGATTCAAGATAAAAAAGATCTTCAACCTACCATTTACTGGTTCTTCAAGCTGTTTCATGAATTCAGAGCTTTTCTTTAACCTCCAGGAGGAATTGTTTCAGTCGTTCTAGTGAGTCAATTACTTTTTGATTTTCTTTTACCTCGCTTTTATTACTGCGAAGATGATCTTTGGCGCCCTGTAGGGTAAATCCTTTGTCTTTTACAAGGCTAAAAATGATTTTTAGGTTTTCTACATCCTCCGGACTAAAAAGGCGGTTGCCTTTTTTATTCTTCTTGGGTTGGAGAATCTCAAACTCACGTTCATAATAACGTATTTGTGACGCATTTACATCAAATAGTTGGGTTACTTCACCCATCGTATAATATAATTTCTCTATTTCTCGATCTTTGTACGGCATGCCTTAATTTCTAGTGTAAAAATAATAAATTTGAACATTAATAAGCAGATTACAGAAATAAGCCTTACAATTATTTATTTCTAGCAAATATTAAGCCTATTTACTCTCCATTTTTTTTTATTTAAATCAGATAAATAAGCTAAATAATATTACATTCTCCGCATACAATTCCGCTTCTATATTTATATTTGCAAATTAGCAAATCAAGCATGACTACCAAAGAGATTAGACAGAGTTTTTTAGACTTTTTTGCCGCAAAAGGCCATCAAATTGTCCCATCAGCACCAATTGTGGTTAAAGACGATCCTACATTGATGTTCACTAATGCGGGTATGAATCAGTTTAAAGATCTTTTTCTAGGTGAAGCGGCAATTAAACATTTGCGAGTTGCAGATACTCAACGCTGTTTACGGGTTTCTGGAAAGCACAATGATTTAGAAGAGGTGGGTATTGATACCTATCATCATACTATGTTCGAAATGCTTGGAAACTGGAGTTTTGGCGATTATTTTAAAAAGGAGGCCATCGCCTGGAGCTGGGAACTTCTTACCGAAGTATATAAAATCCCTAAAGATAAGCTCTATGTTAGCGTTTTTGAAGGGGATGAAAAAGATGGACTGCCTAAAGATCAAGAAGCCTTTGACATTTGGAAACAATATATTTCTGAAGATCGTATTCTTTTGGGGAACAAAAAGGACAATTTCTGGGAAATGGGCGAAACTGGTCCCTGCGGACCATGCTCCGAGATTCATGTTGACATGCGTACTAATGCTGAACGCAAAAAGGTAGATGGCAGTACACTTGTAAACCAGGATGACCCTCAGGTAATTGAGATTTGGAATAATGTATTCATGCAGTATAACCGATTGAAAAATGGGTCTCTCGAGAAGCTTCCCAATCAGCATGTTGATACCGGTATGGGCCTTGAGCGTTTAGTAAGAGTGATTCAGAATAAAACCTCAAATTATGATTCTGATGTATTTCAGCCACTGATTCAATTTATTTCTGAGCAATCTCGGATCCCTTACAACGGTAATTCAAATCCTGGAGAAGAGGGTTGGGGCTCTGCTGTAGCTATGCGTGTAATGTCTGACCATATTCGTGCTATTTGTTTTTGTATTGCCGATGGAACACTTCCATCTAATAATAAGGCTGGGTATGTGGTTAGGAGAATCTTAAGAAGAGCCGTACGATATGCCTATACTTTTCTTGATCTAAAAGAACCTTTCCTGAATAAATTGGTACCTATTTTAGCGGATCAGTTTGATGGCGTTTTTCCTGAACTTAAAAAACAACAAGATTTTGTTCAAAAAGTTGTGCTTGAGGAAGAGGTTTCGTTTTTAAGAACCTTAGCAACAGGTATTCAGCGTTTTGAGCGTTTTGAAACCAATGATAAAACGATTAAAGGAGATTTTGCTTTTGAGCTTTATGATACTTTTGGTTTCCCAATCGATCTTACCGAATTAATGGCTCGAGAAAAAGGCTGGACTATTGATATGGAAGGTTTTGAAGCAGAACTTCAGCAGCAAAAACAACGTTCACGCGCTGCTACCGCTATTGATACGGGCGATTGGGTGATTGCAAATGAAGGTGATGAGGTTGAGTTTCTTGGTTATGATCAACTTGAAAGTGAATGTAAAATTCTAAAATATCGTAAAGTTACTGCTAAAGGTAAAGAACAGTTTCAAGTAGTGTTAAATCGTACTCCTTTTTATGCAGAGAGTGGCGGACAAGCAGGAGATACCGGGAAGATTGAGGATTTAACCGGATTGTTTGAATACGAAGTAAAGGATACTAAAAAGGAAAACGGACTAATTATTCATTATTTGGATCTGATTCCGGAGGAGCCAAAAAATGCTTTTAGAGCGCTTGTTGACCCATTAAAGAGAATGGCAACTGAAAATAATCACTCAGCCACACATTTACTTCATGCTGCTTTAAAACAAGTTTTAGGCGCTCATGTGAACCAGAAAGGCTCGCTGGTAAATGATGAATACCTGCGTTTCGATTTCTCGCATTTTTCTAAGGTGTCAGATCAAGAAATAGCTGAAGTTGAGCGCATTGTAAACCAAAAAATCCGTGAAAATATTTCTTTGAAAGAGGAAAGAAATATTCCTTATCAAGTGGCTTTAAGTTCAGGCGTTACCGCACTTTTTGGTGAAAAGTATGGTGATTTTGTTCGTGTAATTACCTTTGATGATTCCTTTTCAAAAGAATTATGTGGTGGAACTCATGCGAAAGCAACTGGTCAACTTGGTTTTTTTAAAATTATATCTGAAAGTGCAGTTGCAGCGGGTGTACGAAGAATTGAAGCAATAACTGCAAATGCCGCTGAACAATTTATTAATGGGCAAAATGAACAGATCAAAGGCCTTAAAGATCTATTGAAAAACCCAGCTGATCTGTTTAAGTCCGTTGAAAGTTTAATCGAAGAAAACAGCCGCCTAAAAAAAGAAATTGAAAAAAATATACTAGAACGTTCTGCGGGACTTAAACATGAACTTATCAAGGAAGTGGTTTCGATAAATGGTATTAATTTCTTGGCTAAGAAAGTCGATTTGCCAAATACAGATGCGGTAAAAAACTTAGCTTATGCCTTGAAAGATCTTTTAGATAATCTTTTGCTTGTGCTAGCTTGTGAAATAGATGGTAAACCAAGTCTTACGGTAATGCTTTCAGAAAACCTAGTTAAGGAAAGAGGTTTGAATGCAGGGAATATTGTTCGTGAGCTTGCTAAAGAAATTCAAGGTGGTGGAGGTGGTCAACCATTTTTTGCCACAGCAGGGGGTAAGGATAGTTCGGGACTAGATCGAGCACTGGAAAAAGCAAAATCGTTTACCGTTTAATAATTAGATTGCTCGCTTATTAGGGTCAAGAATGGAAGTTAATTATATTTTGACTATTTTCCCCTTTGTTTAACCCTAGTCTTTTTTAATAAGGAGGAT
>NZ_JBIILQ010000150.1:0-6910 GCF_044232565.1 Daejeonella sp. | reverse complement strand
CCTTTATTGATCACATTAGTGATGCCATGTGCCGCAAGCATAGCCATGGCCATATTTACACGATTTCCGCTTCTGCAAACCATAATAATTTCATCGAACTCGCGCAAAGTATCGATATGACTTTCTATTTGATCTAGTGGATAATTTACACTACACAGAGCATGTCCATCCATATTAAACTCGTCAACCGATCTTACGTCTACAATAATTGATTTCATATTAGGTAATTTATTAATGATTAAGCCTATCGCAAATAGATTATCCAAGTCAATGATTAATCTATTTACAGTTTTTATGCTCGATTTATTTTACAAATTGATTTACATTTCCGAAAGTTCCACCATTAACTACATTCGTAAATCCATTTCTTTGCAGAATAGCTTTTGCCTGTGAGCTTCTATTTCCACTACGGCAGAATACGATAATATGTTTTTTGTCTTTGAATTTAGCAATCTGCTGAGAAATACTATCGAGTGGAATATTCACAGATCCTTTCACTTTAGATTGAGCATATTCTTGCGGCGAACGCACATCAACCAAGAAAGCACCTTCTTCTATAAGTGCCTTAAGATTTGGCTTTTCGGCTGATGTAAATAATTTTTTTAGAAAGTTTAACATA
The DNA here is from genome assembly GCF_044232565.1 of Daejeonella sp. Lineage (GTDB taxonomy): Bacteria > Bacteroidota > Bacteroidia > Sphingobacteriales > Sphingobacteriaceae > Daejeonella. The sequence continues at coordinate 6,291 of NZ_JBIILQ010000150.1, read as the reverse complement.
TAATTTAGATTGAGAACTTGTTAATTACACCTACTATACCATTTTTGGGAACTACCCCACTTTGACGCCACAAAACCTCACCATTTTTAAAAAGTATTAAGGTTGGAACACCTTGCACTTGAAATTGGGCAGCGGCTTGCGGATTTTTATCTACATCAACCTTTAAAATACTAGCTGCATCACCTACTTCCTGTTTTACTTCCTTTAAAATTGGGGCCATAACTTTACATGGTCCACACCACTCAGCAAAAAAATCTACAAGCACTGGCTTATCAGATTGTATTAATTCATTAAATGTCATGTCTATATTTTTTAAAGCTTTTATGTTAAACTACCTCTTCATAGGAGATTTCCTTCGAAGCTGATTTTTTTGTCGGAGGTGGAGTAGCGCATCCACCAACGCCACAGCAAGCAGCATTAAAGAGTGCCATACCTGTAAAAAGCAAACCTGCTAATCCGAATAAAATATCAGTAGCTACAACTGCTTGAACAATAATTGCCAATCCGATTCCTAAACGAAGAAATCGAACGATACTCCAATTATTTAATAATACATCTTTCATGGTTTTAGCCCCCTATTAATTTAAAACTTATACAAAGGTAGTGCCTAAGTTTTCGTTTATAAGTAACAAAGGTTACAAATGAGAAAGGCGAGATTTTACTGGGCGAATATAGAACAGATTAGTATGTAGGCACACAATAGTCGCTTTTCCAAAAGGTTTTTGTAGTGCAGCACATCCTGTAGTTGGCAATTATTCCAGCAATGGCGGTAATGGCGGCCACAATATATAAAGCTTGGCTAATGCCAAACATGTCTGCCAAAAATCCGCTTAAAATTGCTCCAATTACATAGCCACTATCGCGCCAAAGGCGGAAAATACTTAAACTTTCGGCACGTTGTTTAGGATGTGTTCCTTCGGCAATTACGGAGAGGAAATTAGGATAAACCATAGCCGTTCCGAAACCAAGGAGAATAGAGGCAAGAATTAAAAATGGAAGAGAGGAGGCAATCGCAATAATTAAAATGGCTAGTGCTTGGACTAACATTCCAGCGGTAATAATTTGCTTTTTGCAGTGACTATCGCCTAATTTACCGGTAAAAAGTTGAGATATGCCCCAAACTGCGGGATAAATTGCGGCAATTAAGCCAATTTGAGTAATGCTAAATCCTCTTTGAATCAATAGCATTGGCAGCAAGCCCCAAACTACTCCATCATTTAGATTATTAACTAGGCCATTTAAGCTTACAGAACCTAAATTCTGATGCTTCCAACTTGTTTCCTTCCATACATTATCAAAAAGAGGGAGTTTACTTACCAAACTTTCTGTTTGTACGAAATGAGTGGTATCTTTCACTAAGAATACCGTGATTAACAATCCGGCAAAGGAAAATAATATACCCGGAATAAAAGGAAAATAAGCATAGCCATAATCTGATGCTATGGAACTTGCCAACCAAGCGGCAAGACCAACTGAAAGATAACCTGCAAATTCATTAATTCCCATGGCCAAGCCACGATTTTTCCCACCTACCAAATCAATTTTCATGATTACCGTAGAGCTCCATGCTAGTCCCTGGTTAATACCCAACAAAATATTAGCAGCAATTACCCAATTCCAATTAGGAGCATACATGAGCATAAAAGGGACTGGAAGAGCGAAAATCCAACCGATTATAAGAATAGTTTTGCGATTAAACTTTTTGCTGAGTTGAGAAACAGCGTAATTGCTTAGCGATTTACTAATTCCGAATGCGATAATAAAAGACATTAAAGCTGCATTGGCACTTAGTCCGAATTCCACATTGCCAAAACCAGGCATAATGGATCGTTCTAAACCAATCATGGCACCCACAAAGGCATTCACCAATACGAGTAATGCAAATTGAAATTTATTTTCTTTTAAGCCTTGCATGCAATAGTAATATACGGAAATAGAATTAAAAACAAACAATTATTGGGAGCGCTGCTCCCAATAATTGTTTTAATAGGCATTATGTAGGGAAATTATTAAGAATGCATGGTTTTACTTTGGCAAACAAAATCTGTTTTTGGAACATTAGTTTCGGCTATTGCCTTAAATCCACCAGCTATTTCGGTAAAATTTCTATAGCCGCGAGCCTGAAGAATAGAGGCTGCCACCATACTTCTATAGCCACCAGCACAGTGTATAAAGAAGTGTTCTTTTGGGTTCACATCTTTAATCCAGTCGTTGATATAATCAAGTGGTCTATTAAATGCATCCTCAACATGTTCAGCAGAATATTCACTCTCTCTTCTTAAGTCTACCACTTTATCATGCCCAATTTTAACTTCATTAGCAAATTGCTCTGCAGTGATACGATCTACGATATCAGCTTCCTTACCAGATTTTAACCATGCTTCGAAACCACCTTTAAGATGTCCGAGAACATTGTCAAATCCAACACGACTTAAACGAGTTATGGCCTCTTCTTCTCTTCCTTCATCCGTAACCAATAGAATAGCTTGCTTTACATCAACAATAAGTGCACCAACCCAAGGGGCGAAATCACCATCTAAGCCAATATTCACAGACTGCGGAATAAAGCCGCGATAGAAAATACTATTATCTCTAGTATCTAGAATTAGGGCGTCTGTAGATTCGGCAGCGACTTCAAACTCATCCGGACTTAAAGCTTTCATGCCATGTTTTAGGACTGATTCGAAGCTTTCATAGCCCTTTTTGTTCATAGCCACATTCAATCCGAAATAAGCAGGTGGAGGTGTTAAACCATCCGTCACAGCCTTCACAAATGCTTCTTTATTTGGCTGATTAAGCGCATAGTTCATGCGCTTTTGATTTCCCAAAGTATCTACGGTTTGAGTCATCATATTTTTACCACAAGCACTCCCTGCACCATGCGCCGGATAAACAATAACATCATCTGCAAGCGGCATAATTTTATTCATCAAGCTATCGTAAAGTAAGCCTGCAAGCTCTTCCATAGTCATGTGCGCTGCTTTTTGAGCCAGATCCGGGCGACCAACATCACCGAGGAAGAGTGTGTCGCCACTAAAGATGCAATGATCTTTACCACTCTCATCCTTGAGCAGAAAAGTAGTGCTTTCCATTGTATGACCTGGGGTATGTAAAACCTTAATTGTTAGGTCGCCTACTTTAAACTCCTGCCCATCAGTGGCAGAAATACAATCGAACTCACAAGTTGCATTTGGTCCGTAGACAATAGGAGCACCAGTTTCTTTACTTAGATCCACATGCCCACTAACGAAATCGGCATGAAAATGAGTTTCAAAAATGTATTTGAGTTTAACCCCATCTTTTGTAAGCCTATCTAGGTAAGGCTTAACTTCGCGAAGAGGGTCAATAATGGCAGCTTCGCCATTGCTTGTGATGTAGTATGCACCTTGTGCTAAACATCCAGTGTAAATCTGTTCTATTTTCATGATCATTATTTAACTAAACAAAAATCGCGAATAAAGAGGCTTGATTTTGTAACATATGTTGCACATAAAAAAAGCTGCCAAAAATAATTTGACAGCTTTTTAATAGCAATTTAATTTACTAATTAGGAGACCAATGGTTCGCCTTTATTTACCCATTCATTGATACCACCAGAATAGTTTGAGACATTAGTAAAACCATTTTTTATCAAGATTGAATAAGCAATTGCTGCTCTATCTCCACCCTGACAGTGGATTAATACCTTTTTATCTTTACTGATTTTATCCAAATTTTGGGGCAATGTACCTACAAACACATTGTCGGCATGAGCGATATGGCCAGAGTTATATTCAGATACACCTCTAAGATCCACAATTTGCACATCCTCCTTCATCAAGTTTTTGGCCTCTTCAATTGAAACTACGTTTGCTTTTTCCAAATGGCCACCAGCTTCAGTCCATACTGAGGTGGAAGGAACATAGCCATAGATATTATCTAATCCGATACGCATCAATTTTCTTGTGAGATCATCCAACTTAGATTCGTCGGCTAAGATTATAAATTGCTCATCATACTTTAGGAACCATCCCGCCCAAGTAGCGAAAGAGTTATTACCTTGAATATTCATTGTTCCAGGAATAAACCCTGCTGCAAATTCTACTTTATCTCTTGCGTCAAGCACTTTCATGCCCTTAGCCATCGCATCTTTAAGATCAGCTGCACTTAATTTTTTAAGAGTAGGCACTTCCGTTAACAATGGGCGATCAATCTTATTCAGACTTTTCATCATTGCAAAATACTTAGGTGGTTCAGGCTGATCGGCTAAAAGATATTGTACGAAACCCTTTTCATCATTATCATACTGAAAGGCCCAGTTTCTCACTTTTTCATAGCCAACGGTAGTACTTGGCACAGCACCAAGCGCTTTGCCGCATGCAGAACCTGCACCATGACCTGGCCAAACCTGGATATAGTCGGGCAGAGCTGCAAATTTATTGATCGATTTGTACATTTCCTTTGCTCCAGCATCCATAGTACCGACCATCCCAGCAGCTTTTTCAAGTAAATCCGGGCGACCAACATCACCCACAAATACGAAGTCGCCGGTAAATAACATCACAGGCTCCTTTGTAGCAGGATTATCAGTTAGCAAAAAGCTGATGCTTTCCGGAGTATGACCTGGAGTGTGTAATACTTCCATGGTAAGATTACCAATCTGTACTTTATCGCCATCCTTTAGGCCATGATGCTTAAATTCATATTCCCATCCTGGTCCGCCCTCATCAGACAAGAACATTTCTGCTCCTGTTAATTTGGCTAATTCACGTGAACCAGCAAGAAAATCTGCATGGATATGCGTTTCGAAAATATGAGTGATTGTCATGTTATTCGCCTTAGCAATTTCTAAGTACGTATCCACATCACGCTTTGGGTCGATTACAGCCGCAACTCCAGCTTTCTGACAGCCTATAAAATAACTTGCTTGTGCAAGACTCTTATCATAAATGTGTTGAAAAAACATAATTTTTGGGTTTTAATTTTATTAAATATCTAATTACAATTCTTTTTTAGCTAGGTACCAATCTACCATTTCTAGATTACTATTTTTTCTTTCTGCAAGTGCCTCAATTGTTTTTGGTGCAGGCACGATTACCTTGTCGCCAGGCTGCCAATTTAAAGGCATTGCTACTTTATGCTCATCAGAAACTTGAAGTGCAAGCAGCGTTCTTTTGATTTCATCCATATTACGCCCAACATTTAAAGGGTAATACATTACCAATCTAACCTTTCCAACTGGATCGATAATAAATACAGCTCTAACGGCTGCAGTTTCACTTTCACCTGGCTGAAGCATTCCATAAAGTTTGGAAACACTCATATCAATATCCGCAATGATTGGAAATTCAAACAAAACACCAGTTTTTTCATTTACAGCATTAACCCAAGCAATATGGGCATGTATACTATCAATACTTAAGCCAATTAATTTTGCGTTGTGGGCACTAAAAAAATCTTTTTCCAAAGCAAAACCACTCATCTCTGTTGTACAAACCGGGGTAAAATCTGCTGGATGCGAGAAAAATACTACCCAACTTCCTTTATTAAATTCTGAAAATTTAAGATTACCTGTAGTTGTAACAGCTTCGAAATCTGGAGCAAAATCACCAATTCTTGGCATTGTATTATTTGTGTCTAAATTTTCCATAATATTTTAAATTCTTTGTACAAAGATGGCGACTAAAATTTCGTAGCTCGGTAACAAAGGTTACAATTAAAACTAGGCCTTAAGGCTCGTTTTAGTGAAAACAATAAAGAGTTCATTCCCTAATCTTTTATCGAATGAATTGTAACAAGCATCAAAAATTTTAAAATCGAACTTATTTTCAAATAGTTCTTGATATTCATCCTTTGTACCACCAAACGGTGGGCCAGCCATTTCAAAAATCTTAGAAAATAGAAGGCCAGCAATTTTACCATCACTTTTTAATAGGCTAGCCATTTTCTCAACATAGTTTTTACGCAAAATGGGATCTAGGGCACAAAAAAAAGTCTGCTCTAAAATCAAATCATATTCACCCGCATGTTCAAAGAAATCTCCCAAAATAATGTTAATATTGGGCTTAGCTTCAAATTTTGTTTTTAGCTTTTCTACTAATTCTGGAGCGATATCAATGAGGTTTACATTGGTAAATCCTTGTTCTAAAAGATACTCTGCTTCATAAGAATTGCCACAGCCCGGAATTAAGATTTTAAGATTTTTATCAGTTATTTGATCAATATACGCTTTGAGAGGTGGCGATACTTGTCCTAAATCCCAGCTAGTGGTTTGAGCAATATATTGGTCATTCCAGAAGGCTTGTCCCAGAT
>NZ_JBIILQ010000012.1:0-23707 GCF_044232565.1 Daejeonella sp. | reverse complement strand
CAAAGAACATGGCGTGAAGATTTTGCCTGTTGATTCGGAGCATTCTGCCATCTTTCAATGTTTAGCAGGGGAGGAGCGGAATCCGATTGAAAAAATATATTTAACGGCTTCAGGCGGACCATTCCGCGGTCGTGATGCTGAGTTTTTATCGACAATCAGTCGCAAGGAGGCATTAAAACACCCCAATTGGGTGATGGGCGAAAAGATTACGATCGATTCGGCAAGCTTAATGAATAAAGGTTTGGAGGTTATTGAGGCCAAATGGCTTTTTGATTTGGATGCTTCGCAAATTGACGTCATCGTACATCCTCAGTCTATTGTGCATTCAATTGTACAATTTAAAGATGGATCGATGAAGGCACAAATGGGTCTTCCCGATATGAAATTGCCGATTCAATACGCGCTTGCATATCCTCAAAGGATAGAAAACACCTTTCCGAGGTTTAACTTTATGGATTATCCCAATTTGAGTTTTGAGGAGGCTGACAAAAAGACGTTCCGTAACTTAGCTTTAGCTTTTGAAGCCTTAAATACAGGTGGAAATATGCCATGTGTGATCAATGCAGCGAATGAAGTGGTTGTGGCCGAATTTTTGAATATGCGTATTGGATTCTTGCAGATGAGTGATGTGATTGAAAAATGTATGAGCGAAATGGCTTTTGTGGAAAATCCGACACTTCAAGATTATATGGAAACCGATAAAAATACGCGCATGTATGCGCAGGAACTAGTGTTAAATAGTAATTTTTAATTTTAAATAAAATAAGAGAAAAGCATGGATGGATTAGTAATGACGGGTCAGCTGTTATTGGGATTATCAATTTTAATCATTTTACACGAAGCAGGGCATTTTTTCGCAGCCCGTGCATTTGGCATTAGGGTAGAGAAGTTTTACCTGTTTTTTGATGCTTGGGGATTTAAATTATTCAGCTTCAATTATAAAGGTTGTGAATATGGCATTGGCTGGCTTCCATTAGGGGGCTATGTGAAGATATCAGGGATGATTGATGAATCTATGGATACCGAACAATTGGCCGGACCGCCAGAGCCCTGGGAATTTCGCTCAAAACCAGCATGGCAGCGATTAATTGTGATGCTTGGTGGGGTAACAGTAAATATTGTTTTGGGTATTTTTATTTTTTGGATGTTAACTCTAAAAAATGGGGAGACCTTCATTCCGAATGATAAATTGCCTGATGGTATTGCTCCAGGGCTTATAGGTAAAGAAATCGGACTCCAAACTGGTGATCGTATTACGGCAGTTAATGGTAAGCCTATTGTTCGTTTCGATGAGTTAACAAGCTCAAAAGTGCTCCTAGGAAATAGCGAATTGAGTGTTGTCCGTGGTTCTGAAATTAAAACCATTCAGGTTCCGGGAAATATCCTTGAAAAAGTGTCAGACCTTGGCATCGGACAGTTTGTTGAGCCAAGGGTCAAATTATCGGGTATCGTTCAAGTTGCTCCGGGTGGCAATGCTGAAAAGGCTGGACTTCAGGTTGGAGATAGTATTCTAGCTGTGAATTCTAAACCAATTGTGTTTTACGATGAATTTAAATCGGAAGTGCAGGCCAATAAAAATAAAGTTGTTGCGCTAAGCCTTGTTCGTGAAAATAAAACTTTGGAAATTCAAACTCAGGTTGCAGAAGATGGAACGATTGGGATTGCAATTCCTCAATATTTTAATGTTCCAATAGAGACAGTTGAATATGGTTTTATTGGTTCACTACCCGTTGGAGCGTCAAAAGCTTGGGGTTCATTCATGGATAATGCCAAAGGCTTAGGGAAAGTAGCTACGGGGCAGGTTAAAGCAAATAAAGCATTTACTGGTCCGATTGGTATTGCAACCATGTTTGGCGGAACCGTTAATTGGGTAAAATTTTGGAGCCTTGTGGGATTACTGTCTATGGCATTAGCTTTAATGAATTTATTGCCGATTCCTGCTTTAGATGGAGGTCATGCCGTATTTTTATTGATTGAAATGATAAAAGGTAAGCCTCTAGGTGATAAGTTTATGGAACGTGCTCAAATGGTTGGTTTCGTAATTCTAGTTTCACTGATGGTCTTTGTTTTTGGAAGTGATATCCTAAAACATGTCATTAATTAATTTATAATTGAATTAATTAGAATGTTTTCATTGATCTAAAAGCTTAAATGAGCGATATAAACTATTTCGAATTTTATGATTTGCCATTAAGCTTTGGCATAGATGAGCAAAAGCTTAAGAAGAAATTCTATGAATTGAGCAAGCGCTTTCATCCTGATTTCTACGTGAATGAGGATGCGGAGAAGCAAGCCGAAATATTGGAGCTTTCTACAGTAAACAACAAGGCTTTTCAGGTGCTTTCTGATCCTTTGAAGCGAATCGAGTATATTCTTAGCCTACATCATTTACTTGCTGATGGTGATAAATATGTATTGCCGCAAGACTTCCTAATGGACATGATGGATGTAAATGAAGCCTTGATGGAGATGGAGTTTGATCATGATGAATTGAAATTGGCAGAATTGGGCAAACAAATTGATGATTTGGAGCTTGTCTTATTTGATGAGTTAAAACAATTTACTGATGAGTTTGATAGGAGAGAAGCTAAGGATGCTGAGAGTACCCTTCTGAAGATCAAAGATATATGGTATCGCCAAAAATACTTAATGCGTATTCGGGAGAGTTTGAATAAATTTAGGGGCTAAAAAACAGCTAATTTGCCAAAAAAGGCCTTTAAAATATTAAAATTTTATTTATGTTTGTCCCGAAGAGTAATCTTCAAAAAACCCGCTAAGGTTTGTTCAATTAGAACAAAACTAAATGAAATGCCCAGCTGGCGGAACTGGTAGACGCGTCGGTCTCAAACACCGATAGGAAACTGTGCCGGTTCGATTCCGGCGCTGGGTACAAAGCCTCTGATTAAAATCAGGGGCTTTTTTTGTGGGGTGGATTTGTGGTTAATTATTTGAGTTTAGGTAACAGAAAAATTATTAAAAATGATTATTTCTAAATAAAATCATCCTTCATTACCCTTCAGGATTTTAAAGAAAAGGATCGCTCCATTTTTTATCAACGTAAACGTTTGTTCCAGAAAGCGTTTGTAGAAATGCAATGAGCGCATTTATTTCAGTTTCACTTAGGTTCAAATTCTGACCTATTCTGTTTGGCGCCAACCTTGCATCCAGATTTGGGTTTTGATTTTGGTTTAAATTTATGGTGTTATAGTGATTTATTACTGCCCTCAAGGTTCGGTTTGCTCCGGTATGCATCATCGGACTATTCACTCTCCCGCCAACTCTGGTTAAGTCGCGTAAGGAAGGAGCACGTGTAACTGTCAGGTCTCTATTTGTACTATTTGCTACTCCAATAATACCATTGTTGCGACTATTGGGATCAATATCAAATTCTGGCGCATTATGACAGCCGTTACAACCCACGCCACCTGCTATCCTGATTGAATTTGCATCGAAAACTGGAGGGATTATGAATAAATTCTTTCCTGAATTTTCTTCTGCAGTAAAATTGGGAAAGTTTTGATTGTCATTAGCAACTAACGCTCGTCCTGCATCATATTTGGAGTCAAATGATTGAATACTTCTGATAAACTGTGCGAGACATTCTTGTATGCGTAACTCTGTGACTTGCTCGTTATTGTATGCGAATTTAAAAAGTTCATTATAATAACTAATTCCCTGTAGCTTGGTTAATAAGTTACTAAAGGCTGGTCTGCCGTTCTGGCCACTAAAACCCAATTCTGAATGATCTGTAATTGGCTGACTTGTTTGAAGTTCCAAGCTTGCTGCCCGTTCATCCCAGAAAAACTTTTGTTCTACTGCGAACCTTGAATTAACCAATCTCATAGAATGTCTTGTGGTTTTACCACCAAGGATGCCACTACTTACTAATGCTGAATCACTAAATGCAAACTCTTGTTTATGACAACTGGAGCATGAAAGTGAATTATTTATACTTAAACTTTTATCATAAAAAAGTACCCTGCCCAGCGTTGCTTTCGCATTCACTATTGGGTTAGCACCTGTATTGTCTTTTATTATGTACGTTGGTTTAGTCTGCCCTGAATAATTATTCAAATTATTAAGATCAATATTTCCTCCAAATGCAGCTTTTATGGCAGGATAGCCTAATTCTGGAGTATCTTGGCTAGCACTTTTTCTGCAACTTGCAGCAGTAACTACTAATAAGACTATGGTAAATAAAACTTTTAAAATGTTTTTCATAGTTGTGGAGTCAGTATTTTCTCAATATAAAATAAGGTAGAAATAGCTTACTTTTTGTTTAAACATCTAAAGTTTATTTTGATATACGTAATATTATGAAAATAATTTTTACACTGATAAATTATACAATTTGATAATTGCAGATAAAAATAATTGATCGTAAAAATTTGAATGGATAAGTTTGCGAGTTAATCCTAGCCAATGCTTTTGTAGCATGTTCTGCATCGAGGTTCATAACTTTCTTTTTCGCCGAGTAGAATCTTTGCATCGCTGCTGGAGGTACGGAATGAATAGCTTGCTGGTCCGCCACACTGCAAACAAACCGCGTGTACCTTGGTTACTAATTCAGCAATCGACATGAGAGCGGGCATAGGGCCAAAAGGATTACCCAGGTAGTCCATATCTAGTCCGGCAATTACCACACGAATTCCACGATTTGCCAGTTTATTACACACATCGGGAAGTTCATCATCAAAAAATTGGGCTTCATCAATACCAACTACCTCCGTATTGGCACCTAATAAAAGTATGGATGCTGCATTTTCAACAGGAGTGGAGTGAATTGAGTTTAAGTCGTGCGAAACTACCGAGGTTTCATCGTAGCGGGTATCTGTTTTAGGCTTAAAAATTTCAACGTTCAATTTAGCTATTTGTGCGCGTCGGAGTCTTCGAATCAATTCCTCGGTCTTGCCGGAAAACATAGATCCACAAATAACTTCAATGCTTCCGCCTAGTTCTTTTCTTCGCTTAAAATTATGTTCACTAAATAACATCCTAAAAATCCCTTGTTTTTCTTGCTGCTAATATCCGAATTTTCTATCAGATTGAAGGAGAAGCTCGTTAAATATTAAGTCAAATCTAGATAAATGTCCTTATATTTGACTTAATCTAAGTATACCTGATGCCATTTAAAGACGTTTTTTAGGCCATAAAACATATTGTAATGATGATGAATAAGAGAGAAATTTTTAAAAGAGTTGCTGGTATTATTTCTGAGCTTAATGAACAGTTTGAATACCTTTCCCGAAATCCGGATCATTTAAATGATTTGGAGCTAGAACTTTTTGCTGCAAATGCAGATTTTCTTTCTGATCATATTTCAATTCTATTGAAGCTTAATGCAGAATCCTCTCAAGAAGTGTCGAATGCTGTTGTTTTGGAACCAGAGATTGAGACTGATACAATAGTGATACAGGAATTAATTGAGGAGCCTGAAGAATTAGAAGCTTACGAAGAGGAGACGGTTGAGGTAAATATTCCGGATTGGAAGTTCGATATTAAGAATGAGGAGCTTGATTCATTTGAGTTTGAGGATAAATCAGCTGATGAGCTATTTGATCGTCCTTTAACAGAAGAAGAGATGCGGGTGATTGATGAAAAAACAAAATTAAAAACCATATTTGAAGAAGACCCAATTGAAGAAACAGTTTCCGATAGTTTGCCTGAAATTGAAGAACCCCTTGAGGAGATCAAACAAATTATAAGGGAGCCACAAGCTGTAAAGCCAATGGAGGAGCCTCAAGCGCTAACTTTAAATGAGATGCTTTCTTCTCAAATATCTCAAAATACAGTCTCTGAGCAGTTTAATCAAAGGCCAATAAAAGATTTAAAAGGCCTAATAAGTCTGAACGATAAACTTCAATTTGTGCGTGATCTTTTCAATGGCTATAGTTTGGCTTATAGTGAGGCGATTGAGCTTATCAATCGTTTTGATAGCTTCGACGCTGCTGATAATTTCCTCAAGCAAAATTATGCGATTAAGAATAGTTGGTCAGATAAACAGGATGTTGCAGATAAGTTTTACGAAATTCTGAATCGCCGTTTTTCTAATTAATACCCATTCGATTCGAGTCGAACTTAAGTAGTATAAATAATAAGATTGTAAAACTCCACAGCGAGGAGCCTCCATAACTCAAAAAGGGCAATGGTATACCAATAACTGGAATCAGTCCGATGGTCATGCCAATATTAATAAAAATATGGAAAAATAGTATGGAAGCTACTCCATAACCATAAATTCTAGACATTGACGACCTTTGACGTTCTGCGATATTAACAATTCTTATTAGGAGGAAAAGGTAGAGTCCGATAACGACAGAGCTCCCTAAAAAGCCCCATTCTTCTCCTACGGTACAAAATATAAAATCGGTACTTTGCTCGGGAACAAAATCATATTTAGTTTGAGTTCCCTGAAGGTAACCCTTGCCTAATAGTCCGCCGGATCCAATAGCAATTTTTGATTGGTTAAGGTTATATCCGATTCCACGTGGGTCATCTACTTTTCCGAGAATCAGATCGATACGATTTCTTTGATGTGGCTTCAGTATTTTATTGTAGGCAAAATCTACAGAGAAGATGAATAGTATTGAAAAGAGAACCCCCCATCCCGTCACCTTAATCATTTGCCTGTTCTTACTATAAAAATAGATGCATAATCCTGCAATGGCAAGAACACCTACAAGCACTATGTATTTATTATATAATATCGTTAAAACAAAGAGAATAATCGCTAGCCCTTCTATGAGTAAGAAATATCCCGATAGGCCTTCACGGTATAGAACGAGAATTAATGAGCTAAATGTTAATGCAGAGCCAGCATCGGGTTGTAAAAGTATGAGTGCTGTAGGTACAAGTATGATTAATGCGGCAATCAATTGTGTTTTAATGTCTTGAACTTTTGTGGTTCCCGAACTCAGGTATTTAGCCAACATCAGGCAGGTGGCAAATTTGGCAAACTCAGAAGGTTGAAGCCTAAAATTACCAATAGGAATCCATGCTTGGTTACCACCCACATTCCGACCGATAATAAGCACTAAAATGAGAAGAATGATTGTTATTCCATAAAAGACAGGCGAGAAGGTATTGAAAAATCTGCTATCTAGTAATAAAATAGCAAACCCAATCATGAAAGCTGAAATGATAAAGAAGAACTGCTTACCATAATTGGTATCAAAATCAATTATACTTGGGTTTAAAGGGTCGTACACAGCAGCATGGATATTGAACCAGCCAATAATACAGAGCGTGATGTAGGTCAAAATAATGAACCAATCGACATTAAAAAAAAGGCTTCGTTGATTATTCATTGTTCACATTATCTTTTTTAACCGAGTTTGTTTTGTTCGCAGCGTTACTATCAGCTTTAGTTTTAGTATTTCCAGAACTATTAATCGCTGCACCGGGTAATAAATTTGCCTGCATGATCCGATCTGTATAAATCTGAGGTCTGCTAATACTCTTTTTAATGTATTTTTCAACCATCAAGCTGGCAATTGGTGCCGACCAAGTGGCACCATATCCGGCATTTTCAACCACTACAGCAATGGCTATTTTAGGATTATCTCTTGGGGCGAATGCAACAAATACGGAATGGTCTTTTCCATGAGGATTTTGCACAGTACCTGTTTTGCCACACATCTCGATGTCTGCAATTTTTGAATACCAGGCTGTACCATTCGGCTGGTTTACCACATCACTCATACCATTAATTACATCGTTAAAGTATTGAGCTTGGATACCGGCATTATTTTTTTTAAGAAACTCTTCTTTTATAACTTTTTTTACCCCAATTGCTTTTATTAGATGTGGCTTATAGAAGAAGCCCCGATTAGCTACAATAGCTGCGATATTTGCCATTTGAAGCGGGGTAATTCCAAGCTCACCCTGGCCAATAGATAGGGAAATTGTGTAGGCCGAGCCCCAGCGATCACTTTTAAAGCGTTTGGTATAAAGTTCATCTGTAGGTAATAGTCCATTGCGTTCTCCGGGAAGATCAATGCCAAGTGAGGAGCCAATGCCAAATGCTGAAACCGCTGTTCTCCATTTTTTAAAAGCATTTACTGGGCGCATGCCAGCAAAATCAATCATGCGGCTATAGGCATAACCATAATAGGTGTTACAAGACTCAGAAATAGACTTTCTAAGACTTACAGCTCCATGAATGTGTGTACATCCCATAAACCCTTTGCGGCCATAGCGATAGCCTCCAGGGCAATTGAATGAGGTGTTCTCATCGATGAGCCCAAATTGTTGTGCAATTAGGGCATTAACAACCTTAAAGATAGATCCTGGGGGGTATTCTGCTTGAATCGGACGCACAAACATGGGTTTATATTTATCGTTTAATAGGGCCATATAATTATTACCTCTTTGTCTGCCCACCATTAAATTTGGATCATAACCCGGACTGCTGACAAAGGATAAAATTTCTCCTGTGGAAGGTTCGATAGCCACAATACTACCGATTTTATTTTTCATCAATTCTTCGCCAAGCTTCTGTAAATCTTTATCAAGAGAGGATATTAAATTTTCTCCCATAACGGCTACCGTATCGTATTTTCCCTCCGCATATTTTCCTTGAGGTCTGTTTAAAGCATCAACCATGAAATTTTGAACACCCCTTTGCCCTCTTAATAACTCTTCATAAGATCTTTCAATACCTGTAATGCCATGATAATCTGAACGCCTGTAAAAGCCATTTGATTGATCAATTACTTTTTGGTTGACTTCGCCAATATAGCCAAGGAAATGGGCCGCAATACTGTCGGGGTATCGTCTTACTGTTCTATTTTGAACATAAAAACCTGGAAATTCACTCAGTTTCTCCTGCAAGGAGGCATAGGTTTTAACAGACAATTGCTTTTCAAAGATAGAAGCCTTAAAAGGGGAATAATTACGAGCCTTTTTAAAGCGCTTATCAAAACCTTTTTTATCAACTCCTATCAATTTGCAAAAATTAAGCGTGTCAAATGCCTTAACTTCTCGCGGGATTACCATGAGGTCGTAAACCGGTTCGTTTTGAGCTAGAATTTTGTTGTTGCGATCTAAAATAACACCACGAGCTGGGTAAATGGGTAATCTTCTGATTACATTGTTTTCTGCCGAAAGAAAATATTCGTCGCTCACCACCTGAATGTAAAACAATCGGGTAAGTAAAATTAAAATGATTACGATGAATATTCCTTGGACTACGAACTTCCTGGCAAAAAAACTATTCATTAAGCTTTCCGAGATTATGTATTGTGCTTATCTAATTTAGATTTAAATAGTGACCTGTTATTTGAAGCTTATAAGAAGAAACTATTTATCTGGTACAAAAGTACAAAAGAAAAATGTTTACGGACCTTAAAATCCATTCAAAATATTGCTGCACTAGCAAAGGTGGAAGCAGTTGAAATGGAAAGAGTGCTATACAAAATTGCGGTTCATATCGAATTTGTTTTTAATTTCAATATTGTTGCTCAAAAAATTCTTAAAATATTTCAGATTTGGGTAATTTAACTAGTCTGAAATATGGTTTAATAAAATCCAATTAACAATTTTAAAAAAAATACCCCGCAGTGATTTCAACGTAATTTTTTGCGATAGAATGCAAATTCACTAATTAAAATAAGGGACACTGTAAAAATGGAGCTTAGGAAAACTCGAAGTAAGGTATAGCCGAATTCACTGAATGAAAAAGTTTCGAAAGTGAAAAGGATGAAATGATGGGCAAGAGTGAGAATAATGGAGTAAAAAACAAACCATCTAAACCCCATAATTCCTAAACTAGGTTCAGGTTCATTATCAAAGCCATCGCGTTGCACTGTTATGCTGATGTATAAGATTCTAATAAATGCCATGAAAGTGCATGCGGCGGCATTTAAACCCAGTGTATCGTAAAAAACATCAATAGTTATTCCTGTGCTAAAGGCGAGGAAAAATAAAAGCCAATTTGGGATTCCAAAAGGAAGTAGGAGTATAAAAAGAATATACAAATAGGGGATGCTGAGGTTATAGTAGCCGATATTTTTCAACAAAAACACCTGAGTGGCAATGAGTAAAAAAAAACGGATAAAATTGGTGGTTATTATACGTCCCATTATTCAATTTTGTTTTGAGATTCCAGCGACTGTTGTTCTGTAGCTAAAAGGTTATTGATCACATAAACATACTGATACTGCAATGTTGAAAAATCAGTGCTTAGCTTCACCTTGATTTCGGTATCGTTTGCTCCTCCCTTTATTCTGTTTTCTACTACATAACCAATGTTTGTTCCTTCTGGGAATAAGGAGAATTCTGAGCTAAGTACCTTATCTCCCTTTTTTATTGTCAGATGAGTTTGAACGTCTTTTAAATAAACATATCGTGAGTCATTATTACCTTCACCCCAGACTAAGGAGCCAATGTTTCCATTTACTTGGGCACTAACTTTTGTGTCGCTGTGTAAAATGGAGCGAATTGTTGCGAAATTTTCACTCACATTCCATACAATTCCTACAATTCCTTTAGCAGAAGTAACACCCATTCCCTTGACAATACCATGTTTGGTTCCACGATCAATGGTTAAGTAATTGTTTTTTCTGTTAATGGAATTATTAATAACTTTTGCTAGGGTATAGGTGTATTGTTGTTTGATCGTGCTATCGCGTACGGTCACCTTTTTGATGCTATCGCTCTTAAAAGAAGAGCTTAATTGATTTCTCAAAAGGGCATTTTCTGCTGCTAAGCTATCATTTGTCCGTCCAAGCGAGAGGTAGCTTTTTAGTTCATTTACTTGATCATAAGTCTCTCCAATAATTTTATTGGATGAATTCCACACACTTGCACGCTGATAGGAATTGTTTTTTATTAGCAGGATAAGTGAAATTAAAAAGTAAATAATTAGCAGAAAAAATGCGTTATACTTACTGAATAAAAGCCAAATGTTACGCATGTTTTATCCGACAAGTACTGAGTTGAATCTTGTAAATAATGACAGAATAGCATTCATAGTGCTTAAAATAATCCTTAATAATTAATTCTTTATTAATTAAATTAACTATTGCATTAAAAACTTAAAATTCCCAATATTTTTCAATGCGATACCTGTGCCACGAACTACAGCACGCAATGGATCTTCAGCAACGTGAACAGGAAGTTTTGTTTTTGATGAAATTCTTTTGTCTAGTCCCCGTAATAATGCTCCACCACCAGTTAAATATATTCCCGTTTGGTAAATATCTGCTGATAATTCAGGGGGGGTCATTTCAAGTGCTTTTAAAATTGCCTCTTCAATTTTAGAGATAGATTTATCGAGGCAATGTGCTATTTCTGTGTAGGAAACGGTTATTTGCTTAGGTACTCCAGTCATTAAATCACGGCCTTGCACGGCAAAATCTGCTGGCGGATCAGTAAGTTCAGGTAATGCGGCACCCACCTCAATTTTGATTTTCTCCGCTGTACGGTCGCCAATCATAATATTGTGTTGTCTACGGATATATTGAACAATATCGCTATCGAAATTATCTCCGGCCACACGGATAGATTGGTCGCAAACAATTCCAGAAAGAGCGATTACCGCTATTTCTGTGGTACCACCACCTATGTCAATAATCATGTTACCCATTGGTTCTTCTACATCAATACCAATACCTACTGCTGCAGCCATTGGTTCATGAATCAGGTAAACCTCTTTTGCTCCTGCAATTTCGGCAGAGTCGCGCACAGCCCGTTTTTCAACTTCTGTAATACCAGAGGGGATGCAAATAACCATACGTAAAGAAGGGAAAAACCATCCTTTTCCATTATTAATCATTTTTATCATGCCACGAATCATGTATTCTGCAGCGTTGAAATCTGCTATTACACCATCTTTTAAGGGCCTAACTGTTTGTATGTTATCATGGGTTTTACCTTCCATTTGCATGGCCTGCTTACCAATGGCGATAACCTTGTTGGTTGTGCGATCAAATGCAACAATAGAAGGCTCATCAACTACAACTTTATCATTATGAATAATAAGTGTGTTGGCGGTGCCTAGGTCAATGGCAATTTCTTGTGTAAACCAATTAAATAATCCCATTTTATATTTATTAATGTTTTTAATTGTATGCTAATATAAACTCTTTTTGTGAATGATTGTTATCTAGATAGTGATGTATCTTTTAATGTTTAAAGTGTCGGATGCCTGTAGTTACCATTCCTACGCCTTTTTGGTTTGCCATATTGATCGATTCTTGATCTTTAATTGAACCTCCTGGTTGTAAAATCATCGTTACCCCTGCATCTGCAGCAATTTCCACACAATCGGGGAATGGAAAAAATGCGTCAGAAGCCATTACACTGTTTTCAACACTGAAGTTAAATGCTTTTGCTTTTACAAGTGCTTGTTGCAGTGCATCTACCCTTGAGGTTTGTCCGACGCCACTAGCAATCAAGCAAGCATTTTTTGCGAGCACGATGGTATTAGATTTGGTATGCTTCACTATTTTGTTTGCGAAAACTAGATCCTTTAATTGTTGGGCATTTGGTTTTAACTCCGTAACGGCCAGCATTTGATCAGCGGTTTCCATTTTTAGATCTTTATCTTGCTCAATAACACCGTTTAATAAGGTTTTAAACTGTTTTTTAGGTAGCTGGACATCATTCCTTTTTAATAAAATGCGATTCTTTTTTTCCGATAAAATTTGTTTTGCATTATCATCAAATGATGGTGCGATTAATACTTCAAAAAATAAATTGCTTATTTCTTTGGCCGTTTCTTCATTTATCTCACGGTTGCATATTAAAACGCCACCAAATGCAGAAACTGGATCGCAGGCATATGCAGCATTCCAAGCTTCTAAAATTGTGTCGCATGAAGCAATTCCACAGGCATTGGTATGCTTTAAAATGGCAAATGTTGGTTCTTCAAATTCATCAATTAAAGCAACAGCTGCATCTACATCTACCAAATTATTGTAGGATAGTTCTTTGCCATTAAGTTTTTCAAACATGCTGTTTAAATCACCATAGAATACTCCTTTTTGATGCGGATTTTCACCGTATCGAAGGCTGGTGCCTCTTTGCTCACTGTATTTGAATACACTTAATGGTTCATCCTGATTAAAATAATTAAATATTGCGGTATCGTAATGAGATGAAACATTAAATGCCTGACGTGCAAAGGATTTACGATGATTAAGTGAGGTTGAACCCTCATTTTCGCTCAGAATAGTGCCTAATGTTGTATAATCGTCTTTAGAAGCGATAATTACCACATCATTGTAGTTTTTTGCTGCGGCCCTGATTAATGAAATTCCGCCAATATCTATTTTTTCAATGATTTCTTCTTCCGAAGCACCCGATTGTAATGTTTCCTCAAAGGGATAGAGGTCCACAATTACTAAATCGATTTCTGGAATGTTATATTGTCCAATTTGGCTTTGATCTTCTTTATGATCTCTGCGGTTTAAGATGCCACCAAATACTTTGGGATGTAGTGTTTTTACACGGCCCCCAAGGATGGAGGGATAGCCCGTTAAATCTTCAACTGCAATCACATCGATTCCTAATTCGCGGATAAATTTTTCTGTCCCGCCAGTTGAATAAAAAACAACTCCCTGCTTGTGCAACTGCTTAATTAGAGGTTCTAGATTATCTTTGTAATAAACAGAAATTAGGGCGTTTTTGATCTTGATAGGATGGCTCATTGACTAAAATTAATAAGCTGCAAAGATAAGGTTTTTTGATCGATTTGGTGTTAACGATTTAGTAAAAAATGGGATCATTTTTTAAATATCGGCTTAGATCAGATTTAAAAATGGCTTTCTTATTTCTTAATCTTTTTG
Source organism: Daejeonella sp. (assembly GCF_044232565.1). Taxonomy (GTDB): domain Bacteria; phylum Bacteroidota; class Bacteroidia; order Sphingobacteriales; family Sphingobacteriaceae; genus Daejeonella. The sequence continues at coordinate 9,917 of NZ_JBIILQ010000012.1, read as the reverse complement.
AGTACTTGCTCTACTACTTTAGGATAATGTAGGTGCTCCAATTGTTGGCCCTTGAATTTGATCATTTCAAGATTATCTCCTTTTTCGATTTTAAATCGTGATTGATGTATTGTTTCTCCTTCGTCAAAATGTTCATTAACAAAATGGATGGTAATGCCTGATTCTTCCTCACCTGCATTGAGTACAGATTGATGCACTTTATTACCATACATGCCTTTTCCTCCAAATTTAGGGAGTAGGGCAGGATGGATATTGATGATTCGATTAGGAAATGCAGCAATTAAGTTTTCAGGAATCAACCATAAAAAGCCGGCAAGCACAATCAGGTCGATTTGTAAATTTTTTAAAAGGCTAATAATATCGTCGCTTTTATAAAATTCCTGCTTGTCGAAAATATGTGATGGCACCTCAAAATTATCGGCTCTTTGTAAAACGTATGCCTCAGGATTATTGGTAAGCACAAGTGCAACCTCAGCGTCCGGATGTTTTTTAAAAAATTCCATGATCTTTTGGGCATTTGATCCGGATCCGGAAGCGAAAATGGCAATACGTTTTTTCAAGGCTTTACTAATTTTAACAAAGATATTATTTTGAGTGTTTTATGGAAATGAAATCTTAAAATTCATGAATAGGCACTGTTTTTTTTAAAATTTAATCAAGTGCTTTTTTAAAATTAATGTTGTTTGACAAAAAAGATCTTTATCCCATGAAATGATGCTTTCATAGGACAAAGATCTTTAAAAATAGAAAACGAATTATAAATTCCCTCTTAACTCCTGCTCACGCTCTAAAGCTTCAAATAAGGCCTTAAAATTTCCTGCCCCAAATGATTTTGCACCCTTGCGCTGAATAATTTCAAAGAATAAGGTAGGGCGGTCCTCAACAGGTTTTGTGAAAATCTGTAAGAGGTATCCTTCTTCGTCACGGTCGACCAAGATTCCCAAATTTTTAAGGGGTTCAATATCTTCTTCAATTTTACCCACACGTTCTTCTAAGTTATCGTAATATGTTGTAGGTACTTTTAAGAATTCTATACCTCGGTCTTGTAATTTAGTAACGGTATCCACAATATCATATGTGGCAATAGCAATGTGTTGTACGCCCTCATCTCCGTAAAAATCAAGATATTCTTCAACTTGGGATCTTTTTTTACCTTCCGCTGGTTCATTGATTGGGAATTTGACATAGCCATTTCCATTGCTCATAACCTTACTCATTAGAGCAGAGTATTCAGTAGAAATCTGCTTGTCGTCAAAAGTAAGGATGTTGCGGAAACCCATAACTTCTTCATAAAAATTAACCCACTTGTCCATTTGGTTCCATCCCACATTCCCTACGCAATGATCTACATACAGTAGGCCCGTAGGTTCTGGATTATAATGACTTTCCCATTTTTTATAGCCTGGCATGAACGGACCATTATAATTAGTACGGTCTATAAATAAGTGGACGGTCTCGCCATAGGTATAAATACCACTCATGCGAACTTGACCGTGTTCATCCTCCAATGTTTGTGGTTCCATGTAGCTCTCAGCGCCTCTTGTAGTAGTCTGTAAATGAGCGTCATAGGCATCGTCAACCCAGAGGGCAATAATTTTTACGCCATCGCCATGCTTGGTTAATTGCTCAGAAATTGGATGGTCCGGGAATAATGGAGTTGTTAGCACCAACCGGATTTTATCTTGGATTAAAACATAAGAAGCACGGTCTTTCACACCCGTTTCTGGTCCGGCATAGGCCAAACTCTGAAATCCAAATGCGGTTTTGTAAAAATGTGCTGCTTGCTTTGCATTGCCCACATACATTTCAATATAATCTGTCCCTTTGAGGGGAAGAAAATCTATATTTTGACTGCTTTTTTCAGCTATTTCTGTATTCATGTTCTTTTTTGGATCTACATTGCTAAGCCTTTAATATGGCAAAGCATTCTACCTTAAATTGTTTATTATGAATTATCTTGCCAGCTTTTATGATAGCTTTCATCTTCAATACTAAGTGCATAATCTGTCAGCATCAATGGCTTGAAAGGATCAATCATCACGGCTAATTCCTCTGTTTTTTCTTTCCCAATTGATTTTTCTACCGTTCCAGGATGCGGCCCATGGGGTATGCCGCCAGGATGCAATGTAATCTGGCCCTTTACAACGCTTTTGCGGCTCATAAAATCGCCATCAACATAATAAAGCACCTCATCACTATCTACATTACTGTGATTGTATGGTGCAGGAATAGCATCTGGATGATAGTCGTATTTTCTTGGAACGAATGAGCAAATCACAAAATTATGACCCTCAAAAGTCTGATGTACCGGTGGTGGCTGATGTACTCTTCCCGTAATTGGCTCAAAATCATGAATAGAAAAAGCCCATGGATAGTGAAAGCCATCCCAACCTATAAAATCGAAAGGATGCGTTCCATAGATGTATGGATATATTAAGCCTTGTTTTTTAATTAAAATTTTAAAGTCGCCTTTTTGATCAATCGTTTCCAAATTTGTTGGGCGTTTGATATCGCGTTCACAGAATGGCGAATGCTCCATTAATTGGCCCCATTGGTTACGGTATCTTTTTGGGGTGCGTATCGGACTAAAGCTTTCGATGATGAAGAGGCGGTTATCTTCAGTGTTAAACTCCATTTGATAAATGGTGCCACGTGGAATTACGAGGTAATCGCCATACTCAAAGGGGATTTTCCCAAAGCCTGTTTTTAAGGTTCCACTACCTTCATGAATAAAAATCACTTCATCAGCCTGACTGTTTTTATAAAAATAATCGGTCATGGAGTGACGCGGTGCAGCCAATGAAATATGAAGATCGCTATTTACTAAAACAGGCTTGCGACTTTCTAAATAGTCGTCTTCTGGCTTTATTTTAAATCCCACAAGACTTGTATGGCGCAAATGCTTCTCTCTAGCAATTTTGGGTTCCACAGAATAGGGCTCCCCTAATTCCTTAACAATTGTTGGAGGGTGGCAATGATAAACCAGTGAGTAAAGGCTAGAAAAGCCTTCAGTTGAGACCAATTCCTCAGCATACAGTGAACCATCCGGTTTACGGAAAACAGTATGACGCTTGTGAGGAATAGATCCTAAAGTATGATAAATAGGCATAAATTAGAATTTATTGGATTATTATAATTGGTTAGCACAAAGGTAATGTTTTCTTTCTGTGAAATTTAAATGATTGATTGTGTGTGAAACAAATTTTATTTAATTAGAAATTCATGCATAAAGCCAAAATTCATTAGTTTTGATTAGCTACAACCAAATTATAAACAACATGAAACTAGTTTCCTATAAAACCGAAGACCGAGAGCATCTAGGATTGTTCATTAAGGGTCATATTTATAATCTAAATTCTTGCGATAAGCTCATTCCCGACTCCATGAATGAATTCTTGAATGGCGGTGAGGAATTAATGGAACGAGCAAAAAATGTAGATCAAAAAATCAAAGTGGGGGAAATGGAAGCCAAAGAGGAAATTTTCTTTGAGATCTTAGCACCTGTTCCTCATCCAACTTCATGTAGAGATGGTTATGCCTTTAGGCAACATGTAGCCTCTGCGCGTAAAAATCGTAGGGTGGAGATGATTCCTGAGTTTGACCAGTATCCTATATTTTATTTTACTAACCATAATGCCATTCAGGGTATGGGAGATATTGAATGTATGCCCGATCATTTTGAAAAGCTAGATTTTGAGTTGGAAGCTGCCATTGTAATCGGAAAGAAAGGTCGGAATATCAAGGCTTCTGAAGCTGATGATTATATCGCCGGCTACATGATTATGAATGATATGAGTGCGCGCACCTTGCAAATGGAGGAAATGCTTCTCAATTTAGGTCCCGCAAAAGGAAAAGATTTTTCTACAGTTATAGGCCCTTGGTTGGTAACACCCGACGAGCTTGAGCCTTATAAAATTCCTGCAAAAGCAGGCCATACGGGCAATTCTTATGCCCTCGACATGAAATGTTGGGTAAACGGTACCGAAGTTTCATCGGGTTCGATGGGGGATATGGATTGGACTTTTGCCGAAATTGTTGAGCGTTGTTCTTATGGTGTGGATGTTTTACCGGGGGATGTAATCGGCTCTGGGACTGTTGGAACGGGCTGTTTTTTGGAATTAAACGGCACTGGTTTGCTGAATGATGCCAATTTTAAACCGCAATGGCTTCAGGATGGTGATATTGTAGAGATGGAAATTACCGGGTTGGGAAGGTTAATCAACACCATTAGAAAAGTTGATACCGATTGGTCGATTTTAAAATTAAAAAAATTGAATAGCTAAATTCTATGCTCACAATTAAGGTTTCTGATTTAAAAACTGCCGAACTGCAAAATTATTTGCAGTATGCCATTGCCCCGCGTCCTATTTGTTTTGTCTCAACAATCGATAAAAATGGGAACGTGAATTTGAGCCCTTTTAGTTTTTTTAATATGTTTAGTACAAATCCACCGATTTGTATTTTTTCTCCGGCAAGGCGTGTTCGCGATAATACGACAAAACATAGTCTTGAAAATGTGTTGGAAGTGCCAGAGTGTGTGATAAATATTGTCAATTATGACATGGTGCAGCAGACCTCGCTAGCCAGTGTGGAGTATCCAAAAGGCACCAATGAGTTTATTAAAGCTGGGTTTACGGAGTTAGCTTCAGAGCTTGTGAAACCACCTAGGGTAGCCGAGTCGCCAGTGCAAATGGAATGTGTAGTGAAGGAGGTTATTAGCTTAGGAAATGAAGCGGGTGCTGGAAATCTGGTGCTAGCAGAAATAAAGCTCATTCATATTCAGGAGCATATTCTTGATGAATCCGGTAAGATTGACCAAGAAAAAATAGATCTTGTAGCGCGCTTGGGGGGTGATTGGTATTGTCGTGTTACATCAGAAAATCTTTTTAAAGTTGAGAAGCCTGTACGCACAATCGGAATAGGAGTGGATTCAATTCCTTCCTCAATCAAGAATTCTGAAATACTTACAGGTAATAATTTGGGGCAATTGGGTAATTTGGAAGCCTTGCCCACAGATAAAGAAATTGAAGAGTTTCAATTTGACCCTGAATTGCGCCAGATTTTAAATGCTACTATTGGCGATAGCCGTAATAGACAGCGTGAGCTGCACCAATATGCCAAAGCGTTGCTTGAAAAAGGAAAAGTAGCAGATGCTTGGAAGGTTTTATTGGGGTAGGAGGGTTGAGGTAGGAGGACTGAGGTCTGAGGTAGGAAGTCTGAAGTCTGAAGTCTGAGGTCTGAGGTATGAGGTCTGAAGTATGAGATTTGAGTTTAGAGTTTAGAGTTGGCAGTAACTTTAGATCAAAAACATAATAATATGAAAATTTATAAAGCAAACAGAAGAGGTTTTATCAATTATTTATTAATTGGGTCTATAATATTACCGATAATAATTTTCTTTCTTGATAAGAATACTTTTATGGAAAAACCTTTTATACTTCTACCTTTATTGAGTCCATTAGTTTTAATATTTTGGATTTACTTTGATACATTTTACAAAATTGAAAATAACGAATTGATTTATCGTTCGGGATTTTTAAGAGGAAAAATTAAAATTCCAACCATAAAAGAAATAATTATAGGTAAGACTATGTATAGCGGAATTAAACCAGCATTGGCAAAAAATGGGCTTATTATTAAATACAACAAATATGAAGAGATTTACATTGCACCTATAAATAATAATGAACTTATTTCGGACTTGTTAAAAAAAAATTCTGAAATAAAAATAACCGAATAAAAATTACTGCCAAGAGCGGGGGGCGTGCTTCTATAAAAGTGAAGTGCTAAATTCAAGTTTTGTGTATCTAATGAATTGAGGTCTGGAGTCTGAGTAAAGAGATATGAGATGTGAGATTGCACAATTGATTGGATCTTTAGACATGCTGTTAATTTCAAGTTTGTAGATAGTGTTAAAGAGGAGAGTGTAAAACAAACTGTGTCACAATTATAATGTTAATCGGGTTCCTACCTCATACCTCCGTTCTCAGTTATCAGACCTCATAGCTCAGTTGTAGGTTATCAGTCTTCAGTTGTCGGACCTCATACCTCCGTCCTCAGGCCTCGTACTTCAGGCCTCCTACCTCAGTCCTCAGTTGTCGGTTATCAGTCTTCAGTTATCAGACCTCCTACCTCCTACCTCAGACCTCAGTTATCAGTTATCAGTTGTCGGTTGTCTGACCTCAGACTTCCTGCCTCATACCTCAGTCCTCAGTCCTCCGACTTCCCTCCCTCCTCACAATCCCAATACCTGTCTTAACTTTGGATATCCTGTTTTGCTTACTGGAATTTTTTCTCCTGATTTTAAGATGGCTAGGTGTGAATCTTTTTCATAGGGGTCGATTCTTGTGATTTCATTGACTTTAACTATGAATGAGCGATGAACCCTTACAAAATTGCTTTCTCCTAATAGCTTTTCAAAATGAGTTAAGGTTCTATTCTTCAGAAATGAGCCCTCTAGCGTATGGATTTTTACGTAATCATCATCTGCTTCTAGGAATTTAATTTCGCTTAGGGGAATAATTTTAATTTTATTACCGGTTTTAACTACTATCCGATCATTCTTCGGGAATGAACTTTGTAGGTTTTCAACTATTTCTTTCGGCATTTGAATTTTGCCTTCTTTTTGATGTTGATCCATCCATTTTTGAACTGCTTTATCAAATCGTTCTCTGGTAAATGGCTTTAAGAGATAATCGATAGCATGTTCTTCAAAGGCTTTGATAGCATATTCATCAAATGCAGTAGTAAATATCACGGAAGGTGCCTGTTCGAGGAGTTCGAGCATCTCAAAACCATTAATTTTTGGCATCTGAATATCTAAAAATATTAAATCTGGCTTGTGCTGAGCAATTGCTTTAACACCCTCAAAGCCATCATTACATTCCTGAATAATTTCTATTTCAGGCCAATGTTTTAAATATTCTTTCACTATTGAACGAGCCAGTGGTTCGTCATCAATTAAAATCACTCTCATATTTGTGCCTGAGGAATTTTTACTATGCTTGTAAATATATGCTGAAAAGGTCTGGTTTCTATTAGGTCGGTTCTCCCAAATAATAAATATAACCTACGCTTTACGCCAGTAAGTCCGAAACCAGTACCATGCTTCGGCTTTGCTGTATCGGGATCATATGGGTTTTGAACAGTAATATGTAGCTCATTTCCATTACATTCGGCAAAAATACTTATGGTAACAATGCCTGTAGTATCATAGAGCCCAAATTTTATGGCATTCTCTACAATGGGTTGTAATAGCATCGGTGGAAGTTTCATCTCTTTGCAGCTATCACTATAAGATATTTCTGTAGATAAGCGATGCCCAAACCTAACTTTTTCAATATCCAAATAGAGTTGTAAGTGTTCGAGTTCTGCAAGGAGTGAAACAGGTTGCTGATCTTCTTTTTTTAGCGTTCCACGTAAAAAATCTGATAACTGATGAATCATTTTACGTGCTTCTTCAGGTCTGCTTCCAATGAGTGCAGTAATTGAATTGAGACTGTTGAATAGGAAGTGAGGCTGCAGCTGCTGTCTCAGGTTATATAACTCGGCCTCTTTGGCGAGGTTTTCAGCCTCTAATTTTCTTTTTTCAGTTTCTTTCTGATCAATTTGGGTGAACCAAACAATGCTAATCATGGCCGTCAAACCAATGATGAGTAATCCAATAAAAAATCGAATAGGTAATGAGTTGAATAAGAATGTTAAATATTGAACGTCATTCTGTATGAGTTGAGTAAGAGTCCAATTATTGATAAAGATCCATAAACTAGCTAAAATAGAGCAATAAAGTAGAATTAATAAATATCGATTTTTTTCAGGTCGATAATATTTAAGATTATTACTAATTAGATAACAAGCTATTGTGAGTAAGCTAATACTGATTGCACCATCAAAAAACGATGTTTTGAGGCTAAATCCAAACCAAAGTAAAATTGCCGATTGGGAAAGGATACAAGCCACCATACATTGCGTTACAATGAGGATTATCTTACTTTTTGATATAAGTAATTCAGGATATTTTTCGATATCTGGCTGCTGATTCAACAATTTATTTTTTATTTCAGATGATGAATAAGGCAATTAATAGCTTTTAATATCAATACCAGCAAATACGGAAGTCCCTTGAATAATTAATATTTTGTCAGGATTTGCAAGTGCTTGTGGAGGGCGTTTATCTTCGATTCCTCCAACGATGGCCATCATTTCCGACTGTACGTTCCAGTTTGACGGGACAATAATTTTAGTCCCTCCAAATACCTGCACCACATGTATTTTAACAATTCCGTGAATATCAGCCTGCAATAAGTTGATTTCTGTACCGCCAAAAAAGTTTAAAATATCGCCACCTTGAAAATTTTTCGAAACGACATTCTTTTTAATTCCTCCGAAAATGGAGGTCGAGTCTATACGATCTCCTAAATAGGATGATTGATTTGCATTATCCTGATTATTAGCTTCTTGAATAGGTTCGGAGCTGTCGGGGTCTGAGCTTATCGGACTTGTACCTACCTCAATTTGATTTTGTTTTTTGCGACCTAAAATCAGCCAAAACCCTAAAGTAATAACCATTACAGGCCAAAAAAGTTTGTCTGAATCAAAATCGGGAATGATTTCATCGACTAGAAATATAGCTCCGATTATGATAGGCATAAATGCGGTTGGTCTCTTAAACCCATGCCGCTTTCCCATAAATACACCTAAAGCAATTAGTAATACTGGCCAGCTAATTATCCAAGATGAGATAAAGAAGATATCAAGCGACCTTAATAAAAGTATGAATCCCAATAGAACGAGAATCATTCCGAAGAGGGCCTTATCTGATTTTCGGTTTGCACGCATATTATTTTTCATGATTTAATTTAAAACAAAAATAGACTCATTTTCTTTATTATACGATATAAAATAGGCGAGCTCCTAATAGTTCTCGGTAAAAGGGGGTAAAATGTCGGTGAAAATATTATATATTAGACATGAGATATTAGATATGAGATAAATTATCTTACATCTAAATTATTTCTACTCGTTCATATCTAACTACTAATTACTAACTACTAACTACTAAATATTGAAAATAGGTATTATTGGATTAGGTGACATTGCACAGAAGGCATATTTACCGGTTTTGGCAGCAAAGCACTTAGATCTTCATCTTTTTACACGCAATCAGGATCGCCTTTTGGCGATAGGAAATCAATACCGAATTGCTAACCTCCATTCGAGCTTAGAATCAATTCTTAAAAGCGGAATCAAGGGGGCATTTGTTCATAGTTCTACTGATTCGCATGAGCATATTATAGAGCAACTTTTGCTGCATAATATTCATGTGTATGTGGATAAACCAATCACTTACCATTTTGCTTCAGCGAAGCGTCTTATAGCGTTGGCTGAGGTTAAAGGACTCCATTTAATGGTTGGTTTTAATAGAAGATATGCACCTGCTTATGGCGAATTAAAAAAGATCTCTGAACCCAATATGATGATCCTGCAAAAAAATCGTCATTCCTTACCTGGAGATATCCGCACCTTTATTTTTGATGATTTTATACATGTTATTGATACCATGCGTTTTCTTTTTACCTATCCCATCAAAGAAATGATGGTGAGCGGAATGCAAAGCCAAGGCTTATTAGCGCATGTGGTTGTTCAGCTGATTGCGGAAAATGGAGCGATAGCCATTGCTGTCATGAATCGTAATTCGGGTACTCTGGAAGAAAAAGTTGAGGTGTTTAGTGCCGAAGAAAAGAAGACGGTAATTAATTTGACAGATCTAAAAACTAGCCTAAACAAAACTTATATATCAAATAGTATAAATGATTGGGAATCAACATTATATAAGCGTGGATTTGAAGTAATTGTTAATGACTTTTTAAGGACAGTTCATACTGGAGAAGCTCCTCTTTTATCAATGCAAGATGCTT
>NZ_JBIILQ010000149.1:0-6970 GCF_044232565.1 Daejeonella sp. | reverse complement strand
AAAAGCCGGTAGACTAGGGATAGGCTGCTAGGGTGACTGGTAGGAATGAGGCTGGTACGGTGACAACACCGACCAGAGGACATCTGCTACATATATCTTGCCCGATACTAGCTGCATCGAACTACCCTGTAGTCCGTTTTCACCGTACCTCTATGATATCGCCTTCCAAAAGCCGGTAGACTAGGGATAGGCTGCTAGGGTGACTGGTAGGAATGAAGCTAGTACGGTGACAACACCGACCAGAGGACATCTGCTACATATATCTTGCCCGATACTAGCTGCATCGAACTACCCTGTAGTCCGTTTTCACCGTACCACTATGATATCGCCTTCCAAAAGCCGGTAGACTAGGGATAGGCTGCTAGGGTGACTGGTAGGAATGAGGCTGGTACGGTGACAACACCGACCAGAGGACAAAGATATTGGTGGATAAGGGATGGTTGGTGCAGTGGCGAATACACGGAAGCCACTGGCACGGTGGTTAAACCGACCAGAGGGCCATAGTAGAGTAATCTTTAAAACAAATCAGGAAACTTAGCTGGCGCACTTTCATTCATCATTTCGTAAACAATCTCCATCACATCATCCATTGAAGGTTTACTAAAATAATCACCATCCGAACCATATGGTGTACGGTGTGGCTTTCCTGTTAAAGTTCTAGGCTTGCCATCCAAATATTGATAACCGTTTTGTGTTTCCAATATCTGTTGCATAATAAATGCAGATGAACCACCTGGAACATCCTCACCAACAACCAAAAGTTTATTGGTTTTACGTAATGATTGTGAACAAATTTTATCCAAATCGAAAGGCAGGAAGGTCTGAGGATCGACAATTTCGACATGAATACCCATTTTTTCAAGTTCTTCTGCCGCCTGTTCTACTATTCTTAAAGTTGAACCATACGTAACAATCGTCATATCAGAACCTTCACGAATAATTTCAGCCTTACCCAATTCAACTCTAAATTCGCCAATATTGGAGGGCATTTTTTCCTTCAGTCGATAGCCATTTAAACACTCAATAACCAATGCAGGTTCATCTCCTTTTAACAAGGTATTGTACATTCCGGCCGCTTGAGTCATGTTTCTTGGTACGCAAACATGAACTCCTCGCAATGAGTTAATAATCACACCCATAGGCGAACCTGAATGCCAAATTCCTTCTAAACGATGACCGCGTGTACGAACAATGAGTGGTGCTTTTTGCCTTCCTTTGGTGCGATAGCTCAATGTGGCCAAATCATCACTTAAAATATTTAGAGCAAAAAGTAAATAATCTAGATATTGAATTTCAGCGATTGGACGCAAACCTCGCATGGCGAGACCAATTCCTTGTCCGATGATAGTCATTTCACGGATTCCAGTATCGGTAATCCTCTTTTTGCCATACTTCGCTTGGAGACCTGCAAAACCTTGATTCACATCCCCAATAGCACCCACATCCTCACCAAAAGCAAGAATTCGTGCATCACGGGCAAAGTTAGCATCAAAGCATGCATTTAAAATCTCTCTACCATCAACTAATATCGCATCATCATCATATTCTGCCGCTAAGCCTTTAATATGAAGAGGAGATTCTGACGAATCTGTAAAAAGTTTAGAATTATATCGATCAAAATTAGATTCATGCTGCTGTGCATACCAATTTTGTAAGTTTTTCTTCGAATCAGAGGGGTCATTTCTTAGCTCACGCAAAGCATACCTAACCAAACCTATCACATCCTTACGGGAAGCATCACTGCTAACCTTAAGCCCATTGACTTGATTGATTAATTCCTGATGATTTGTACCTAATATAATTTGATGAACCGTTTCAAGCTCCAATTTCATGGAGGAGTTAAAATCAGCCCAGGCTTTTTTCTGACAGTCACGAATATAGACTTTGGCAGTAGTTTCAATTTCATTTAACTCTTCATCAGTAGCAATGGCCGATTCAATCATCCATTTTCTCATTTGAAGCATGCAATCGTACTCATTTTCCCAAGCAATCCGAGACTTATCTTTATAACGCTCATGCGATCCAGAGGTTGAATGGCCTTGAGGTTGAGTCATTTCAGTTACATGTATCATTACGGGTATATGTTGCTCGCGGCAAACCCGAATAGCCTTCTCGTAAGTCTCACATAGGCCTGGGTAATCCCAGCCTCTAACCTTAAAAATCTCATAGCCTTCGCCCTTTTCATCGCGTTGGAAACCCTTTAAAATCTCGGAGATATCTTGTTTTGTAGTCTGATATTCAGCTGGAACCGAAATACCATAGCCATCATCCCAAATGGAAACAGCCATAGGTATTTGAAGAACACCTGCCGCATTAATCGACTCGAAAAATATGCCTTCAGATGTTGATGCATTACCAATTGTACCAAAGGCAACTTCATTACCATTTACTGAAAAATTCTTTAAATAGTCTAATTCCGGGTTATTCCTAAATAATTTAGATGCCAAAGCCAATCCCACTAAACGCCCCATTTGTCCGCCAGTAGGTGAAATATCCGCAGAAGAGTTTTTTGTTTTTGTTACATCCAGCCAATTCCCGTTCTCATCGAGAAGCCGGGTGGAAAAATGGCAATTCATCTGCCTACCAGCAGAGCCTGGATCAGCATCTTTATCTGTATTGGCGTATAATTGAGCAAAAAACTCAGGTAAAGTCAACATTCCTGCAGCAAGCATAAATGTTTGGTCACGGTAATAACCAGAACGCCAATCGCCGGCTTTAAAAGCCTTTGCCATGGCGAGTTGAGCGACTTCCTTACCATCCCCAAAAATTCCAAACTTAGCTTTACCTGTTAGGACTTCTTTACGGCCTAAGAGGCTTGCCTGACGACTCTCATAGGCGATTTTATAATCGCTTATGATTAGACCTCTAAAAGCTTCAAAGCTTAATTCTTCCTGTTCTGATAAAGAGTTATCTATTGTTTGGGATCTTATCATAGATTTAATTAAATACAAAAATAAGAAAATCGAACTGTAATTGAACATTAAAGCACAAAATTATAATTTGCTTATCAATAGCTTTACCAAACTATTGCAATAACTTAACCACAAAAAGATCTAATAAACTGGTTTAAAAGCCAAAAAAAATAATGTTTAGATTTTAATAATGATTTAGTTTTGCAGTAAAATGACAATTAGATAATTTAAAATCCATCATTTCAATAGAATCAGCATTCAAATCGTTAAATGAATATTGAAAAACGCTTCCTATTTTCTTGAAAATAAAATCAAAAATATAATCTAAGCCATAAGGTTTTTTTTATTTTTGCTCCATGCCAGAAATCTCAAGTAAAGGCCAGCAAATGCCCGCCTCCCCAATTCGAAAATTAACTCCATTCGCTGATAAGGCAAAGAGTGAAGGTAAGAAGGTTTATCATTTAAATATCGGTCAGCCAGATATTGAAACTCCTGAGGGAATGCTTAACGCGATAAAAAATATCGACTTCAATGTATGGGCTTATACCCCATCTGAGGGCACTTTGGCATATCGCAGTAAACTGACTGAATACTACAATAAACTAAATTATACTATTAACCCTTCTCAGATATTAGTTACTGTTGGGGGTTCTGAGGCGATTACCATTGCAATGCAAGCCTGTGTAAATGAGGGTGATGAAATAATTATACCTGAGCCTTTTTATGCAAATTACAATGGTTTTGCCTGCATGAGTAATGTGGTGGTCAAGCCGATTCTATCTCATATTGAAAATGGATTTGCCCTACCGGCAATCAGTGAATTTGAGAAACTAATCACTCCAAAAACTAAGGCGATTATCATCTGTAATCCGAATAATCCGACCGGTTATTTATACTCCAGACAAGAGTTGGAAGCATTGAGAGATCTTTGCTTAAAGTACAATTTATTTCTGTTTTCTGATGAAGCTTACCGTGAATTTTGTTACGATGGTAAGGAGTTTATTTCACCGATGCACCTTGAAGGCCTAGATCAGCACGTAATTGTGATGGATACAGTTTCTAAGCGCTATAGTGCATGTGGCGCCCGTTTAGGCTGTTTAATTACTAAAAACAAGGAAGTGATTGCTGCAGGATTAAAATTCGCACAAGCGAGATTGAGTCCAGGCATGGTTGAACAAATTGCTGGCGCAGCGGCAGTAGATACTCCAGACAGCTATTTCGAAAAAGTAAACAAAGAATATACCATGCGTCGCGACATCTTAGTTAATCGTTTAAACAGCATTAATGGCGTATTTTGTCCGAACCCAGGTGGCGCTTTCTATGTTGTAGCAAAGTTCCCCATTGATAATGCCGATAAATTCTGCCAATGGATATTGGAAGAGTTTGAATATGACAATCAGACAGTTATGATGGCCCCTGCGACTGGCTTTTATAGTTCTGAAGGCGCGGGAATGAACGAGGTACGTTTGGCATACGTTTTGAATAAGCAAGATTTGGAAGCAGCAATGATTTGCCTGGAGAAAGCTTTAGAGGTTTATCCAGGTCGCGTTGACTGATTTTCATGAGGATATGTTTGATATTTCGTATCTTTGTATTAACTAAATCGGGCCCGACCGGAATTGACAGGGTGGAGATAGGTATGTAAGCATGCGGCGCATTGTAAGTATTAGCGCTTAAATCTGAACTTTCAAACCACAATTGGCGAAAATAACTACGCCTTAGCTGCTTAATTTAGAATTAAGTAAGCTTTTGTTCCGTCAGATTCTGTTCTGTAGTCTGACACCAGGGGCATCGAACAACAGGACTGGCCAGGGTTTAATGGTGTGATAACTCGGTAAGACAAAACATCTACGGAAGAAGGTACAGGTAAGCGGTTGACCTTCCCCTTCCCGACAATTAAACAACAGCTAAGCACGTAGAAAGCATAATTTGTCCCATGTTTGGACGAGAGTTCGAATCTCTCCGGGTCCACTTGATGATGAAAAGCCAGGCCGCAGGCTGAGCGAAATAAAAAAACCATTCCTAAAAGGCTTGGTTTTTTTATGCAGCGAAGAATGCCTGAGCGTAGTGAAGCTGGCTTTTGATTCCTTTCACGGGTTAGGAGATGATCAGCGCAAGCTAATCTCTCCGGGTCCACAAAAAACCTCCAATTAAGTGATTGGAGGTTTTTTTATGTGCTCTTTAGGTTAAAAGAATTAATTATTCACATTTTTGTAAAAAACATGCTCATGATCCAAAAGCTAATTAATCACTACCAACTTTTACCACACCCAGAGGGTGGATATTATAAAGAGACTTATAGGTCTGCTGAAAATATTCCGCACGCAGCTTTACCAGAGCAATTTTCGGGTGCTCGATCAATTAGTACAGCCATTTATTTTTTGCTCTTAAAAGATCTTTTTTCAGCCTTTCACCGCATTAAAAGTGATGAATGCTGGCATTTTTATGAAGGCGCAAGCTTGAATGTTCATGTGCTTCATTTAAACGGTGAATATCAACTTATCAAATTAGGTAAAAATAGCGATCAAGGTGAGGTTTATCAGGCCATTGTGCCTGCCGGAGCATGGTTTGCCTCCGAAAGCACCGGCAATTACTCATTCGTTGGCTGCACCGTGGCTCCAGGCTTCGATTTTAATGATTTTGAATTGGCAAAGGCAGATAAACTAAAGGCTGAATACCCAAAGAATACTGATCTTATTGAGCTACTCTGCCGTCAATAAAAGCATATTAGTTTTTAGCTGAAAAATTCATCAGTTGATATTGCTCATCTGGCCATGGAATCTGTTTCCCATCCTTTTTAAAAGTTGGCATTAGTGCATTTTTAGATTTCAGCTCCTTAGTCATTAATTGTGCGAGCGCCTTCACTTTTTCAGGATATTTTGCAGATAAATCATGCTCTTCGCTAATATCATCGCTCAAGTTATAGAGCTCCAATGTTTTATACTTATGGAAATATATTAACTTCCAATCGCCCTTGCGTAAGGCTGTTCCCCAAGATATTCCCTTTAAATTAACATTGGTCCAGTTATTTGGATAATGCCATAAAAGTACCTTTTCAGAATCTATTTTACTTTGATCATGCAAAAATGGAACGATACTTTTGCCATCCACTTTTTGTATGGTTTTATATTTTTTCTCGCCCGCAAATTCCATTAGGGTTGGGAAAATGTCATCGATGCCTACATATTGCTTGCTTGTTGTGGCTGGAGCAATCCCAGGACCAGCAACAAGCATAGGAACGCGAATTCCACCTTCATAAAGAGAGCCCTTACCTTGCCTCAAGGGAAGATTCTGAGTGTGGGCCTCCCCTCCTCTTTGTGGGCTTAAACTCAATCCGCCATTGTCTGATAGGAACAAAATATAAGTATCGTCCACAATGCCCTCTTTTTCTAGGTAATCCATCAAATCCCCTAGGCTCTTATCCATTCCCTCCACAAGGGCTGCATAACGCGCCTCAGTATCCGAAATTCCTTTATCAATATACTGTTGGTAAAATCGCTCATCCTTACTTAGTGGAACATGCACTGCATAATGTGACATGTGCAAGAAAAATGGCTTTCCGCTATTTTTATTGGCCTCCAAAGTGGCAATAGCTTCTCTCGTTAAAGCTTCGGTGAGATTTAATCCTTGAGCGATATACTTATCGAGCCCCTTCACGGCCCACAGGGTATCATTTGGATTATTACGGTAAGAATCTTTAGCCAAAAAACTACCCGGATGCCCCGCAGCAGAGCCCGCAATATTTACATCAAATCCAATAGTCAAGGGATTAGAGGCAGGTGTGCCATAAGGCGAAAAATGTGCCTTACCGCAATGGATATTATAATAACCAGCTTGTTTTAAAAGCATGGGTAATGGCGTAGCTACAACTGAGTTTGCAATACCAGGAGCAGTACTCAATCCGTTGAAATTCCAATTTGGTGGAGTCATCACACTATCTGGATAATCAGTGGGAGTATCTTTTTTTACATTGGTCCAGTTTGTAATTCTATGCCTAGCCACATTCATTCCGGTAGCTAAACTCACCCTGCTAGGTGTACAAACAGGATTTGAATATG
>NZ_JBIILQ010000148.1:0-6975 GCF_044232565.1 Daejeonella sp. | reverse complement strand
CAATAATTGCGGGCATGACTTGTGTCTTCATATATGAACAATTTCATCCTAATCATGCCTTAGAAATTGAAAAGAAAACTCATTTTTTCATTTCTGACTGGATGAAAAAAAGCATCCATGAAAATCACCCTGACCTGGCCGATACCTTTACAAGTCCGACAGGCAAAATTTTGCGCAAAGATGAACTAGCTTCAAAAATTAATATTGTATTTAAACGCTTTAAAGAATTCAAAAATTGCCATTACTCTATTAATGAAGTAAATTTTGAATTAAATAAGTATACAGGAATGGGATTTGCAGAGGGGTACATAAAATACATAGCTGCTTTACACAATAATGAAAATATTCAAATTGAAGGCCCCTTTAAATTATACTTTAATTTGGAATACGATAGGTGGTCGATTTTTTACTTTGTGCTCCCAGGGTTTGAATAATCTCGAATTCGAATATTAATCATTATCAATAATTAAGAACAAATTGATTCTTGCAATTTATTAATCAAGAGATATAGAATTTTAATCTTTATCTTGCCCCCATACCAAAATATGTCAAAATAATACCCATGGAGCAGAATTCACAACTGGAACTCGCTTTTAATTTTGTTCAATACACAGATAAAAATATTTTTCTGACAGGTAAAGCTGGAACCGGAAAAACTACTTTTCTACATCAGTTAAAAAAGCAATCGCATAAACGCATGGCGGTAGTGGCGCCAACGGGTGTTGCAGCTATAAATGCCGGAGGGGTAACCATTAATTCATTTTTTCAATTACCTTTTGCGCCATACATACCAGGTAATGCAGGAAATATTCAAGTTAAACGTTTCAATAAAGAAAAAATTAATCTCATTAAAAGTCTCGATCTTTTAGTTATTGATGAGATTAGCATGGTTCGTGCCGATACACTCGACCATATCGACGAGGTGCTTCGCCGCTTTAAAAACCATACTAAGCCGTTTGGAGGTGTTCAAGTTTTAATGATTGGTGATCTACATCAGCTTTCACCAGTAGTAAAGGATGAAGATTGGCTCATACTGAAAAACTACTATTCCAACCTATTTTTTTTCAGTAGTAAAGCACTCCAACAAACGAGTCCGGTAAGTATCGAACTCAAACATATTTACAGACAAGTAGACACGATGTTTATCGACCTTCTTAATCGTGTTCGTAAAAATGAAATCGATGAACATATTCTAAAAACACTAAATCAGCGCTATATACCCAATTTTAAACCTGCGGATGAGGAGGGTTATATCACCTTAACCACACACAATAAAACAGCGCAAGAAATTAATGATGTCAAATTACGTGAGCTAGTTAATCCTATATTTAAGTACGATGCGGTAATACAGGGCGATTTCCCTGAGTACTCCTATCCTACCGTTGCTGAATTGGAATTAAAAAAGGGGGCTCAGGTGATGTTTGTAAAAAACGATCCCTCAAAAGAGCGTTTATTTTTCAATGGGAAAATTGGCATGATTACCAAAATTTCAAAAGATCAGATCGTAGTCCAATGCCCTGGCGATGAAACAGAAATCAATGTCAATAAACTCGACTGGGGCAATATTAAATATGAACTTGACGCAGAGACGAAGGAAGTCAAAGAAAAAATCATTGGAGTATTCACGCAATTTCCATTAAAACTTGCTTGGGCAATCACCATTCATAAAAGTCAGGGTTTAACCTTCGAAAAAGCAGTAATTGATGCAAATTTGGCCTTTGCTCACGGACAAGTATATGTGGCTTTAAGTCGCTGTAAAAGCTTTGAAGGCATGGTTTTAAGGAGTCCCATTTCCTTTAACAGCGTAAAAACTGATGGAACGGTATCAGAATACACCGAAAACGCCAAAAATAATGAGCCTGGCCTAGAACAATTAAATGAATCAAGGAAATCATTTCAGCAGACCTTATTGTTTGATTTATTCGATTTTAACCCGATTAAGGGTTACTTCTTCCAGGTCAGGAAAATTGCCGAAGATCATAACAATATCCTAGCAAGTACAATTATTGATGATTTAAAGTCGATACGTGAACAATCAGAGAAAAACATCTATGAGGTTGCAGACAATTTCAAAAAACAGTTAAATGGCTATCTAGGCAATGAATTTCTTCCTGAGGATGACCAAGAACTACAAGCTAGAGTTAAAAAGGCATGCAGTTATTTCTTAGATAAAATAGAATCAGTAATCAGTGAGACGATTAAAAATTTAAATACTGATTGTGACAATAAGGCGGTTCGGACTAACCTAATTGAGGCAATAGATCATTTACAGAAAGAGCTACACATTAAAAAAGCATTGATGAAAATTAGCTTAAATGGCTTTTCTACATCCAATTATCTACAGACGAAAGCAAATGCGGAGATTGACCATGTTCCGGCAAAAACCAGCAGCAAGGACACGATTAAAGTTGCAGCAAATATTCCGCATCCAGAATTATACAAATCTTTAAAAAGCTGGAGAGACGCTTTAGCGGATGAATGGGGGGTGCCCGTTTATTTAGTATTGGCACAAAAGTCGATTCTAGAATTACTACAATCCCTGCCTTCAAACCTGCAAGAGCTTGAAAGCATTAAAGGTTTAGGCAAGACTAGAATTAAGCAATATGGGGATCAAATACTTGAAATAGTCAATCATTATTGCGAAAACAAGGAGGTGGAACGAAAAACTATTCTCCTCCCATTTAAAGAGAAAAAGGAGAAAGTTGATACTAAAATGGTAACGCTCGACTTATTTAAATCGGGGAAAACGATTCCCGACATTGCATTAGAGCGAAGTTTCACTACCGGCACTATTGAAGGGCATTTAGCACATTATATTAATTCAGGCGATATTTCAGTTTTTGATATTGTGTCGAGAATAAAGGTTGCTAAAATCATGGCCTATATTGTTCAGAATCCGGGCATTGGCACTACTGAAATGAAAGCAGCACTGGGTAATGAGGTTTCTTATGGCGAATTGAAAGCGGTACTTAATCACTTAGCTTTTATCAGGATGGAGGAAGGGGGATTGGGATAAACTCTTTTTTATAAATACGACTATCCAATTACCCGTTAGTCAAAAAAATCCTGCAGGAAATAACCTGTAGGAAATTGAAATTCTCTTATTTAGTTGATGTCCAGCTATTATTTGCTGAATTAGAATCCGGTAAAACCTTATCGGGATCTGAAACAACAGAGACAATCTCTTCCACGGAAGGGTAAACAAAAGTCCATTGCTTATTGCGCTGCCAAATTTCAACAGGAAGTTTTAACCTGCTAACCTTTTCTTTGAACTATTACTTTGAACTTACAAAATAATCAAATAGTTATTTTGTAAGTTCAAAGTATGGCAATTTGTTTTTTGGCTTTTATCCCACGATTTCTCGGGGGAATTAAAAATGGTTAATCCCGATACCATCGGGAGTCGAAATTTTAAAAAGCCCTAATGGCCCGAACATGGAGTAGGTTACCCTTAGGGCCGTAGTACAGAATGCCATCGCCGAAATACAGGTACCACGCGTTGGCTTGAGCGTCCGTAGAACTCCAATAGCTCTTGCTGTTATCAAAACCACCAATTAACGCTCTATTTATATATAATTTATTTAGCTCATCGTTACTTGGTAAATACCAATCACTATATCCCTGTTCTACTAAATCATCACAAAGTTTAGCTGCAATACCTGGTGTATTACATACTGCCAAAATAGATGCTGTATTTGTTGCTCCATCTCCTATTGCAGTTTTTCCTATTGCTCCTGAAAATGTAATTCCAGCACATCCCCATTGTGCACCTGTTGAAATATCTGCTGTTGTAGCCACTAATCCATGTTGTACATTAGCGTCATACCCAGGATCACCAATTTGTAGGATGTATGCAATTTTACCACCTAATGCGGCTTGACCTATTGTATAAGGAGCCGCGGCTGTACTTCCTCCTATCATATTTTTCCATGCGGTACCATTGTGAACCTGGAGCTCACCACTACCACAATTGCTGCACCACACCACTAAGCCCGCTACTGGTGCGCTGATAGCATCCCTTTGCGCTTCAGTCATCCTTGGTGGTAAAAACCCTTGAGTAGTTGAACTCGCCTCTAATACTGCTGAAGCACTAGTAGCTGAAGATGCACCTACGATCACTTTTCCACTAACTGTTGCACTTGCTAACGTCCCTACACTGGTTAAACTAGAACTCACCACAGCTGACGCAAGCGTAGTCCCCGTTAAAGCAGCAGCAGCTGCTGCTGCAACGGCTCCGGAACTTATTTCATTTGTTGCTGTGTCATAATACAAAACATTTGAAGTAGTTGCTGATCGAATTGGTGCAACAAAAAATCCACTAGAAGTAGAAGTTGGAGTATTTAATGGATTACTTGTTGCATTTAGGATGATACTATTGGGAGCTTGATTTGTATTACCAGCAAGTTCCCCAATTGCAATTGAATTTGCACCTTGGGTGTCAGAACCTGCACCTGTCCCTATCGCAATTGAATTTGCACCTTGGATGTCAGAACCTGCCTCATTTCCAATTGCGATTGAATTATCGCCTTGACCACCGTTTACAATATCACCAGAACCAGCACTTGTCCCAATCGCAATTGAATTTAAACCTTGTTCATGATTCCCAGCAAATTCACCCAGAGCAATTGAATTTGCACCTTGATTCGTTTTAGCAGCGTTAGCTCCAATACCAATAGCTGCCATTCCTTGATTCGTTTTAGCAGCGTTTTCACCAATACCAATAGCACCATGCCCTTGACTAATATTACCTGCAGCAGAACCAATTGATACAGAATTATAACCTTGACTAGTACCCCCTGCAGCAACACCAATAGCTATAGAAAAAGTGCCTTGGCTAGTAAGTCCTGCGCCGGCTCCAATTGCTATTGCAAGATCTTGTTGACCAGAATTGCCCGCATTTAGTCCAAGAGCGATTTTTTCTGCATCTTTATTTACGTAAGTATTACCATCAACTGATCCATTTGCTTTTAAAAATTCACTGCCAGTACCATTAGTAGTTATAAAACCATCTGCTCTAATTTTACCGCTTGTAACAACACTTCTTACATTTGTATTTCCTAATTGAATGGTATTGCTTGCAGAAACTGTTGCTCCATATCCAATAGCAGTGGCATTGCTTAAATTAGCTGAAGCAACATCTGCACGATCTCCTATGGCAGTGTTGTTAAACCCTGTTTCGTTAGTGTAAAGTGCCTTATGTCCCAATGCGGTATTGTTGGTACCCGTTGAGTTTAAGTAAAGTGCTTCAGCACCACTTGCAGTATTGTAACTGCCTAATGTGTTTACTGTAAGTGCACCATACCCATTTGCTGTATTGTAGTTTCCGGTATTATTTACAGACAGCGCATTTGAACCAGTTGCGGTATTGTTGGTCCCTTCCGTATTCGATAAGAGTGCACTTGTACCATTTGCGGTATTGTTAGATCCAATTGTGTTTAAGTAAAGTGCCCTTTCCCCACTTGCGGTATTGTCCAATCCAGTTGTGTTTGAAAAAAGGGCTCTTCCCCCACTTGCCGTATTGTTGGTCCCTGTCGTGTTGAAAAGAAGTGCACTAGAACCAATTGCCGTATTAGTTGCATTTGTTCCACCACCTTTACCAATTGTTAATCCGTTGACAGTTAAGTCATGCGCACCTAAATTAACAGGCCCTGTTGCGCCAACATATGGAACTGCAATACTTGAAGCAGAGGTCCAACTGGCAGTTCCTGTTCCATCGGTGGTTAATACATTTCCAGTGATACCTGGATTATTTGGATAAGTGATTGTACCAGCCGTAATCGTTCCACTTGTTTTAACATTTGTTACACTTGGGTTTCCCAATTTAATAGTATTACTTGCATCTACTCTCGCACCAGCTCCTATGGCTGTTGCATTTGTTAAATCAGCTGCACCCACATTTGCGTTTGTACCTATTGCAGTATTATCTGTACCAGTAGTATTTGTAAATAGCGCCCTGTATCCGATCGCCACATTATTGCTACCAGTTCTATTTGAGTATGATGCATTTTCGCCAATAGCTGTATTTGAACTACCTATGGTATTAAACATTAATACTTCGTTTCCATTAGCTGTGTTTGAATTTCCCGTGGTATTGCTGACTAATGCTGTTTTACCAAATGCGACATTTCCTACGCCATCTGTGTTAGATTGTAGTGCCATAAGGCCAAGCACCGTATTTGATGATACATTACCAGCACCTGTACCAATAGTTAAGTTATTTATTGTTGCATCTGAACTAAAAGATTTTGCACCCGCAATTGTTTGATTGCTTGAAAGATCCACAAAGTTCAAGCTACTTGAACCTGTTCCACCATTCTCTATTGCTATGGGCGATCCATTCCAAGTCCCGGAAGTAATTGTACCCAGTGTTGTTAAATTAGGTAATACTTCTAATGTTGAATTACTAGTTGCATCTATGTTATTTGCTAGTGTAGCTCTTTCAGCAAGTGTTGCAGTGGCTGCATTACCAGTGGTGTTTTGATTGCCTGTATCATTTACACCAGGTAAATCAATATCAGCAGAACCATCAAAAGAAACACCACCAATAGTTCTGGCTGTTTCCAATTGTGTAGCAGTTATTGCTGAAGTTGCGGTAGCTGCATTTCCCGTAATATTGGTTTGATCACCAGTATTGCTTCCAATAATGGCTGCTAGTTTAATTTTTTCTGCCGTGGAGTAATCATTACTTGATAATTCCTTACCTGTTACCTTATCCACTTTTAAAGCCAAATTTGTGCTTACATCCGTGGTGTTTGCTTTTAAAGCTACCGAAGCTGTGGTGGCAAGAGCACTTAAATCTTGATCCCCTGTATTGCTTCCAATAATGGCTGCTAGTTTTGTTTTTTCTACCGTTGTATAATCATTGCTTGATAATTCCTTACCTGTTACCTTATCCACTTTTAAAGCCAAATTTGTGCTTACATCCGTGGTGTTTGCTTTTAAAGCTACCGAAGCTGTGGTGGCAAGAGCACTTAA
>NZ_JBIILQ010000011.1:0-24279 GCF_044232565.1 Daejeonella sp. | reverse complement strand
TTTTCCAGACACTAGAATAATCAGTGCAGCAATTAGCGGAATAAAAATCTGTACTAGTAAAATTTCCATTTATCTCGTTCTACTCCTTAATATTAAATTTTGTACATACTATAAAACAGCAATGCAAGTACTCCGGCAACCATCATAAAGATGTAAAAACCTACCATACCTGTTTGTAGCAATCTAAACACCTTACTTGATTCAATTGCTCCTTTACCGAATCCATTAACTATACCATCAATTCCTAACTTATCAATAGTCTTATAAAAGAAGCCTGATAAGGCGTCGAGCGGACGAGTAATTAGAGAACTATAAAGTTCATCGACAAAAAATTTATTATAGGATAAACGTGCAAGCCCTCCTCTGTCGGCACCATCAGCAGCAGGAATATGTGATTGCTTTACATAGCGACTGTAAGCATAAAGCATAGCAATTAATGCCCCTGCAACAGAAGTAGCCATGAGAATATATTCTGTTGTATGATCTAAAGTAAGTGTTCCAGTTTTGGATGCAGAAACTGCGAAAACTGGCGAAAGGAAGCCTTCAAGCCAATGCCCACCACCTAATACTGCAGGTATACCAATAATTCCACCTATTGCAGATAAAACGGCTAGAATAATTAATGGAATAGTCATGCTTGCTGGAGATTCATGTAAATGATGCTCCTGATCGGTTGTCCCCCGGAAATTACCATAAAAAGTAAGGTACATCATCCGGAACATGTAGAAAGAGGTAAACATGGCCCCAACTACAGCAATAGACCAAAATACTTTATTATGCTCATACACATGCGCTAAAATTTCATCCTTAGAGAAAAAACCTGAAAATGGAGGCAGACCAGCAATTGCGATCGTACCAATCATCATAGTTAGAAAGGTTATAGGTAATTTCTTTTTTAAGCCGCCCATATTTCTCATATCCTGCTCATTGCTCATAGCATGAATTACAGAACCTGCACCTAGGAACAGTAAAGCTTTAAAAAAAGCGTGCGTAATTACATGGAAAAATGCACCTGTATAGGCTCCAACGCCTAAGCCTAAAAACATATAGCCCAATTGAGACACTGTTGAATAGGCCAATACTTTCTTGATATCAGTTTGTGATACTGCAATTGCAGCCGCTAGCAATAAAGTTGCAAGCCCCACGATTGAAATTACAGCCAATGTTTCTGGAGCAAGTGTAAATAAGATATTTGATCTAGCAATCATGTAAATACCTGCTGTAACCATGGTTGCAGCGTGAATTAATGCAGAAACTGGGGTCGGACCCGCCATTGCATCAGGAAGCCAGGTAAATAATGGAATTTGTGCCGACTTACCAATGGCACCTACAAAAAGTAAAGCGGTAATTAATATGAGCATTGAATCACCTGAGGCCATATTTGCGGCCTGTGGAAATACTTGAGCGAATTCAACACTATTGAAGGTGGTAAATATCAAAAATACAGCGATAAGGAAGCCTAAATCACCAATTCGGTTCATAATAAATGCTTTTTTTGCAGCACTTGCATAAGAAGGATTAGTGAACCAGAATCCAATTAACAAGTAAGAACATAAACCAACACCTTCCCAGCCTATAAACATGACCACATAATTAGAGCCAAGAACTAAGAGAAGCATGAAGAAAATGAACAAGTTTAAATAGGCAAAGAATTTACCAAAACCTGAATCATGATGCATATAACCCACCGAATACAGGTGAATCAAAAACCCAATACCTGTAATTATAAGGAGCATTAATACACTCAAAGGATCGATAAGGAAAGAAAAGGGACTTTTAACCGTACCAGCACTTATCCAAT
Source organism: Daejeonella sp. (assembly GCF_044232565.1). GTDB lineage: Bacteria > Bacteroidota > Bacteroidia > Sphingobacteriales > Sphingobacteriaceae > Daejeonella. The sequence continues at coordinate 22,478 of NZ_JBIILQ010000011.1, read as the reverse complement.
CGAAAATTGGAATGATGATTGATTTTGTTTCTGAAGTATTGAGTTCAAAAAACACACCTATGCTTAGGGCAAAAGAAGCCAGAACAGTAAGACAGCCAACAAATGCCACCACAGATTTGGATAATGTATTACGGCCTAAACCATTAATAAGGAAACCTAACAGTGGGAATAATGGAATTAACCAAACTAAATTTATCATTATTATATTCTTTTTGACCTATTCAAAAACAAAGGATCTTTCTTTATTACCACTTTAATTTATTCAAAATATTAACATCGGTAGAGTTTGTATTTCGAAAGATCATGACGATAATTGCCAAGCCTATTGCGACTTCTGCTGCTGCCAAAGCCATAATAAAAAATACAAATACTTGTCCCGCAGGATCATTATGATGTACTGAGAATGCTGTGAGCAATAAGTTTACTGCATTAAGCATTAGTTCAACGGACATAAAAATCACAATTGCATTCCTTCTTATCATCACTCCAATTACTCCAATTGAAAATATGATGATACTCAATAAGATATAATGATTTAAGGGTACACCTTGAAGTGCTTGGGTTACGTTTTCCATTCTTATATCTTTTTAATTTCCTTTTTAGCCAATAAAACTGAGCCAACCATCGCTGAAAGCAATAAAATTGAAGAAATCTCAAATGGAAGCAGGAATTTACTGAAAAGCACTTTCCCAAGGTTTTTAACCAAACCTAAATCCTGAGTTTGAAGTATTAGTGGGTCAGAGGCGTTCAATACCTTGGCAGAACCAACTAATGTGATTATCAAACACATTCCGGCAATTACACCAACCATCTTCAGTAAATTTGATTTTGAGCCAATAGAGCCCTCATTCAAATTAAGAAGCATCAGTACAAAAAGAAATAACACCATAATTGCACCCATATAAACAATGAAGTTTACGATGGCTAAAAATTGTGCATTCAATAGAATGTAATGAATGGTGAATGTAAAAAATGTGACAATAAGGTAGAGCACACTATGCACCGGATTCTTTGCAAAAACGACTAGAAGTGCAAAGAATATGGACAAGAAAGCAACAAAATAAAATAGAGATATACTCATTAACAAGGTATTTTAATCTTTAACCCAATATGGGGCAAAGGTATAATTTCTGCCGAATTATTTACAGGATCCGGCTTGCCCAATTATAAATTTATTTGTCGTTAAACCTTCAAAGGCTCTTCAACTAATTTATCTTTTCCGTAAATAAAATCTTTTCTTAAATAATCTGCAGGAACAATCGGTCCATCAAGATAGATTGCCTCTTTAGGGCAAGCTTCCTCGCATAAACCGCAAAAAATACAACGCAACATATTTATTTCATAAACGGCTGCATATTTTTCTTCACGATACAAGGCCTCTTCACCTTTTTGACGCTCTGCAGCAATCATGGTAATTGCCTCTGCAGGACAAGAGAGAGCGCACAGTCCGCAAGCTGTACAACGTTCGCGTCCCTGTTCATCTCTTTTTAAAGAATGCATTCCCCTCCAATTCTCCGAAAATTCACGTTCTACTTCCGGATAGAAAATTGTTTCCTTCTTTTTGAACATGTGCTTGAACGTAATTCCCATACCCATGAAAATAGCAGGGAGATACAAACGCTCCCAGAAATTCATTGGTTTCTGCTCTAAGACTTTTTTTCTATTACTTAATGGTTCCATAAACCCTAAATCCTCCTGAAAGGTTATTTTTTTAATATTATTTACCTGATTATTAAATAAACAGATGAGTTATAATTTGTCGTAAACTATAATTACAATTCCAGTGATTACAATGTTTGCAATAGCTAATGGAATCAAGACTTTCCATCCCAAATTCATTAACTGATCATATCTGAAACGTGGAACAGTCCAGCGTACCCACATAAAAAAGAAAATAAATGCAAAGATTTTAAGAATTAAAACTCCCATTCCAATCAATGGTCCGATTAGTGTGCCAGTCATTTCATTTACCCAATCCATTCCTGGGTAGTTATATCCACCAAAGTAAAGTGTTGACATTACTGCCGAAGCAAGGAACATGTTTAAGTATTCAGCAAACATGAAAGCACCCATTTTAAAGCCTGAATATTCCGTGTGATAACCACCCACAAGTTCAGTTTCACATTCCGGTAGATCAAAAGGAGTTCTATTTGTTTCTGCAAAGGAGCAGACCAAGAAAATTAAAAATCCTAGCGGCTGATAAAATATATTCCAATTTATACCATGTTGTTGCTCAGCGATTTCTTTCATGCTAAGCGTATTGGTGGTCATCAATAGAGCAATAATTGATAAGCCCATAGGAATCTCATAACTAATACTTTGTGATGCAGCTCTAATGGCTCCCATTAATGAAAACTTATTATTGGATGCCCAGCCACCAATCATAATTCCATAAACTCCCAATGAAACCACTCCGAAAATATAAAGAATACCCACGTTCACATCAGCAATCTGCAAACTAACTAGGCGATCGGCAATCTCAATACTTTGACCCCACGGTATCACAGCACTTCCAATTAAAGAAGTGAGTAATGCCAGAGAAGGGCCTAAAATAAATAGGGCCTTACTAGAATCTGTAGGAATTATTTCTTCCTTAAAAAACATTTTCAATCCATCTGCCAGGGGCTGAAACATACCTCCGGGGCCTGCTCTATTAGGACCTACTCTATCTTGAAGGTAGCCCGCAATTTTCCGTTCAGCGAGAGTTGAATAAGCTGCTATAGTTAAACTGATCAAAAATATGACCGTTACTAAAATAAATTTCTCTATTATAAATGCTAGTTCCATTAAACCTTTGTTGCTCTGTCAAATTCAATTTTATTAGCCTCAATCAATATGGGATCCTCCTTAATAACCGGTAGGAGAGTCATTTCATAATGATTAGACGAAATTACTGAAGTATGCGAAATATGACGTGGGCCTTCAATAACCCAATCACTTGTATTTTTTGTCTCAAAACGGCAAGTATTACAGATAAAATCTTCCACCTCTCCAAATTGATCTTTGCGCCCTGTTACCCTCAATACTTCATCACCTTTATACCAAAGTGTTACCTTGCCCTTACATTTAGGACAATCACGATGTGCATCAACAGGTTTAGTAAACCAAACTCTATTTTTGAAACGGAAAGTTTTATCGGTAAGAGCTCCTACGGGACAAACATCAATCACATTTCCAGAGAAGTCGTTTTCTATCGCCTTTTCTATATAAGTTGAAATTTCGGATGCATCACCACGACCTAAAATACCATGAACGCGATTTTCAGTGATTTGGTCAGCTACATAAACACATCTATAACATAAAATACAACGCGTCATGTGCAACTGAATTTTATCGCCAATATCAATTTTATCAAAGGTGCGACGATCGAATTCATATCTAGTGTCAGCAACACCATGCTCATAAGATAGATCTTGCAAATGGCATTCGCCTGCTTGATCACAAACCGGACAATCAAGTGGATGATTTATAAGAAGTATTTCTACAACACCTTTACGTGCTTCAATCACTTCTGGAGAAGTGATATTCTCCACTTCCATTCCATCCATTACGCCAGTACGGCATGAAGCTACCAGTTTTGGCATCGGTCGAGGATCTTTTTCAGAACCCTTACTTACTTTTACCAAACAGGTACGGCATTTACCACCACTTCCTTCTAATTTAGAATAATAGCACATAGCAGGAGGGACAATATCTCCCCCAATCTGACGTGCAGCATTGAGAATACTTGTTCCCGGTTCTACTTCAACCGTTATCCCATCTATAGTTACTTTAACTTTATCGCTCATTGTTAAAGAATCGTTTAATTTTGAATTTGCTCTTCCAACTTAGGCAAAGGATCAGCATAATTTGCTAAACCATAATTACCCTCCATTGCTGCCTTAGGATTATTAACATGCCATTCAAATTCATCTCTGAAATGACGAATTGCACTAGCTACTGGCCACGCGGCAGCATCACCTAGCGGGCAAATTGTATTTCCTTCTATTTTCTTCGAAACATCAACCAGTAGGTCGATATCACTCATTTTACCGTGTCCGTTCTCTAAACTATGGAGCACTTTTTCCATCCATCCAGTACCTTCGCGACAAGGCGAACATTGTCCGCAGCTTTCATGATGGTAAAAACGGGAGAAATTCCAGGTATTTCTAACAATACACTGATCTTCATCTAAGGCTATAAATCCACCTGAACCAAGCATTGAACCGGTCTGGAAACCTCCGTCTGAAAGTGATTCATAACTCATCAAACGTGCTTGCCCATTTATGGTTTTAAGAATTAGATTTGCCGGTAAAATTGGAACAGAAGAACCTCCAGCCACAACCGCTTTCAATCTTTTACCATTCGCTATTCCACCGCAATATTGATCTGAGTATATAAATTCTTCTACTGGGAGTCCCATTTCAATTTCATAAACCCCAGGCTTGCTCAAGTTTCCGGAAGCAGAAATTAATTTTGTACCCGTACTTCTTCCTATACCAACTTTCGCATATTCTTCACCACCATCATTAATGATTGGAACAATAGCCGCAATAGTCTCCACATTGTTAACTACAGTTGGACATCCCCAAACCCCAGAAATTGCTGGGAATGGAGGCTTAATTCTAGGATTGCCACGCTTACCTTCAAGAGATTCAATTAAGGCAGTTTCTTCGCCACAAATGTAGGCTCCACCACCTGGCTGAACATATAATTCTAAATCGTATCCCGTTCCAAGGATATTTTTACCTAGAAATCCGGCATTTTTAGCCTCAGCAATGGCTCTTTCTAATATCCTAATCTGTGGCATCATTTCACCACGAACATAGATATAAGATGTTTTTGCACCAAGAGCAAAGCTGGAAACAATCATTCCCTCAATCAATAAATGAGGAATATGAGTCATAAGGTAACGATCTTTAAAGGTTCCTGGTTCAGACTCATCTGCATTGCATACCAAATAACGCTCCCGACCTTCAGGTTTAGCTAGAAAGCTCCACTTCATACCTGTAGGAAAACCCGCACCGCCTCTCCCACGTAAGCCAGAAGTTTTAACCTCTTCAACAATAGCATCAGGTGCCATAGACTTCAAGGCCTTTTCTACTGCACGGTATCCACCATTCTGACGATAAACATCGAAAGTATGTATTCCTGGTACATTTATATTTTCTAATAATAACTTGCGAGCCATTCTCTTTTAGATATGAGATGTGAGATAGGAGATGTGAGATTTGAGATTTACAATTAAAAAACCTCAATTGGCCTCCAAATACCTAACTTATATCTTATTTTTTAAATTTTCTATCAATTTATCTACACTTTCTTCTGTTAAATTCTCATAGAAAGTATAATCTGGACCAATCTGTAAAACGGGTGCCATTCCACAAGCAGCTAAACATTCTACCCCTCTCCAACTAAAATTACCATCTTCAGTTACTTCGCCCTCTTTCACACCTAACGTTTTTTCTAGGTGATTCATAATTTTTTCAGCACCTACTAAACAGCATGGTCCCGTACGGCATACTTCCAAAACAAATTTACCCTGTGGGCGAAGGAAAAACATGGTGTAAAATGTTGCTACTTCATAAACCTCAATGGATTGTAATTGAAGTAGACTGGCTACTTTATCCATTAGCTCCGGACTAACCCAGCCATATTCTGCCTGCACAAGGTGTAAGATAGGTAGTAAAGCAGATTTTTGTTTTCCTTCCGGATATCGTTTAACAATTTCCTCAAACTTGCTATTCAAGTCTGCTGAAAATTCAATTCCTTTATGTTCAGTTACACTAAGCATCTAATTCTCCTGCAATTACGTTCAAGCTACTCATATTTAAAATCGCATCCGATAATAACATACCGGCGCTCATTGGTGCATACATTTGGTAATTAATAAAACTTGGTCTTCTAAAGTGCAAACGATACGGTGAACGACCACCATCATTCACTAGATAGAAACCTAATTCGCCATTACCCCCTTCAACAGCATGATAAACTTCAGTTTTAGGCGTATCAATCTCTCCCATTACAATTTTAAAATGGTAAATCAAGGCTTCCATATTATTATAAACATCTTCTTTTGGAGGAAGATAAAACTCAGGAACATCGGCATGGAAAACACCTTTAGGTTCTTTCTCAATCTTTTGAAGTGCTTGCTCAATAATTCTCAAGCTCTGCCACATTTCCTCATTACGAACAACATAACGATCGTAAACATCACCTGTAGTACCAACCGGAATATCAAAATCAAAATCTTGATACGATGAGTAAGGTTCATTTACACGAACATCATAGTCAACACCTGTAGCACGCAAAATTGGTCCGCTCCAACTGTAATTAAGTGCTGTCTCAGGATCTACAGCAGCAACGCCAGAAGTACGCTCAATAAATATCCTGTTTCGATTAAACAATCCTTCAAACTCCTTAAGAATAGGAGGAAATTTTACCAAGAATTTCTTGATTTTCGCAAATGCGATATCATTAAAATCTCTTTCAAAACCACCAATACGTCCAATATTAGTTGTTAAGCGAGCACCACATATCTCTTCATATATTTCATAGATATGTTCTCTCTCTTCCATTAAGTACAAGAAGCCAGTAAATGCACCTGTATCAACCCCTAAAATTCCATTACAAATTAAATGATCTGAAATACGGGAAAGCTCCATTACGATAACTCTTAAATAATCAACCCTTTTGGGAGTTTCAATACCTAATAATTTCTCAACAGTCATGTGCCATCCCATATTATTAATAGGAGATGAACAATAGTTCAATCGATCTGTTAATGGAGTGATCTGATAAAATGGGCGGTGTTCAGCAATTTTTTCGAAAGCACGATGTATATAACCGATAGTCGAAACGCCACTTACAATCCGCTCTCCATCCATTTCCAAAACATTCTGGAACACACCATGGGTTGCAGGGTGTGTAGGACCAAGGTTTAACGTAATCGTTTCCTTCTGTGGGTCATTATCTGTAAATATGGGGTGATTCGTCATCTTCCGAAGAAATAATCTTTTTTATCAACACGATTTGGGTCTTCCAAGGGATGTTCTCTACGCATCGGGAAAACGGTCATATCGTCAACATTTAAAATTCTTACCAAGTTAGGATGTCCTTCAAAAATAATACCGAAGAAATCATAAGTTTCACGTTCCATCCAGTTTGCTCCTTCCCAAAGGTTTGTAGCTGTTGGGATATTAGGCGCATTTCCATCAAGGAAAACCTTTATTCTGACACGTACATTATTAGCAAGACTATGCACGTGGTATACAACACTCATAGACAGGGCCTGCTCCGGAAAATGAATTCCAGTAATATCAGTCAAATAGTTAAATTTTAGTTCTTTATCCTCCTTCAGGAAGCGTAAAACTTCATTAATATGTTCGGCCGTTGTTTCAAAAGTTAACAAGCCAAATGGTTCTGTAGGAATAGTAATATTATCCCCAAACTTTGAAGTTAAACTTTGTACGACTTGCTGGTTGCTTATTTTGCCCATTACTGGATTCCGTATCTAGCTAATAATTCTTTATATTCTGGTGATTCTCTTCTACGAAGTGATTCGTTTTTTACCAGTTCTTGTATTTTATTGAAACCATCAATAATAGCTTCTGGTCGTGGGGGGCAGCCCGGTACATACACATCAACAGGAATTATCTCATCGATTCCCTGCATCACTGAATACGTATCAAAAATACCGCCACTACTTGCACATGCACCAACAGCAATTACCCAACGTGGCTCAGCCATTTGAAGATATACTTGCTTTAATACAGGTCCCATTTTCTTGGCAATGGTTCCCATAACCATTAATAAATCTGCTTGACGAGGCGAAAAACTCGGTCTTTCGGACCCAAAACGAGCAAAATCATAGTGCGAACCCATGGTAGCCATGAACTCAATACCACAACAAGACGTTGCAAATGGCAAGGGCCACAAGGAGTGTGAACGTGCTAGTCCAACAACCTTATCCATTGACGTTGCAAAGAAACCTGATCCCTCAATACCCGGAGGCGCTTCAACTATTTTTACTTCACTCATAATCTTTCAAAAGAAAAAGCTCAATTCAGACAGGTCTGAAATGAGCCCAAATTTAAGAAATTAAATGCTTTCAATTTTTTAAACACATATTTAGAACCAATCTAAATACTACTCCCAGTCTAATGCCTTTTTCTTAATAATGTAGATAAAACCTAATAGAAGCGATCCCATAAATATGAACATCTCAATCAGCCCATTAACACCAAATTCTCTAAAATTCACCGCCCATGGGTACATAAAAATTACCTCAATATCAAAAAGAACAAATAATATCGCTACTAAAAAATACTTAATTGAAAATGGTTGACGTGCATTACCTATAGATTTAATCCCCGATTCAAATGCCACCAATTTATCAGATGTTTTACGCTTAGGTCCAATTAAATGGGTAAGAGTCATAGTAAAAACTACAAATCCGAGAGCTACAATAATCTGAAAGATAATTGGCAGGTAACTAAGTGATGTGCTTTGTGCTTCCATTTTTTATTATTACAATGCAAATATAAATAAAAAAAGCCCCTAAACAAGGTTCAGGAGCTTCTATATGATATTTATTTTCTTCTAATTGAGACTTGCAATAGCTGCAATAGACTCTTTAGCAGTGACATTTGAAGGGTCAAGTAAAATCACTTTATCAAAGTACTCTTTTGCCTTCAACTTATCTGAGTCTTTTCTTAATGCTACAGAACCTAAGTAATTATAAGCTTCAATTAATCCAGGGACGCTTTTTGCTGCTAATTCTGGCTTATCTAGGGTAACAAGTTTTACATAAGCTTCATAATAGGGAACTGCCAAACCTTTACTATCATTTTCATCTAAAAGACGATTAATTCTTCCTCTATACTGCCATCCTGCTTGTGTTGTCGGGGATCTTTTTACTAGAAAACTAAATGCTGTATCTGCTTTTACCAAAAGATCCTTAGGTGGATTTAATTTAGCAGCATTTTGTGCACCATAAGTAAAATAATAAGACATGCCTAAATAGTAATAATCTAGCAATGCTCTTTCAGGATTTAATATAGCGATCTCATAAGCACGAGCAGCTTCAACATACTTTTTACCTTTATAAAGTGCTTGGCCAATTTCACTCATCACTACTGCGTTTGTTGAATCTAAAGCAACAGCCTTCTCAATATTAGCCATACCCTCTTGAAACTTAGTGGTATCCTTCATCTGAGCTCTACCTAAATAAAGATAATCTTGGGAAATCAAACGTGTTGGTTCCACTTTGGCAATAAAGTCATTCAAAGCCTGAGCACTTGATGTGAAATTACCATTTTCAAATGCTGAATAAGCCAAATAACGTAAAACTCTTGGGTTTACATTATCTAACTTGGCCATTTCATTTGCTTCTGCCTCCAAAGCCTTAAAATCTTTAACTAGATAAAGAAAATCAGCATGGCGTAAACGAGAATCTAAAGAGCGATCCGTTAAATCCATGTATTTTTCGTAAAACTGCAATGCCAGCTTTATGCGACCTTCATATTCCTTTTTAGAGGTCCAGGCCCACTGATAATAGGTTTCAGCTAACTCACGATAAGCAGGACCATATTTATCATCCAAAGCAATCACACTATTAAACTCAGCAATGGCCTCTTCAAAAGCTTTGGACATTTTATTGATTTTGCCTAACTCAACTTTTGATCGTAAAAAAGTCTTATCCAAATCAAAGGCAGTTCTATAAGCGCTAAAGGCCTCACTATTTTTCATCTCTGCGCGATAAGCATCACCTAGCACTAAAAATAATTGAGCATCTTTTTCGTTCAGCAATTTGGCCTTATTAAGATGAACCATGCCTTCCGTAATCATTGGTTTTGGTGCATTTACATAAGCACGACCGATATATAGATCTGTTAAATGATCTTTCTTTTTGGTTAAAGCAATGGCTTTATCAAAATTTACCTTTGGGCTTGCTTTCTTTGCTAGATCTACAGCACCTAAACCCACGAAGTTTAAAGCATATTCAGCATTCGCACTGATTCCCTTTTCAAATACAGCCTTAGCAGAATCAATATAATCAGGACGGATATTAATTGATGCCGTGGTTAGGTATAAATTACCTAGATAAAAAAAGGTCTCTGGGTTAGTAGCTTGTGTACTAGTTAAGGAGTTTAACATAGCTTTACCTTTTTGATACTGCTCTGCATCAATAGCCTTCCTCGCATCAGTTAAACTCTGAGAAAAAACAACCGAACTTATAAATACTAAACCCAAAGTCAATTTAACTGCCTTATTCATCATTTTAAATATAATTTAATTTACAATATTAATTTCTCGCGAGGGAATGCTGTCAGGCAATAATCCTGATTTTAACACGATCCTCTGACCACGATCTCCAGTAATAAAAGATGCAAAACCCGTGCCCAAACCAGCACCACCTTCGCAGTTTATCACATATAATGATCTTGTAAGAGGATACTTCTCTAAAGCAATATCATTTTGATTAGGTTTATAGTAAGCATCCGAACCCGGACGACCGGCCACATTTTTAACCCCTAATATCTTTAAATCCGTCACTATGGTTTCCAACTCTGCTGGAGGCTGTACCATCCAGTTAACACCCACAACACCGATTGATCCGGGATTGTCATTTACATACTTGATAACGTCAGCATTTGACTTTAATGCATAAATGCCTGTTGAAGGAAGCTGATCAATTACTGCTAATTCTTTAAAATACCTCACCGTACTAGAATTGGCATTATCGAAAACTAAGCTTTGAAGAGCTGAAGGCTCTCCCTTTAAAATTTTAATAATATCCGAAACATCAACATTAACATATTTAGAGGAATTGTGCGTAATAAGCGCAATTCCATCAATTGCAAATCGGTTTGACCGAATTTTTATGTTTTTTGATTCAAAGTGCTTTCTTTCATTGTCTTTTAACTCCCTTGTAAGAATGGCAACCTGAATGCTATCACTTAAGAACAAATTTAATAATTCATTTTCAGATTTCATGACCAATTCAAGTTTTGCATTGGGGTAAGTACTTTCAAAAAGAAAAGCCTGGTCCTCAATAATTGGTGCAAAAGATTCGTCGACTAATATTTGCTCCTTACCACTGGTATATGATTGCTTTTCTGAAGGTTTACTCTGACATGAAATAAGCAAAATAAATCCAGAGAAATAAAATAGTAAAATTAAATTTTTCATATCATTTATTATTAAGAGCGAAGTAAACGAACAAATCTGATAAATGAGTAAACAATCAATAAGATAGCAAAGGCAAGTCTATATTCAAATGAAAGATCCATAGGAAAGTCCTTCCAAAAAATTATTGCAACTCCTAGAGCAAAATAAAGGGCAAACATCCCTAGCCCTAAAATAAACAGAAATCGCTTTGCGGGCGATTTCTGTTTGGTCAGATCTTCTTTAGAAAAAGACATTTATCTTATTGTCCAGCCAGCTGGAAGAATATAGGCATTGTGTAGGCAACCCTAACTGGGCGACCATTTTGAATACCTGGTTTCCAAGCTGGTGCATTTTTTAATACACGAACAGCCTCTTCATCACAACCACCACCAATACCACGAAGTACTTTGATATCTGTAAGTTGGCCATTTTTCTCAACTACGAAACTCATAATAACACGACCTGTGATATTATTTTCACGAGCGATTGGAGGATACTTTAGATTTTTCTGAAGATATTTTCCCCATCCTGCCATACCACCCGCAAATTCAGGAAGTACTTCAACGCTAGCAAAATCTCTAATGCTATTATCCTCTGTAACTTCTGCCTGCTTTGGAGCTTCACCTACAGGCTCATCAATTACAATGTCTGCATTTGGATCACCTTCAATGGTCTTCTGACCTGGATCAGCCACTTTCAATTCTTCAACTGTTGGCGGTTCCTCATCTCTTACTTCTTCAGCAGGAACAACTACCGGAGGAGGAAATTTGATTTGATCGATCTTAGGCTTAGGCGGCTCTGGAGGTGGCGGAGGCAGCTCTTCCTTATTAATTGGTGGAGGAGGTGCCAAAACAACTTCTGTTACTTTAAACTTCTCATCTTCTGGCAATATTCCTGAAATATATTTTATAATTAATGGTAATGAAACAACAATTATAAAAAGTAATGAACCAATGATAACAGCACGACTAGTTGTTTTGGAATTATCTTTCCTTAAATCATACGCACCGTAGCTTTTATTTCTACCGGCAAATATAACATCCAACCACTGGCTATTAAATAAATCTATTTTAGACCCTAACATATAATAATTCTTTAAAGGGTAAATATTTGTTTGAAATAATTATTTGTAGAGACCATCTCGTTTTAATAAAGCAATGTCCGGATCTGAAATTTCAACAATCGCATATCTTTCGATATTTGACACTTTCATTTCATCAAGGATGTCTACAAAATTTCTATAATTTGACTGAGCACTTGGTTTGATCAAAACGATTAAGCCTTTACTTGGATCACCAGTAGTAGCAATAACCTTTTTTGAATATTCAACTAATGCTTTTCTGATTCCATTTCTCCCATAATTATCAACCTGGGGTGGAGTCAAAGGTTTATCAACAAGACCCATATACCACTCTATACGATTATTAGCGCCTAAAAGTATGGTCATTGTTCTGTTATCAGCAACTGTTAATTCCTGTTCATCGGTTTTTTCCTTATCAGGCATGGCTAAATCCATTGCCTGAGGTTTAGCCAGCGTGGTGGTAAGCATAAAGAAGGTGATAAGAAGGAAAGCCAAATCCACCATTGCGGTTAAATCCACACGTGTTGATTGCTTTTTACTTCTAACTTTCCCGCCTTTACCTTTACCCCCGCCGGAGGTATCTAATTCTGCCATCGCGTTTTATATTTTATACGAATAATTAATCTTCTGCCCTCAATGAGGTGATCAAACTAAATTTGTTAATATTCTGATCCTGAAGGATATTCAATATTTTCTTGATTGAAGGATATTCTTCCTTCGAATCACCTTTAATACTGACACGCATATCAACATTATTGAGTTCTTTGGTTGCATAACGAGCTGATAAAAGCCAGTTGTGCAATTCGGATGGACGCTCACCTACAGAGTCTGTAGGAATTCCAGGCTGTAGCCCCTCTGCATTACGCTCATCACCCTTCAACATAATGATTTGCTTTAGATTTCCGATTGGAACTCCAAAACTTTCCATTAGAGAAAAACGCATTTTTTCTTCGTCCGTAAACGTGATCTGATATTTTTCGGCCATCAATTCTAATGTACGAACTCTGATCGGCTGTCCCGGTACTCCAAAAAATACTTTTTCCTGTCCAACAGTAAGCGTAGCAATATCTACATCCGGCAATTTGAACTTTACTGTAGATGCCGGGGTATCAACAGGAAGCGGTTCAGGCTGACGTGCTGTTGCTGTAAGGATAAAAAATGTAAGCAACAAAAACGCCACATCACACATTGCTGTCATGTCGATAGCTGTACTTTTTCTGGCAACTTTAATTCTTGGCATTGCTTATTTTTAAATTAATAACTAATTAATATAGAGTTGAAATATTCCAGGTTAATTAAAACCCGGAATAAAAAATCAAAATCTATTATTTATGAGTACTTGCATACGTTTGAACGATTGAGAAACCTGCCTCGTCAATAGCATATGTCAATTTATCAATTTTAGAAGTAAACAAGTTGTACATGATAATTGCAACAGTAGAAGTAGCAATACCTGTAGCAGTGTTAATCAATGCTTCAGAAATACCATTTGCTAATGCAGCCTGATCTGGAGAACCTGCAGTTGATAATGCCGCGAAAGCCTTAATCATACCTGTTACTGTACCCAATAGACCCATTAATGTACCAATTGAAACAAGAGTTGCAATTACAGTTAAGTTTTGCTCTAACATAGGCATCTCTAAAGCAGTTGCTTCTTCAATATCTTTCTGAATAGCAAGACATTTCTGCTCAGTATCCATTTTACCCTCAGTCTCCATTTCTTTATATTTCTTTAATCCAGATTTGATTACGTTAGCAACAGAACCTTCTTGCTTATCGCATTCAGAAATTGCTGAATCAATATTTCCAGCACTAATAAAACTTTGGATCTTCTTTACAAATAAGTCGATATCCCCTTTACCAGTAGCTTTACCAATTACGAAGAAACGTTCGATAGAAAAAACAATAACCATTAAGAATAATCCCATTAGCACAGGAACTACGTAACCACCCTTGTAAACCATACCGAAGTAGTTTCCAGGTAGTGGATGACCATTTTCAGGATCTCCTCCTTCAAAATTAGATCCATCACCCATTACGAATTTCCATAGAACTACTCCGACAAGGATACACATCACGATAGACATACTTGCAAAAATGCTTGAACCAGAGCTTTCTTTCTTAGCTGTTGTTGGTTTTGGTGCGTTCGCCATTTTTTTTAAATTTTAGTTTTAGTTGTTGATTAGATAATAGAATGATTAATTTTTATTTGGTAATACTTTTTGAATACTAATTTTTGATAAATATATAAAAATACTTTTGTCACCTTCAAAGGTTAACAAAAATATAATTTTAGACTTAAAAAAAAATTTGAAAATTTTTAAACCTGTTAATTCAATCCTGTCAATGCCACTCTCTAGAATTTAGCAAGATATTGCCATTCTAAAAGAAGATCGCCTCTAATATTCGGCAACCGTTTTACAATAAAAACTATTTTTTATTGCAATTGCAAATTTAGATTGTGATTTTTAATTATAAAAGCATTCGATTTCACAAAAAAAGCCAACAACTATCTTATAATCAATAAATTATGAATATTGTTTAAAATTTGATACAAATGCCTCAGCCAAGCTATTTGCTGTCTGTTCGTAAGCATTTTTATCTTGCCAAGTATTCATCGGATTTAAAATTTCTGTTGGAACACCGGGGCAACTTGTCGGCATCGCCAATCCAAATAAGGGATGCTCTTCATATTCGACATCCTTTAAGCCACCGTTCAAGGCAGATTTAATCATTGCGCGGGTATAAGCAAGCTTCATTCTTGAACCTGTTCCATATTTTCCACCGGTCCAGCCCGTATTAATAAGCCAAACATCTACTCCAAATTGATCAATATTCTGTTCTAAAAGTTCAGCATATTTTGATGGATGAAGTGGTAAAAAAGCCTTTCCAAAGCAAGCTGAGAAGGTTAACTGTGGCTCATTAATGCCCGCTTCGGTACCAGCTACCTTAGCTGTATAACCTGAAATGAAGTGGTATTTAGCCTGTTCAGAATTTAACTTAGATATTGGAGGGAGAACACCAAAAGCATCTGCCGTAAGGAAAAAAATATTCTTTGGTGCAGACCCAAGTGAAGGGATTAAAGCATTTTCTATATAATCAATGGGGTAGGCTACTCTAGTATTCTCAGTTTTATCAATATTCGCAAAATCAACCGTCCTACCCTCTTTATAAAAATTCACATTTTCTAATAAAGACCCAAAACGAATTGCATTAAAAATCTGAGGCTCCTTTTCTGGATCAAGATCGACACATTTTGCATAGCATCCTCCTTCAAAATTAAAAATACTGTCTTTACTCCACCCATGCTCATCATCCCCAATAAGCATGCGATCAGGATCTGCAGAAAGGGTTGTTTTTCCGGTTCCCGATAGACCAAAAAATAGCGCAGTATCCCCCTCTTTTCCAACATTGGCCGAGCAATGCATAGAAAGTACGTGATGATGATGCGGCAGAATAAAATTAAGAACTGAAAAAATACCCTTTTTTATTTCTCCCGTGTATCCCGTGCCACCTATGAGAATCATTTTTTTGCTAAAATTAATTATGCAAAAGTTAGATTGTCGTGTTCCGTCAATTTCCGGATTTGCTTTAAATCCTGGTGCCGCAATGATAGTCCATTCGGGTTTAAGCTGAGCACCTATAGTTGAAGGCCTTAAAAATAAATTATTAGCAAATAAATTTTGGTAGGCTGTTTCCGTAACTACTCTAATATTTAATCGGTATTCATCACTAGCACAAGCATAGGCATCTCTTACATAAATTGCCTTTTCAGAGAGATAGCTAGTTACTTTATCAAATAAAGCTTCAAATTCTGATTCTCCAAATTTAATATTTACATCTCCCCACCAAACCGACTGTTCGGTGATCTCATCACAAACAATAAAACGATCGCGCGGGGAACGCCCCGTGAACTCGCCAGTATCTGCCGCAAGTGCGCCACTATCCGCAAGTTTAGCCTCCCCATTAGTGATGGCAATTTCAATTAATTCGGATGGCGATAATTGATAATGAATGAATTTTGCTTTTTCGAGGTTCAGGTATTGTAGATCAGGGTTGGATTTAGATAGCTGCATACTAATCGTTAAATTGTCGTACAATCTAGTCAAAAACAATGCCCATTTTAGCAGTTTTTAAGATTATTTTTCGCTAAAATATCTATTATTGTATTTTTTACACTAAGTATTAATAATCTAAATATCAGGTATTTAAGTCAAATAATTTGAAATATTTTAAGACCCTATTTTTTTTACTTTATATCCGTCTGCCTGAAGCATTGTCATCACTTTTTCTCTAAAATCTCCTTGAACAATAATTTCGCCATCTTTAGCTGTGCCACCTACCCCACATTTTTGTTTTAATTTTTTGCCAAGAGTTTCAAGATCTTCCTTGGAGCCAATAAAACCACTTACCAAGGTTACAGCCTTGCCTCCTCGCTGCTTCTTATCCAATTGAACACGTAAGTCTTGATGCTGAGGTTTTAAGGTTTCTGTCGACTCTGATTGTTCGGAATCATATTCAAAATCTGGATTCGTAGAATAAACTACTCCCTGTAAGCCTATATTTTTTTTTGACATTATTATTAATTTAAAAGTTTGAGCGAAAGAGGTTTAATTGAGATATTTAATTCAACTCCCATTTGAATAGGTTCTCCGTCTAGGTGCACAGCAGAGGGATATTCCCTAGTTATTTTAATTTCACGAGCTTTAAGTATTTCAACAAATTTGGATTTATGTGTGCTCTTACTAAACATTCTATAACCCAAAACGGGGAATTGATAAATAGGGAAGGGTTTGACAATGCACACATCCAAAAAACCATCATCTAATGAAGCAAAAGGAGCTATATGTGCATTGTTCCCAAATTGGGATGAATTGGCTAAACTGATCATAAAAGCCTCGCGTTCAATCAATTTACCATCAATTTCAATGCGATATTTTTGGTGTTTATAGTTAGAAATTTCGGAAATGCTTGTCTTAAAATAGCCCCAAAAACCACGTTTTACATTCTCAGCAAAGCGGGTACTAATCAAGGCATCAAATCCAATTCCAGCTATATTGAAAAATTTCCGATTATTGAAAAGTCCGGAATCAATTGAATGATAATGTAAATTATTCAATCTTTTTATTGCTCCCACTTCGTTCAATGGAATATTTAGCGACCTAGCCAAACCATTTCCAGATCCAAAAGGAACAATACCCATTGTAAACTTAGTGCCTTCAAGAACAGAGGCAATCTCATTAATTGTCCCATCGCCACCCACAGCAACAATAATGTCCATTCCATCCGCAAGCCCTTTGCTAGCAAGCTCAATTCCATGGCCATGCCATTTCGTAAACTCAAAACTTGGCTCGAACAGATTCAAATTCAGATGTTTAAAAACCTTTTCAGCAAAATTTAATTTGCTTTTGCCTCCCGAAATCGGGTTAATAACAAATAAAATATTTTTTTTCAAAAAAATTAAAATTAAAGCTCAAAAATAGTCTTAAATTTTTTTAGAACTTGAAATTTATCCTACTTTTGCAATGCAAAAAAAGTGGATCGATTTGCGTTGATTGCAACCACGTAAAAAAAAGTGCTAAAACATACTGCAATTTTTAACCGTTCGGTAGATTTCCATTTTTCTGCATTGTTTTTAAGAAATTTATAACTTAATAAAAAGAACTATGCCTTATTTATTTACCTCAGAATCTGTATCAGAAGGGCATCCGGACAAGGTAGCGGATCAGATATCAGATGCTTTAATCGATAATTTTCTAGCTTGGGATGCAGAATCTAAAGTTGCTTGTGAAACTTTAGTAACAACTGGCTTGGTAGTTCTAGCTGGAGAAGTGAAATCACAAGCATACCTCGATGTTCAAGCAATTGCTAGAGATGTGATTCGTAAAATCGGCTATACTAAGTCGGAATACATGTTTGAAGCCAATTCTTGCGGAATAATCTCAGCCATCCATGAGCAATCGGCAGACATTAACCAAGGTGTTGATCGTGTTAATAAACAAGATCAAGGCGCTGGTGATCAAGGAATGATGTTTGGTTATGCAAGTAATGAGACTGAAAATTATATGCCACTTGCATTAGATCTAGCGCACAAAATCTTAACCGAACTGGCAATTTTAAGAAGAGAAAATGTAAGTATTGGATATCTACGACCTGATGCAAAATCGCAGGTAACGATTGAATATAGTGATGATCATAAGCCTATTCGTATCGATGCTATTGTAGTATCTACACAACATGATGACTTCGACTCAGAAGAAGTCATGCAGAAAAAAATTCAAGAGGATATTATTTCTATATTAATTCCACGAGTGAAAGCGCAACTTAAACCTGAGCTTCAGGCTTTATTTACTGATGCAATTAAATACCATATAAATCCAACAGGAAAATTCGTAATCGGTGGTCCCCACGGCGATACAGGCTTAACAGGACGTAAAATTATTGTAGATACATACGGAGGAAAAGGCGCTCACGGTGGCGGTGCATTCTCTGGCAAAGATCCTTCAAAAGTTGATCGTTCTGCAGCATATGCTACACGTCATATCGCTAAAAATCTTGTTGCAGCAGGTGTTTGTAATGAAATTTTAGTTCAGGTATCCTACGCGATTGGCGTGAAGGATCCAATGGGGATTTTTGTAGATACATACGGAACTGCTAATGTGGATTTGACTGATGGAGAAATCGCACACAAAATAGCTTCGATTTTCGACATGACTCCATACGGAATTGAAACTAGATTAAAACTTCGCAATCCAATCTATTCTGAGACTGCTGCATACGGACATATGGGCCGTGTGAACGAAGTAGTAAGCAAAACATTCAAAGGTTCTAATGGTGATTCAAAAACTTTAGAGGTTGAATTATTTACTTGGGAAAAACTTGATTTTATAGATCAAATTAAAAAGGCGTTTAATTTAGCTTAATGTTTTTTTATACATCAAAAGCCTTCTTTCTTTTAGGAAAGAAGGCTTTTTTTTTAATTTCGTTTAAATGAAAGAGGCAGACAAAAACCCCTGGCAAACAATTTCTAGTAAAAAGATATATGACAACTCTTGGATCAGTTTAACGGAACATCAGGTTTTAAATCCAAGTGGAGGCGAAGGTATTTATGGAGAAGTAAACTTCAAAAACCTTGCAATTGGAATCATTGTACTCGACGATAATAATAATACTTGGCTGGTTGGTCAGTATCGATTTCCTTTGAAATCTTATAGCTGGGAAATACCGGAAGGTGGCGGACCCATTGAAGTTGATCCCTTAATTTCTGCAAAACGAGAATTAAAGGAAGAAACTGGAATTATTGCTGATTGTTGGACAGAAATTCAGAGAATACATCTTTCAAATTCAGTAAGTGATGAAGTTGGCATAATTTTTCTAGCTCAAGGCCTAAGCTATGGCGAATCTGAACCTGAAGAAACCGAACAATTGCTTCTTAAAAAATTACCATTCCTAGAGGCCTATGAAATGGTGTTAAATGGGGAAATAACAGACTCTATCAGTGTTGCAGCAATTTTGAAGGTCAAAATCACTCATTTTAATTCATAACAATTGGAATTGATTGTAATTTTACAAAATTAAAAGACATATATGAATAAACTATTTGGTTTCATCCTAACACCAATCCATTACTTGTTTTTTGGTTTTTTTCTTTGCCTATTTCATCCAATACAATGGATTTGTTTAAAGCTTGGGGGCCAAGAAGCACATAAACACTCTGTAGATATTTTAAATTTCTTTTTATTGGCAAGTTATACTTTAATGGCTTGCCGTATATCCTTTAAAAACATACATCATTTGCCTAGCAATAGGCCAATTATTTTTATTGCGAACCACCAGAGCATGTATGATATCCCCGCTCTTATCTGGTTTTTGCGAAAATATAACACGAAATTTATCTCAAAAATTGAGCTCACAAAAGGCATTCCGAGTATATCTTTTAATTTAAAATATGGCGGTGGAGCCAACATCGACAGAAAAGATAGCAAACAAGCTGTTCCGGAGATTCTCAAGTTGGCTGAGCGTATGAAAAAATATAACTGGTCGACTGTTATTTTTCCGGAAGGAACTAGAGCAAAAAATGGACAAATGAAAGCATTTAATGCTGGTGGAATAGCTACGCTACTAAAAAAAGTGCCTGAATCATTAATTGTACCTATCGCTATTGATGGCTCTTGGAAATTCGTTCAGTATGGAAAATTTCCACTAAGTGCCTTTGAAAAAATAAGTTGGGAGGTTCTAGAGCCAATAGAACCGGCAAATAAAACAATTGATGAGATTGTTGCCGAATCTGAAGAGGCAATAAAAAAAGCAATCAATCATTAAATATTAACCGATATTTTTATCTTCAATTTGCTTGAAGAAATAATCACGATAAGTATCCCCAATGGGTATTATTTTTTCGCCAATCTGAATACGACTACGTTCTATACTTTCAATCTTACCCAAGGCAATAATATAAGATTTATGAACCCTTATAAATGATTTTGAAGGTAGCGATTCTTCCATTTTCTTCATATTCTGAAGGGTTATAATCCGCTCCGTCTTTGTAAAAATGGAAATGTAATCTTTAAGTCCCTCAATATAAAGGATATCATCTAAATATATTTTTTGGATCTTATGCTCTGTTTTTACAAAAATAAAGTCGTGCGTTTTCTGAGCAATAAATGCATCAGGTACCGATGAATTAGAATGATTTGAATTCTGTAGTACTTTCTGTGCAGCCTTATAAAATCGATCAAATGCAATTGGTTTAAGGAGGTAATCAACTACATCAAGTTCGTATCCATCAAGTGCATATTGAGAATAAGCAGTTGTAAGTATAACATCGCATTTCCCATTGATGATCTTTAGAAACTGAATTCCTGTAAGTTCTGGCATTTGAACATCTAAAAAAACAAGGTCAATTGCATCACTTTGCACGAGCGAAAGACCCTCAATAGCACTTGTAGTAGACTTAACAAGAGATAAAAATGGAATCTTACTGATATAATCTTCTAATATATCCAGAGCTAATGGCTCATCGTCAACAACCAAACAGCGTATCATTTTATAAATCTAGATTTAATTCACAACGATAAATATCGTTCTTATCATCAATATTTAAGTTATACTGACCTTTATAGAGTAGGTCGAGCCGCCTTTTTACGTTCGACAATCCTATTCCACCAGTCATATCTTTATTCATTTCACTCTTTTTATTAACTACCTGAAAGAAAAGCTTCCCATGAGAAAGATTTAATGTAATACTAATTGGAACATCAATATCTGTTGCTATACCATGCTTAAAAGCATTTTCTACAAATGAAATCAAAATAAGTGGCGTAATTTTAAGTCCCGAAGGATCTCCAATAATTTCAAATTTGATATGAATATTATCCTTAAACCTTAGCTTTTGAAGTTCAATATAATTCTCAAGATACCTAATTTCATCAGATAAAGCCACCTTATCGACATTGCTTTCATATAACATGTACCTCATTATTTCAGAGAGTTTAAGAATAGCCTCGGGCGTTTTCTCTGCTTTTTGATAGGCAAGTGAATATATATTATTAAGGGAGTTAAAAAGAAAGTGAGGATTAATTTGGGATTTAAGGAATGCTAATTCCGCAAGGAGCTTTTCATTTTCTAAGCGGCTCTTCACTTTTTCATTTAGGAACCAGTCTAAGATAAATTTCAAAACTGTGCTAATCGTAATAAAAAAAGCACTTACAAAGGCTGCCCCGGAATAATAATCCCAAAAATCAATAATTCGTTTGGCTCCATCCCTTTTGATAACGATATCATAAAAATAATAGGCGAGACCGCATTTTATAAAAGCTGAAATGATAATCAGCAATAGCATCGCAAGGCCACACCAAACATATCTCTTCTGGTTCAGGAAGGTTGGCAGTATAAAAAGGTAATTGATGTAAAAAACAGTAACATTGATGATCCCGAAGTAAACAAAAATCACAATAGTAGGGTGGACAATCTTGCCATCGCTGGCTAAATACATGAAAAAGAGCAATATTGCTACCCAAATACATGCATGAAGAATTACCTGCTTCAACTTATTCATAAATAAATGTATTATTTCCACCTGCCAGTAGGTATCGGATTCGACGAACAGCCAATATCTATCTGCAAACAGCCCAATTTACACTATTAAATTTAAGAGTAGAAAAAGTGCTGTTTGTCTAATAAAAAAGGAGCTTGGTCTAATACATTTCTACAATAAATTAAATTGTATTTAATTGCATCATCAAAT
>NZ_JBIILQ010000319.1:0-7035 GCF_044232565.1 Daejeonella sp. | reverse complement strand
ATACAAACCATCAAAGGGAAAAATGAAACCCCCTTGGAGCTTGGTGCGACATGGTTTTCTGATATCCACCAAAACTTATTGTCGCTAATTGATGAATTGGGATTGGTTAAATATCCACAATTTTCGAAAGGGATCTCATTTTTTAAGACCAAATCCTTTGAGCCAGCACAACAGTTTTTTGTGCCGGAAGCAGAAGAGCCTTCTTACCGATTAGCAGGTGGAACACAGGCGCTCATAGATGCCTTAAGTGGTCAATTAGACCCTAAAAATATTCACCTCCACGTAAAAGTAACAGCAATTAAAGAACTTGATCATAAACTTATAATTGAAACGGCTGGAGGCCAACAATTTGAAGCCGATAAGGTGATTGTTTGTATGCCCCCACAACTAGCCATTAGCAGCATTCAATATGCTCCAGAACTGGAAGAGGAAGTCGGACATGTTTTTTCAAATGTTCAAACCTGGATGTCGGGTTCCATCAAATTTGTTTTAGAATTTGAGGAAGCCTTCTGGAGAGAAAATGGACAGTCGGGTATGCTGTACAGCCATACCGGCATTGTTAGCGAAATGTACGACCATAGCAATTTTGAAGATGACAAATTTGGTTTCACAGGATTTTTAAGTGGTGGAGCAGCTTCCTACACCCAAGAAGCGAGGAAGGAATTAGTTTTACAGCAATTGCATGAACTATTTGGCGATAGGATATTGAACCCCCTATCCTATTTTGATAAAGTCTGGACTGATGAATTTATTTCGGGAGCCAATCAAATTATACAAAGACCACATCAAAATAACGGGCATAAATTATTGCAAGAGAGTTATTTAAGTGGGAGGCTATACTTCTCCGCGACTGAAACCTCAAGCAATTACCCAGGCTATATGGAAGGTGCTATAAGTTCAGCCATGCGAGTGATGAAGGAAATGATGAACTAATTGGGGAAAATTCCAATAAGGAAAAGGTAAAATAAGTTTTATAGTTTCTTATATTTTAATACGAATTAGAAACAAAGACAAAAATGCCTTTCCCAATATTTTTAATCTTTTGGGCATATTAAAATTATTTTTGCCATTCCTAATTATCCTGTCGTAGTAGTGAATGTTTGAAAAAAATCAAATAATAAAAAAACAGTTTAACAAAAAAATAGCCTAAGGTTAATACCTAAGGCTATTTTTTTAATCATTTGGTGTTATAAACACAAAATGATTAAATTAAAAAATCATTCCTAATTATTTTGTCTTTGCATTCTCATTAAACATCTCTCTAACAGCAAGGAATTTGCCATTAACTCTTTGCCAAACAGTCATATATTTAGATATTCTAATTACTTTTCCTGCAGCATTTTTATGGATAGTATTACCAGTTTCTGTTACTTGATTTTCATTTCCAAAAACATCAATGGTTTCAGAATAAACCGTTTCACCTTTTACCTTATTCGCATCTTCTAAAAGCATATCCTTCTTAATAGCCTCTTTACCAATAAGAGAAGCTTGGTTACTTGGGTATCTTACAGCATCATCTGCATAAAGTTCAACTAGGCTGTTTATATCCCCAGAATTATAAAAACCGTCCCATATTTTTTCTAGCGCTATAATTTCGGCCTTTACCTCAGCCATTTTATTAGGATTGTATTTGGAGTCTTTCACAAAATTATCTACTGCAGTTATTTTGCCATCTAAACCGTAGGTTAATCCTAGCATTTGTGTTTTTTGCAACCTGGTACCATTTTTAGCTAATTGATCGTGCTTACCACTCACTAAAATTCCAGAAACCGGATCAGTATCTGTCATTTTATAGGGTAAAATACCCTCTATTTTCCAATTTACAGATTTTTGGTCATTTAAATGGTCTGCCCATAATTTTTTTGCTGACACCTTTTCTACAAATCCATTTGAATGTTTCCAAGTAATAGAATCCGCAAAAAAACTAGCTACTGCAGCAGCATCCATCTTATTGAAAGCGATATTCATTTTTTCAATAGCTTCTATTTCTCCTCTATTTGAAAACGTAAACGTAGATGTTTTGCCATCTTTTAAGTAGATTTTACCACCATCCGCCAAACCAAATTCATTGGTTTTAGGCTGATTTTTAAATTGATTAAACCTGCTGATTTTTCCGTCTTTATTGACTGTATATATTTCGAAAAGATATTCCATTTGCTTGGAACCATCTTTCCATTCTCTATCCTCTTGAGACCATGAAAAAACAATATCATCCTCAGAACCTTTTAACCTAAGTGGAACCATTCCGAAAGGCTGCTGATTCAATGTCTTCATTGATTTATGCCATTCTCTAATATACTCACCGTTTTTTTTAATCATATCATCGGTGTAAAAAGAAAGTTCTTTTTCGGCATCATTCGTATTGTAAGCCTTAATGCTTTCTAAAATCAGATTCATAGCCTTGTCACTTCCTAAACTGTAGGTCTTGTCTTTATCGACACCCTCCATAAATACTTTTCCTGCCGATTTTGAGTTTTGTGAAAAGGCAGCTTCAGTAAACATACTCGCCATAATTAATGACAAGCCTAATGCGTAAATGTTTTTTTTCATGTTTCTTGGTTTATGTTTAATTATTTCCCTACTCTTTTGGCTTTTCGGATTACGCCCTGTTTTTTATCGTGGTGCTCGTCTCCACTTCTTTTGGTTGACTTCAGACAGTTATAAAACCAACTATCTACTGTGTTTTTCGGGAGTAAATATAATATTAATTTCATTTTGCAAGTAATTATTTATATTTAAAATTAAATTCTAATTATTTAATTATTTTTGTCATTATAAATAGAATTAGGATATGGGTAAAGTTTATGGTAATATAAAATATAGGTCTACCTGTGCCATTGCCATGTCCATTGATTTATTTGGTGATAAATGGACCTTATTAATCTTGAGGGATATTTTAATCCATAAAAAAACTACAGTCAAAGAATTTTCTAATTCCAAAGAAAAAATTGCCAGTAATATTTTAGCAAGTCGATTGGTTAATTTAATCGAAACTGGATTTATTTATAAATTGAATCCAAAAGGGACTAAAAAAAGTGCAGTTTATTTAGCTACACCAAAAGGAATTTGCACATTACCGCTTTTAGTAGAACTCTATATGTTTTCTATTGGTTATTTGGAAGATTTAGCATTGAATGAATCACAAAAGAAAATTAAAGCTGATATCTTTCATGATAAGCATTTATTTATGTTAGATAAGCGAGAAAGTTATCTTGCATTTGTGGATCAAATAGAAAACTCGATGCTCGAAAACCAAAAGAGCAAAGATAAATCAATACCAAAGCTTAAACTTTTATAGCGCCTTTGAATAGTTTCTATTCAAAACCCATCTTATTTAATCTCCTAAATTAATAAAAGCATATCATGCTTTAGGTTAGTGCTTTTAATCAATGTAAATAAAATACCTGTTTCAAGGCCTATTAGAACTTATAATCTATACATTTTAACTAAATTAAATCTGTGAAAAAATGATTTAACAGATCAAATGCTCAAATTCAAAAATTACTCGGACAGATCTGAACATATTTATAGAAGCTATCCACTAATTTTTTTCGATTGTCTTCATAATAAGGTCTTAAATTTACTCTTCCGTTTATTTTATTCTTTTAAATGAATACATTTAATAAAAACATGACATGAAAAACATTTTATCAATCATTTTAGTCTTAATCTTTATTATTTCTGGAAAATTATTGCAGGCTCAAGATAGAGACATCAGTTACATGGCATCGGGTGGCAAATTAAAACCTCTACAGGCTATTATGGACATACGTCATTATACCATTGCATTAGATGTAGACATGGAACAACAATTGATTAATGGCCATACCACTATTGATTTGATATTATCCAGCCCAACCGATACCATCTTATTTGATTTGGTACACTTATTAAAGGTTAAAAAAATAACAACAAATAATAAAAACAGTAGTTTTTTTCAGAAAGGTGACTTGATTTACATTACTGCAAAAGATGGATTTCAAGCAGGAAAACAAACTGTAAAAATCGAGTATGGTGGAAAACCACCAATTGCTGTAAATCCCCCCTGGGCAGGCGGATATAGCTGGAAAAAAGATACAAATAACAATCCCTGGGTAGCTATTAATTGCCAGTTTGAAGGTGGTAAAATCTATTTTCCCTCCAAAGACCACCCAAGTGATGAACCAAATGAAGGTGTAGACCTTTTCATTACCGTTCCGAAAGGGCTAACAGTGGCCGGACCGGGATTACTTCAAAACGCCATCAACAAAAAAGACGATAAAACAACTTTTCATTGGAAAACAAATTATACCATTAGTAATTATTGTATTGTTTTTAATATCGGAAAATACAATGTATTCAACCGAAATTACACTACTTCTGAAGGTAATGTTGTTCCCATTCAGCTTTATACGCTTGATCCAGACATTAAAAAAGCTGAATATTTACTTGATATCAAAGAAAGAGACACTCACATTCTGGAAAAATATTTTGGTGAATATCCATGGGTAAAAGAAAAAATTGGTATTGCCGAAGTGCCCAACTCAGGTATGGAGCATCAAACCATGATTACTTTTAAAGACAGTTTAAAGTTCACTCCTATTCCAGGAAATTTAGATTACTCAGATGTGTATTTTCATGAATTTGCACACGAATGGTGGGCTAATAAAGTTACTAATAAAGATTGGGCACACATGTGGATACAAGAAGGTATTGCTACTTATGCAACCGCATTATTTTATCGAGAAGTAGCAGGCGAAAGCGGCTATGATAGCATTATGAATAAGTTTAGGATGTCAATCAAAAACAAAAAGCCCTTAGTACAGGGTGAAGAAATTAATACTGTAAATACATACTCGGGGGATATTTATGTTAAAGGTGCTTTTTTCATGCATACGCTACGCTATATTTTGGGAGACAGTATATTTTTTCCAACATTAAAAGAACTTGCTACAAACGAAAAGTATACTTATGACAACTTTGTTACGACAGATGATGTCGAAAAATTGTTCAGCAAGAAATCTGGAAAGGATTTAAAGCCAATGTTTGACTTTTTTTTAAGAACAACAAACAGACTTGAAATTAATATAACGCAGACAAGTACTGATGAATATTGGATACAATCGATAAATTCTCCAATGAATCTTCCGATAGACATCTTATCGGATACGGGTAAAAAACAAATTATTTTGGACAATAAAGGTTTAAAAATAAAAAGTAAAACCATGCCTATCATTGATTCTAATGGATATTACTTCAAAAAAGTTGTTTTGCTATAAATAGAAAACAAAATTTTTATAAGATAGTCCGCCGCATAACTATGCAACGGACTATCTTTTTTTATAAAAAACACCTAAGCAACAGAAATTGATCTTTACAGGTTTAGGTGCACAATATTTTGAAGCAGCTCCGAAGAATGATAATCATATTTCTATCTTAACCCTTTTAAGGGATTTAACCGTATTATAGAAACGGTATTAGGTTAAAAAAACTCAGAGAAAGATCTTTAAGCGAAGAGGAGGATCTGTTAAAACACCGCCCTTAAAATAGCTGAAAACCGTTTTGGGCGATTCAAATACACCGCAAGAAAATAACACCAAAGGAAACTGTTGAAAAGATCGTCTAATCATTTATCGCCAAGTTTTATTAGTGTAAAGAACAGGAGCATAATGACATTTGAAGGAATTTATTTTGAACATTATAAAATGGTTTTTAACCTTGCGCTACAATATGTTCAGAATATAGAAGACGCTGAAGAAATTACACAAGATGTTTTTGTAAAAGTAAGTGACAATCTTAATTCCTTCAAAAAACAGGCTAGTCTAAGGACTTGGATTTATCGTATTTCCATTAATCAATCATTGGATTTTATAAAAGCCAAGAATACCCAAAAACGAAATTTCATTTCTCAAATATTTAGTTTGAATGATGCAAACTTCAAATATGAACCCACAAATTTTAATCATCCTGGGATAGAATTAGAACAAAAAGAAGCCTATAAAAAAATATTTGATGCCATAAATCAACTTTCAGACAATCAAAAAACGGCAATTATCTTACTGAAGATAGAAGATAAATCTCAAGCTGAAACTGCCGAAATAATGAAGTTAAATGAAAAAGCATTAGAATCTTTGTTTCAAAGAGCTAAAAAGAAATTAGAAGTTTTATTAAATAGAAATGGAATCTCATGAAAAATTCGCCTAATACTAATATGAAGCAAGTATTTGAACATTTAGCAAATATCAAACTGGCTGAGCCTAGTCCAAACTTGTATTCACAAACTTTAAATAAACTAAAAAAACGAAATATTATCCCATTGTTTTGGTTAAGGGCAACTGCTTGTTTTTTGATTTCACTAATTACAACAGAGTTTTATATAGTTTCAAATAAAGAAAAAATACATAAAGAGCTTAGTTCAAATGTTATTTTAAAAACCAATAATATTTTATACAATGAATAAATCTAAATTTCTAATCCTAATCATTATTGCATTATTAATTTCTAATGGAATATTGCTTTTTATGTTTCTCAATGGACCGAAAATGCACAAAAGTCCTAAAAGTGTAATCATTGATAAATTGCATTTTGACAAGGAGCAAATTAAAATTTACGAAGTCTTCATTCAAAAACATCGCAAAGCCATAAATGATAATGAAGCGACTATGAATAAATTAAGAAGCAATTTGTTTGAACAACTTAACTATCAGCAAGACACTGCTAAAGTTGATTCATTAATTTCAGTAATTGCGAAGCAACAATATCTGGCAGAGAAAATAAACTACAAGCATTTTTTAGAAATAAAACATTTATGCAAACCTGCACAGCAAAAGTACTTTAATGAGCTAACAAATGAAATCACTAACCTATTTTCTGGAAAAGAAAGGAGGTAAGCAAATAATTCGTATATATAATAGCTCAAGCAATTACGCTTTGACAATAATTCAAAATATTAGATAAATGTTGCGATTTCTTTTTTTATTGACACTAATTCCAACGTTTTCTTTTGCTCAAAATAACAGACAAAATATACGTGGTGTAATTTCAGATAAACTTTTA
>NZ_JBIILQ010000010.1:0-24463 GCF_044232565.1 Daejeonella sp. | reverse complement strand
AAATAACGGCAAAAAATATTTCATTGGAGCCTTTAATTGCAGCTTCAATTGGGCTATATCCTTCTTCTACCTTTTTATAGATATTCTCTGTGACTACAATTCCATCATCTACCACTAATCCAGTTGCGAGTACAATGGCGAGCAAGGTTAATACGTTAATGGAAAATCCAAAGAGGTACATAATAAAAAATGTAGCAATCAAGGAAACAGGAATATCTATCAATGGTCTAAATGCCATGCTCCAATCGCGGAAGAACAAAAATATAATGATGATTACTAGGATGAGTGAAATTAATATGGTTTCGGCCACCTCGGTTACGGATCTCTGGATAAAAATGGTCGTATCTAATGCAATGTCAATTGCAAAATCTTCTGGGAGGTCTTTTTTTAATTGTTCATATCGCTTGTAAAATTCTTTTGAAATTTCAAGGTAATTAGCCCCTGGTTGTGGCTGTATCGCTATCCCAATCATTGGGGTTCCCGACTGGCGAAGCATGGTTTCTTCATTTTCAGGGCCTAAAATAGCGGTTCCTATATCTCTTAGGCGAACTGTATTGTCTCCCGAACTTTGGATGATTAAATTGTTAAATTGCTCTTCATTGGCTAAATTACCTAAGGTTTTTACAGATAATTCGGTCGAATTACCCGTGATTTTTCCTGATGGGAGCTCTACGTTTTCTCTGTCGAGTGCATTTTTTACGTCTAAAGCGGTAAGGCGATAGGCAGCGAGTTTCGCAGGGTCAATCCAAATGCGCATGGCATATCTTTTCTGCCCCCAAATTTGCACACCACTTACTCCAGGTATGGTTTGTAGACGCTGAGAAATAACATTTTCAGCATAATCGCTTAACTCTAGTTGATTCCTTTTATTGCTCTGAAGTGTCATAGACAGGATTGCTTCAGAATTTGCATCCGCTTTTGATACTACAGGCAAACCATCAATATCTTTGGGTAATTGACGTACAGACTGGGAAACACGATCTCTTACATCATTTGCAGCCTCTTCGAGATCTTTCTCCAAGTTAAACTCGATATTGATATTGCTAGTTCCTTGATTACTAGAACTACTCACACTTTTAATTCCCTCAATACTATTAATTGCTTTTTCTAAAGGCTCTGTTATTTGAGATTCTATGATGTCTGAATTGGCTCCAGGGTAGCTAGTACGTACCGAAACAATGGGCGGGTCGATTGATGGATATTCTCGTACACCTAAAAAATTAAATCCGATGATTCCGAAAAGGACCAGTAATAGATTCATTACAATCGCTAATACAGGCCTTTTTATACTGGTGGTGGATAAACTCATTGTTCTAATATTTTTAATTTAAAAACTGCCCTGATTTTTCAAGCATATTAATTGACCACTGTAACTTGAACAGGAGCATCATTTTTCAAAGACATGATTCCAGTAGTTAGTACCGTATCGCCAACACTCAAACCAGAGCTAATTAAAACGGATTTCTCAGTTCTAGTTCCAGTTTCAACCATCACTTCCTTCGCTTTTCCATTTGAGCTGATAAAAACTTTTTTCCCCATTAAAACGGGAATCACGGACTCAGTCGGAATTAAAATAGCATCGTTTGTATTAGTTAATGGTAAGTCAATTTTTGCAAATGAACCCGGCAGTAATTCGCCATTAGAATTGGAGGCCTTCGCTTTCAACTGTAAGGTACGAGTGGAAATATTTATGCCCGGTTCGATAGCATAAACAGTTGCAGTATAAACATTCTTTGATCCAGCAACAGTAAATGTAATTGCAGTATTCATTTTGATTGTTCCGGCATATTTTTCAGGAATAGAAAACAAAATCTTTACCGGATTGGTACTTACCAAGCGGGCGATATTGCTGGCGGGAGTAATGTATTCGCCTGCAGAAATTGAGCGCAAGCCTATTTTTCCGCTAAATGGTGCACGAATCAATGTTTTGGAAAGCTGGGCTCTAATGAGTTGAGTTTGTGATTGTAATGATTTAAGTTCAGCCAGTGCAACATCGTATTCTTCGGCACTAATTGCCTCTTTTTTGAGGAGCATGGCTGCACGGAATTCTGTTTCTTGAGCCAGTTTTTGCCTCGTTAATGCTTGGGATAATTGTGCTTGTAGTTCAAGATCATTGATCTTAAGTAAAATCTCACCTTTGCTAACAGCGCTGCCTTCTTTAAATTGAATTGACGTTACAAGTCCTGAAATTTCACTGCGTATATCAACTTGTTCATTCGCTTCAATTGATCCGGAGACAGAAAGCGAATTGGAGAAATTCTCGTTTTTAACTACAATGCCATTTACCTTTAAAGCCGATGCCGGTCCGCCTGGTCCGCGACCTCCCGAAGCAGATTGCTGTGCTTTATTTTTCCCGAAACGATAGGCAATAGCTCCGCCAATTAGAATTGCTAAGAGCAGATAGATGATATACTTTAATTTCATTTGATATTTATTTTTCTTTATTTTTAATTAAAAATATTTTTTTGATTATAGTTACTTGATAATCAGAATATTATTGAGGATTTTCAAATCAATGTCGGATTAAAAACGATTGATTTGTGAGGGGAATCCAGTATCATTAATATACAAATCTATTTTTAAACCTTGTATTTTGGGTTAATGTAGCATTTATTTTACAGCCTTTAATTTAATAACTACTAAGAAATGTATTAAAAAGTTATTTTTGACAAAAATCATTAATTATTCGTTTATGAAACATTTAATATCCTTATTACTTATTACAATGATTACTACTACTTTGAGTGCGCAAAATAAAATTGCTTTTGAAGTTTCATTCTCGGAACCTCAAGCACATTATGTGGATGTGGCAATGGAAATCTCAGGTATAAAATCTCCTTATATCGATTTGAAAATGCCTGTTTGGACTCCTGGGTCATATTTAATTAGGGAGTTTGCCAAAAATGTAGAGTCTTTTAGTGCTCTGAATGTTGGTGGGACATCGCTCAATGCAGAAAAAATTAATAAAAATACTTGGCGAGTAAATACTCAAGGTAGCAGTCAGGTAAAAGTTACTTATCGTGTTTACGCTTTTGAAATTTCCGTACGCACTAGTTTTGTAGATGAGTCTCACGCATTTTTATCGCCAACCGGAATATTTATGTACCCTGAAGGGCATATCAATAAAGCTTCTACCATCACAATTAAGCCTTATAAAAACTGGACAAAAATATCTACGGGTCTTGAATTGCTTGGATCTAGTGCGAATACCTTTGTTGCACCAGATTTTGATATACTTTATGATTCTCCGTTTGAAATTGGTAATCAGGATGTTTTTGAATTTGATGCTGCGGGTGTTAAACATGAGGTAGCCATGTATGGTGGGGGCAATTATGATCCTGAAATATTAAAGCGTGATATGGCTAAAATTATCGTGGAGCAGACTAAAACTTTTGGGGTAAACCCGAATAAAAGATATGTTTTTATTGTACATAATTTTAATTCTGGTGGCGGCGGACTAGAGCATTTAAATTCGACGGTTTTAGGTGCAAGTCGTAACTCTTATGACACAGAAGCGGGACGATTAAGATTCTTGAGCCTTGTTTCGCATGAGTATTTTCACTTGTGGAATGTAAAGCGTTTGCGTCCAATTGCTTTAGGGCCATTTAATTATGAGGCTGAAAACTACACTACTAATTTGTGGATAGCTGAGGGTTTCACAGCCTATTATCAGGATATCTATACAAAAAGAGCCGGCCTACTAAGTCCGGAGCGCTACGTTGCCAATCTAGCCAATTTGATAGGCCAGGTTGAAAACCAACCGGGTAACCGTGTGGATCCTGTGAGTCAGGCAAGTTTTGATTCTTGGATTAAACAATATCGTCCAAATGAAAACTCGGCTAATTCTACCATTTCTTATTATAGCAAAGGGGCTTTGATTGCCTTAATTATGGATCTGGAGATCATTCATTCTTCAGGAGGTAAATCGGGGCTTGATGAAGTAATGAAAGCGATGTATGAAGAATATTATCTAAAGAAATCTAGAGGTTATACTGATGCGGAATTCAAGGCAATGGCAGAGAAGATTGCTGGTAAATCTTTTGATGATATTTACGCTAATTACATCAATGGGGTAAAAACTATTGACTATAATAAGTACTTAAATTATGCTGGCTTATCTTTGGTTGATGATGCTGTATCAGGAAAAGAGGCGTATTTGGGAGCCAATACAAGTCTTCGCGATGGAAAAATAATCGTTACCAGTGTTTTACGTGAAAGTCCGGCTTGGATATCAGGCCTAAATGTAAATGACGAAATTCTTGCAATGGACGATCAGCGAATTAATAATGTTTCAGATCCTCGTTTAACAGAAGTAAACAAATTTATCAGCACGAAGCAGGTTGGTGATAAAATAAAGGTTCTTATTAATCGTGATGGTGAATTATTAAGCATCGACGTGACACTTCTTAGAAACCCGAGTCATAAGTTTAGAATGGTAAGCCTTGATACGGCCACTCCATCGCAGATAGCGGTAAAGAAGAGATGGCTAATGCTTAAATAGTTAAACAAAAAAGCAGCCCTCGGGCTGCTTTTTTATTAAAATGTAAACCTGATTGCCAATCCTAGATCATTAGAGCGTAAGTCTGAATTGGGTGTAATTTCTAATCTTGGTCGCCAGTCCATTGCAAAATTAATTGGTGCTCCTTCAATTTTGTAATCTAAGCCTATAACTCCATCGGCACTAAAGAATAAATCGCCATCAAAATCTTTTCTTTTGTATGACCCTATACTTCCACCTCCGCCATAAAACCATAATAGTCCGGGTGCCCCCTCAATAGGATTATGAACTTCATAAAGTGCGGTGAAGAAAAGTCGATTGAAGTCTTCATTATTTCTGAACGACAAATTTAGATCAAGCGCCTTATTTGAATTTAAAAAGGTTTTGTAGTTTATTCCATTGTATGGACCTAATCGAACACCAATGGTGTTTTCATAAGTTTGCGCCTGTGCATTCGTGTTTGCTAACATCAAAAATGCAACAGTAAAGCTTAGTAAAAGTAGTTTTTTCATAATTTCTTTTTTCATCCTTCGGGTCATTCAAATACAATGCCAACAAGTATTTGGGGCAAAAAATTATTTTTGTAAATTAAAAGGGTATAAATCAATTCCTTCATCAGCTAAAAAGCACTAACTAAAATAATTCTTATTGACAGTACTCATATTTTTAGCTATTTTGCTGAATTAACTGATAAAATCATTGTTCTTATGGCACAAATAACACGCGTTTTTGATCTTCTACAGCTCTCACTTGATAAGTTTCAGAAGGATGATATGGTGGCAGCCAAGCAGGATGGTCTTTGGGTTAAATATTCAACCGAAAAATTTGTTGGCCTAGTAAACGGATTAAGTCGCGGTTTGATTGCCAGTGGAATTAAAAAGGATGATAAGGTAGCCATCATGTCACCAAATAGACCTGAATGGAATATTTGTGATTTTGGTATCATGCAGATTGGCGCAACACAGGTTCCTATGTATCCAACATTGGCCGAGAATGATATAAAATTCATTTTGAAAGATGCTGATGTTAAAATCGTATTCGTTTCTGATAAAATATTATTTGATAAACTAGATAAGGTTCGGACTAAAGATTCTCTTGAGTTCGATATCTATAGTTTCGACAAAATGGAAGGGGTTCCGCATTGGATGGAATTGTCTGAGTTGGCCGATCGTTCAGAACCGATAGATTTACAAGTCTATCGTGATCGAATCACACCGGATGACCTACTAACATTAATTTACACTTCTGGTACTACCGGAACGCCCAAGGGGGTTATGCTGACGCATGATAATCTAGTTAGTAATTGCATTGCCTCCTCTGTGATGTATCCTAAAAACTTCGCAAAAGCTTTAAGCTTTCTGCCTCTTTCTCACATCTTTGAACGCATGGTTTTTTACATGTATTTTTATTTGGGAATCTCAATTTACTATGCTCAAAGTATGGATACCATTGCCGCGGATCTTATAGAAGTGAAGCCACACGGTTTTACCACCGTTCCACGTTTGCTTGAAAAAGTGTACGATCGTATTGTGGCAAAAGGGGCAGAACTGACAGGAATTAAAAAACAATTATTCTTCTGGGCACTCAATTTGGGACTTAGGTATGAGTTAGAGGGCAAAAACGGCTTTTTTTATGAATTACAGCTTAAAATTGCCAATAAAATTATTTTCCCGAAATGGCGTGAAGCTTTAGGAGGAAATATTATGGCATTAGTTTCGGGCGGCGCTGCTTTGCAGCCTAGGTTAGCTCGTGTGTTTTGGGCCGCTAAAATGCCAGTCCTTGAGGGCTACGGCTTAACAGAAACATCGCCGGTTATCGCAGTGAATGGTCTTGATCCTGGAGCTGCAAAATTTACAACAGTAGGCAAAGTTATTAAGGATGTAGAGGTTAAAATTGCTGAAGATGGGGAGATTTTATGCAAAGGGCCTAATGTGATGAGGGGCTATTATAATCGTCCCGACTTAAGTGATGAGGTAATTGATAAAGATGGTTTCTTCCATACTGGCGATATTGGTGAGTTTGTGGATGGTGTTTACCTTCGTATTACCGATCGAAAGAAGGAGATTTTTAAAACAGCAGGGGGGAAGTATATCGCTCCTCAAGTGTTAGAAAACAAGTTTAAAGAATCTCCATACATTGAGCAAGTGATTGTGATTGGCGAAAATGAGCGCTTCCCCGCAGCATTAATTTTACCTTCATTTCCGGCATTATCCGCTTGGTGCACAAGGTCCGATATTCCATACACCACTAATGAGGAAATGATTAAAAATCAGCGCGTCATTGATAAAATACAATCGGTAATTGATCATTTTAATCAGGATTTCGGGAATTGGGAAAAGGTGAAAAAATTTGAATTATTGTACAATGAATGGAGTATTGACGGAGGCGAGTTAACGCCGAAGTTAAGCCTAAAAAGAAAAGTTATTTTACAGAAATATATAGATCAAGTTGAGAAAATTTATAATAATGGATAAGAATATTAAAAACCTGTCAAATTTATTGATTCTGTGCACCTTCAGTTTGTTTTTAACGGCTTGTGTTGGCGGACAAACAGGTAGGAATAACAGTGGACAATACAAAAATGGAATGGTAGTTTCTGCTCATCCAGAGGCATCAAAAGTAGGTCTTGATATCCTTAAAAAGGGTGGAAATGCAATAGATGCGGCAGTTGCGGTGCAGTTTGCATTGGCAGTAGTTTATCCAGATGCCGGAAATATTGGTGGCGGTGGTTTTCTCGTTTACCGCTCTGCAAAGGGCGAACTTGCAAGCTTAGATTTCAGGGAAAAAGCCCCGGGAAAAGCTACACGCGATATGTATCTCGACGCTGCAGGAAATGCCATTACAGAGAAAAGCATTTTTGGTCATTTGGCAGCAGGTGTTCCTGGCAGTGTAGATGGGATGGTGAAGGCCCATGCTAAATTTGGTAAACTAAGCTGGGCAGAAGTTGTACAACCTGCTCTAAATCTTGCTCAAAATGGCTTTTCTATCACCGAAAGTCAGGCGAGGGAGTTTGCTGGGATGCAAAAATCAATCAAGAAGTATAATCCTGGAAAAACTTATTTTATAAAAGATAAATGGACTAAAGGTGAACTATGGGCTCAAAAAGATCTTGCCAAAACCCTGCAATTGATTCGTGATAAAGGTCGCGATGGTTTCTATTCTGGTGAAGTGGCTGATCTCATTGTTGCCGAAATGCAAAAGGGTGGCGGTTTAATCACTAAAGAGGATCTTAAAAATTACCAAGCTCAGTGGCGTGATCCTCTAGTAGGAAATTACAAGGATTATAAGATAATAACTATGCCCCCTCCTTCAAGTGGTGGAATTGCATTATTGCAATTGCTAAACTCTGTAGAAGGCTATCCCTTAAAACGATATGGTTTCAATTCAGATTCAACCATTCAGCTTCTAGTTGAGGCAGAAAGACGCGTTTATGCGGATAGAGCAACCCATTTGGGTGATCCTGATTTTTATAAAGTGCCTCAAAAGTATCTGATTAATCCCAGCTACTCTACACAGCGAATGGGTAATTTTAATTGGAATAGAGCCACTTTAAGTTCTGATATCAAAGCTGGTGAAGCCCCTATAGAGAGTGAGGAAACTACACACTTTTCTATAGTCGACCGCCAAGGGAATGCAGTAGCTGTAACTACAACGCTCAATGGGGGCTATGGCTCAATGGTTTTTGTAAATGGTGCCGGATTTTTACTGAATAATGAAATGGACGATTTCTCGGTAAAGCCAGGAACACCAAATATGTTCGGACTCCTAGGTGGCGAGGCGAATGCTATTGAACCCGGAAAAAGAATGCTGAGCTCCATGACTCCTACCATTCTTGAAAAAAATGGCGACCTTTTTATGGTTGTAGGCACTCCCGGTGGATCTACCATCATCACCTCCGTTTTTCAAACAATTTTGAATACAATCGAATTTGATATGAGCATGCAAAGGGCAGTAAACGCCAAGAGGTTTCATCATCAATGGCTGCCCGATGAAGTGCTAATTGAGAATGGCGGCTTTGACAGCTTGGTAAGGGTTAAGCTTGAAGGAAAGGGCTATAAATTCAGAGAAAGAAAGGCAATCGGTCGAGTAGATGCAATCTTAAAAACTAAATGGGGTTATTATGAGGGTGGGGCAGACCCTCGTGGCGATGATACCAAATTAGGTTGGTAGTTGATCACTGTAATTCTTATGGCTATCTGAACGGGTATTTTACAAGGGATGTTTGGCTCATGCCATCCTTTTCATAAAGCGCGATACATTGTTTTTGATAGGTCTTTTCTATGTTTTGGTCCTCGATTTGTAGCTTTCCGCGAAAAGGATTGTCGCTAAGAAAAAAATATACGCGCGTAGTGCCATATTTATTGTGAGGCATATAATTGCCATATTTCTCCATGGATTCCCAGTTTTCTTCATCCATAGTTACGGCATAAATTCGGACTATCGGTCCTGTGTTTTGCTCATTTCTAAGAAAGGCAGTTTCCCTTAAATTTCCATTCAAATCCTTAACTCCCGGAGTACTCAGCGCACTCCAAAGCATTGCTGCAATAATTACAATAGAAATAATAAAAAGGTATAATTTATTTTTCTTCATCCTTTTACAAAGCTAAGCTTAAAATTGCTTAAAAAAACCCTTCAAATCTTCGAATAAATATGATTTTTCACTTGCATTATAAATTTCTTATTAATAAATTTGCTATGCTTGCATAGTAAATTGAAATGAAGCCTGAAGAAACTGTAGATTTTTTTTTAAAGATTGTTTGGCAAACGGTTGCCAATAAATATAATCAGATTGCCTCCGATTTCGGGATTACACAAGCCCTAGGATACATGCTAATCAATATTCATGAAGAGGGCACTGCGGTATCGCAAATTGCCGCTTTATCAGGGGTGAAGTCAACAAGTTTGTCAAGGATCCTAAAAAACATGGAGGAGTTAGGCCTCATTTTTAGAGAGATTGATCCGAAGGATAAAAGATCGGTAAAGATATTTTTGACCCCCTTCGGGAAAGAGAAACGGCAATTGGCAAAAGGTGTTGTGCGCAGTTTTAATGAGTATTTAAATACTCATATTTCTGATAAGGATAGACTTCAGTTAATAAAAACATTAAACAAAATAAATCAACTAACCGCTGATTATAAACCTCAGCCTCACTTTTCGGAACCTTCGAGAGGTGAGGCTTGAATTGAAAAGATATGAAACGAGTGATTAGAAAAGTTGCAGTATTAGGTTCGGGAATAATGGGGTCTCGAATTGCTTGTCACTTCGCCAATATTGGGCTTGAAGTGCTCTTATTAGATATTTCTCCAAAGGAATTGAATCCTGATGAACAAGCAAAAGGGCTTGATCTGAACCATAAAACCGTTCGAAATCGCATTGTTAATGCAGCCCTCGACACGACTTTAAAATCAAATCCATCCGCAGTTTTTTCAAAAAAGGTAGTTTCAAATATCACGACAGGTAACTTCGATGATAACATGAAGGAAATTGCTGCTTGCGATTGGATTATTGAGGTGGTTGTTGAAAAGCTTGAAATCAAAAAGTTGATCTATGATCAGGTAGAAAAATATAGAACTGCTGGGACTCTAATAAGCTCCAATACTTCCGGGATTCCGATTCATTTAATGTCTGAAGGACGGACAGATGATTTCAGGGCTCATTTTTGTGGAACACACTTCTTCAATCCGCCACGTTACCTCCGCCTACTTGAAATAATTCCTACTCCTGAAACTACTCCAGATGTGATTGATTTCTTCATGCATTTCGGGGATAAATTTCTTGGAAAAACTACCGTTTTATGTAAGGATACGCCCGCTTTTATAGCTAATAGAGTAGGTGTTTACTCCATTATGGCCCTTCTTCATATGGTACAAAAAATGGACCTAACGGTTGAAGAAGTTGATAAATATACTGGTCCCGTGTTGGGAAGACCCAAATCGGCCACTTTCCGAACCACAGATGTAGTGGGCTTAGATACCATGATTAATGTAGCTGGTGGTTTATTTAATAACCTTCCCAATGATAAAGCACATCAACTGTTTGAACTTCCCGATTATGTGAAAAAGATGCAGGAAAATCATTGGCTTGGCGATAAAACAAAGCAGGGTTTTTATAAAAAAGTGAAGGGTGCTGATGGGAAATCAGAAATTCTGGCTCTAGACCTTAAAACTTTAGAATATAAAGCGCAGCAAAAAGTAAAATCCCCAACGCTTGAAGCATGCAAACTGGTTGATAATTTGCGTGAGCGAATGAAGGTTTACGCGGCTGGTACAGATAAAGCTGGGGAGTTTTTCCGGACCTCTTTCTTCGGTCTTTTTGAATATGTTTCAGATCGTATTCCTGAAATTTCCGACGAGTTGTATCGCGTAGATGATGCAATGAGAGCAGGTTTTGGCTGGGAACTCGGTCCCTTTGAAGTTTGGGATGTACTTGATGTAAAAACTGCCCTCGAGGGAATGAAGAAGAACGGTAATGAAGCTGCCCCTTGGGTGCATGAAATGCTTGCTGCCGGTCATGATTCCTTTTATAAGGTTGAAAATGGTGTTAAAAAATATTATGATATTCCTTCTAAGGCTTATAGGGTGGTTCCAGGGTCTGAGGCGTTTCTGATTTTAGATAATATTCGCGCTAACAATACCATTTGGAAAAACGCAGGCACTACCATCACTGACCTCGGTGATGGGATCTTAAACCTTGAAATTCATACAAAAATGAATACCATAGGTGGGGAAGTTATTCAGGGTTTGAACAAAGCTATTGACCTTGCAGAAAAAGATTTTAGAGGCTTAGTAATTGGTAATGATGGTGCTAATTTCTCGGCAGGTGCTAATATTGGGATGATATTTATGGCTGCCATTGAGCAGGATTGGGATGAAATAAATTTGGCTATCCGCATGTTCCAAAATACGATGATGCGGATGCGCTATTCGAGTATTCCTGTGGTTGCTGCAGCTCACAATCTTACCCTTGGTGGTGGTTGTGAATTGTGTTTGCATGCAGATTTTGTTCAAGTAAATGCCGAAACCTATATGGGTTTGGTAGAATTTGGTGTAGGCTTAATTCCTGGGGGTGGCGGGACTAAAGAATTCGCCCTCCGACTTTCGGATGAGTTTAAAGAGGGTCAAATCGAGCAAGTAGCACTTAGAGATCGCTTTTTAACAATCGGTCAGGCTAAAGTTTCTACCTCTGGCAGGGAGGCATTTGAACTTGGTTACCTACAAAAGGATAAGTTCGGAATCACGATGAACCGCAGCCGCTTGATTATTGATGCTAAAAACAAAGCGCTAGAACTCGCTCACAATGGTTATACACAGCCGCTTAGACGTAAAGATATTCGAGTTTTAGGTAAGCAGGGTTTAGGGATTGTTTATGCAGGAGCGAATTCGATGTACGCAGGGAATTTTATCTCAGAGCATGATAAAAAAATCTCTGAAAAATTGGGCTACGTTTTGTGTGGTGGTAATTTATCGCAGCCAACCCTAGTTTCAGAACAATATTTGCTCGATTTAGAAAGAGAAGTATTCCTTTCACTTTGTGGTGAACGAAAAACTTTGGAGCGTATTCAAAGTATTTTAACTAAGGGGAAGGCTTTGAGGAA
Organism: Daejeonella sp.; assembly: GCF_044232565.1. Classification (GTDB taxonomy): domain Bacteria; phylum Bacteroidota; class Bacteroidia; order Sphingobacteriales; family Sphingobacteriaceae; genus Daejeonella. Next base: position 12,371 of record NZ_JBIILQ010000010.1, on the reverse strand, counting down.
TTAGATGAGAAGGGAGTATATAGTAGTTAGTACTGAGTAGTTAGAAATCAGATCGGTCAAATTTTTAAAAATGCACAAGTATAAAGAGTTGAAATTGTGGCAAAAGTCAATTGATTTAGTTACCTCGATATATTTATCGACGCGTTCTTTTCCATCTGTTGAGAAATTTGGTTTAGTTTCTCAAATAAATCGTGCAGCGGTTTCCATTCCTTCTAACATTGCTGAAGGGGCTGGAAGAAATTCAGATAAAGAGTTTCTCCATTTTTTGTCAATTGCGCAAGCTTCTTCGTATGAATTGGAAACACAATTAATCATATCGAAAAATTTAAATTATTTATCAGTTGGAGTATTAGATCAATTAACAATACAAATTGAGGAAATTCAAAAAATGAATTACTCGATTCAATCTAAGTTTAAGAAAAAAGCAGATGGAACTTAGTACTAAACCTAATTTATTAGTTGAAGAATTTGATCAATTAACAATACAAATGAAGGATTTCAGAAAATGAATTACTCCATTAAATCTAAATTTAAGCATAATGTAGTTAGTACTAAATACTAACTACTAATTACTAACTACTAATCATGGAACAAGCATATATAATCGCAGCATATAGAACAGCAGTTGGAAAGTCTGCCCGCGGCGTATTTCGTTTTACACGTGCCGATGACCTCGCGGCAGATGTTGTCAAGCATTTGATGGCGGCAGTCCCAAATTTGGATAAAGATGAAATTGATGATGTAATTGTTGGAAATGCTACGCCTGAGGCTGAGCAGGGACTAAACATTGCAAGGATGATTTCTTTGATGGGTTTAAATACGGATAAAGTGCCTGGGGTTACGGTAAATAGGTACTGTGCTTCGGGTTTAGAAACTATTGCTATTGCAACTGCAAAAATAAAATCTGGCATGGCCGATTGTATTATTGCAGGTGGTGTTGAAGTGATGTCGGGTATGCCTTTTGGCGGATGGAAATTGGTGCCCAATGCAGACGTTGCTAAAAATAATCCCGATTGGTATTGGGGCATGGGACTCACAGCTGAGGCTGTTGCCAAAGAATATAGCGTGAATCGTGAAGATCAGGATGAGTTTTCGTTCAAATCTCACCAAAAAGCAATTGCAGCTATTAAGAATGCGCACCTGAAGGATGGTGTGGTTCCAATTACTGTGAAGGAAACTTATTTGGACGAAAACCTAAAGCAGAAAATCAGAGAGTTTGTAGTGGATACCGACGAAGGTCCGAGAGCCGATACCGCAATCGATAAACTTGCAAAATTGAAGCCTGTATTTGCTGCTGGCGGTACGGTAACTGCAGGAAACTCATCACAAACATCGGATGGAGCAGCATTTGTACTAGTCGTTTCCGAGCGAATGTTAAAAAAACTAAATGTACAACCTATTGCGCGAATGGTAAGTTATGGTGTTGCTGGCGTGCCTCCCCGAATTATGGGTATCGGTCCGATAGAAGCCATTCCTCTTGCCCTCAAAAAGGCTGGAATGAAACAGGATGATCTTGATTTAATCGAATTGAATGAAGCATTTGCTTCTCAGTCGCTTGCTGTAATACGCGCGCTAAACCTTGACCAAGACAAAGTTAACGTGAATGGTGGTGCTATTGCCCTTGGGCATCCACTTGGATGTACTGGTGCAAAACTTTCTGTTCAACTGTTTAATGAATTGAAAAGGCGGGATAAGAAATTCGGAATGGTAACTATGTGCGTAGGAACGGGACAAGGTGCAGCAGGGATTTTTGAAATAATGTAGAAAGAACCAAGAATAAAGAACCAAGAATAAAGAACAATGAAAAAACTTGTTAGAAAATCCTAATAAGTCCTTACTCTTTGCTCTTTATTCCTTAATCAATATAAATATGGAATCATTAAAAAATAAATCGATCAAAGGCGGAGAATTCATAATCCGTGAAACAGCATGTGAAGATATTTTCATTCCTGAAGAGTTTGATGAAGAGCAACTGATGATCAAGAAAACCTGCGAAGATTTTCTTGAATCGGAGGTTTATGCCAATTTGGATAGAATTGACAAGCTCGAAGAGGGTTTGATGGTTAGTTTAATGGACAAGGCTGGCGAGCTTGGTTTGTTGGCCGTTTCAATTCCTGAAGAGTATGGTGGCTTTGGAAAAAATTTCAATACATCAATGCTTGTAGCTGATTCTGTCGGACCAGGGTGTTCATTTGCGGTGGCTCTTTCAGCACACACAGGGATTGGTACTTTGCCCATATTGTATTATGGAAATCAAGAGCAAAAAGATAAATATATCCCGAAACTGGCAACCGGTGAGTGGAAGGCTTCCTACTGTCTGACAGAGCCAAACTCCGGTTCGGATGCCAATTCGGCAAGGACAAAAGCGGTGCTTAATGAAGCGGGTACACATTACCTAATCACCGGACAAAAAATGTGGATCACCAATGCCGGATTTGCTGATATTTTTATCGTTTTTGCAAAAATTGATGATGATAAAAATCTTTCTGCATTTATTGTAGAGAAAGATTTTGGAGGGATTTCCATGAATCCTGAAGAGCATAAAATGGGAATTAAAGGATCCTCCACACGTCAGGTGTTTTTTAACGATTGCCCCGTTCCTGTCGCCAATTTACTTTCAGAGCGTCAAAATGGATTTAAAATAGCGGTTAATATTTTAAATATTGGTAGAATTAAACTGGGAGTTGCGGCAATTGGGTCTTCGCGTAGAGTTTTAAATCATGCCATTAATTACGCTAATGAGCGTGTTCAGTTTGGTTTGCCAATCTCAAAGTTCGGTGCTATCCGCTATAAACTCTCCGAAATGGCCTGCAGGAATTTTGCAATAGAAAGTGCAGCTTATCGTGCAGGACAAAATATAGACGATGCCTACGATGCACTAGTTGCAGAAGGAATGGATCCATCACAAGCAAAGCTTAAATCTACAGAGCAGTTTGCTGTAGAATGTGCCATTTTAAAGGTTTGGGGATCAGAAATGCTTGATTATATTGTTGATGAAGGTGTTCAGGTTTATGGTGGGATGGGCTATTCTGCCGATGCGCCAATGGATCGTGCTTATCGCGATAGTCGTATCAATAGGATATTTGAGGGCACAAACGAAATTAATCGAATGCTGATTCTAGATATGCTTTTGAAGCGTGCCATGAAGGGTGAGCTTGATCTAATGACTCCCGCTCAAGCCGTAGCATCCGAATTAATGTCGATTCCTGATTTTGCTGAGGAAGATACTACTCCATTCGCCGCTGAAAAGAAAGTATTACAAAATCTTAAAAAAGCAGGATTAATGATTGCCGGTGCCGCTGTACAAAAATTAATGATGACTCTTTCTAAAGAACAAGAAATTTTAATGAATATCGCTGATATTATCGGTTATGTTTATGTACTTGAGTCGACCATTCTTCGTGTAGAAAAACTAGTTAAATTGAGAGGTGAAGATGCTTGTAAGGGCCAGCTAGATTTGATGCGGATGTATTTATATCAATCGGTAGATAAGGTGGCAATAGCCGGTAAAGAAGCGCTTTGCTCTTTTGCAGAAGGCGATGAGCTGAGAATGATGCTTGTAGGCCTTCGTCGATTTACGAAAATTGAACCTTTTAATATCAAAGATGTTAGACAGCGTGTTGCCAAACAGCTGATTGACGCCAATAAATACTGTTATTAATATAAATGCTCATCAGCACAAGCTTTTTTGCTGATGAGCATTAATCTTTATCATGATTCTGTCAATGTTTTCTATGCTGTCTGTTTTCTTTGGAAATATGACAATATTTCAACGGTAGAAAACAATCCTATCTATTGTATTTCCGATATTTGTAGAAATTTTAATTGAACCTTGTGGATCTAAGAAATCATGTTTCGCCTAATTGGATTGTGCTTCTAATAAAAAAATATGAGTTTTCTTTTTTGAATAATATTTTTTCAGTACTTCATTATCCAAAAATGCTTTACATTCCCCTAAGAGTTAATATTCTGTAAATTTGAAAAGAGGCTTTAATAATCAAGACTAAATAATTTGTAAAATGGCTAAGAAAAAGACTTTAATTACAGCAGAAGAACTGCAAAATGCCTATGTAGACTATGTGTTAACACAGGGCCGCATGCCAAATTCTGTGTACGTTTTCGCAAAGGAAAATGAGATGTCTGAGGAAGAGTTTTATGCTCATTTTGGATCTTTTGAAGGAATTGAGCAATCTATCTGGACAAGCCTTTGCCAGAAAGCGCTTACTGAAGTTGAAAATCAGGAAATTTGGTCTCAATACTCTTCAAGAGAGAAGGCCCTTGCTTTTTTCTATGCATTGATTGAACTTCTTAAAAGTAAGCGAAGCTTTGTGCTTTATAGCCTTAAAAATTCAAGTCCCAAAGTAGGTTCTCCGTCCGTTTTAAAAGGAGTTAAAACTATTTTTGAGGGCTTTGCTACTGGAATTATTAACCAAGGTGTTGAGGTAGGCGAACTGGCAGATAGGAAGTTTTTTACCGGCAAATACAAGGATGCGCTATGGATGCAGTTTGGTTTCATCCTTAATTTCTGGGCTAAAGATAGCAGTGCTGGTTTTGAAAAGACTGACGAAGCTATCGAAAAAGGCATTAATGTAACTTTTGATCTATTTGAAAAATCTGCTCTCGATAGTCTTCTTGACTATGGTAAGTTCATGATGAACAACGGTGGCATGAAACAAAATATGAAGTTTTAATTACAATTTTTATTGGCCAAGCGCCAAGAAATATGAAAGAACAAGAAAGTATCCCCACCTCAAAAACACAGCGATCAGCAAAATTTGTTAAAACAGGTTTTAAGGTTGGTGGTAATTATATAAAGCATTACTCTAAAAGATTATTTAATCCTGATCTTAGTAAAGACGAGTTAAACCTCAACAATGCGACAGATATTTATACTTCTTTAAGTGAGCTAAAGGGAAGTGCATTAAAGGTTGCGCAGATGCTTAGCATGGATAAAAATATTCTTCCGAAAGCTTATGTGGATCAATTTACCCTATCGCAATACAATGCGCCTCCTTTATCAGGGCCACTTATTGTAAGAACATTTGCTAAATATTTCGGAAAGTCGCCGGCCCAGATTTTTGATGAGTTTAATATCAAATCTACAAATGCTGCATCAATAGGGCAGGTTCATCAGGCCGTTCTTAATGGGAAGAAGTTGGCTGTTAAAATACAATATCCAGGGGTTGGAGACAGTATTTCATCTGATTTAAAAATGGTGAAGCCATTTGCTTTTCGCTTGCTTGGAATGAGTCAGAAGGAGCTTGAAGTTTATATGACAGAGGTTGAAGAACGACTGCTGGAAGAAACCGACTATGATCTGGAAATTAAACGCTCAATCGAGTTTTCTGAGGCTTGTAAAAATATTCCAAATCTTATTTTCCCAACCTATTACCCAGATTTATCGTCGAAACGAATCATTACCATGGAATGGCTTGACGGTATGCACCTCAAGGAGTTTTTGAAAACCAATCCAACACAAAAAATTCGTAACCAAATAGGGCAGGCACTTTGGGATTTTTATAATTTTCAGCAGCATGAATTAAAAGCTGTACATGCAGATCCTCACCCAGGCAACTTCTTAATGAGGCCTGATGGTACATTGGGAGTGATTGATTTTGGTTGTATTAAAGAAATGCCTATTGATTTTTACAATCCTTTCTTTTCCTTAATCTCTACGGATATGCTTCAAGATAAAGGAAAAACGATTATAGCCTTCCGTGAGTTAGAAATGATCCGTGAAAATGATAATGAATCGCAAATTGAGTTTTTCTATCAGGTTTACAAGGAAATGATTGAGCTTTTTGCTCAACCATATATGTCGAAAACTTTCAATTTTAATGAGAAAGGTTATTTTGAAAAGCTCTATAATTATGGCGAAAGAATCGCCAAAATGCCCGAGTTTAAGCAGGCAAGGGGAGTTAAGCATTTTATTTATGTAAATCGGACTAATTTTGGTCTGTATAATATGCTCGGTGAACTTGGAGCAACTGTAAAAACAGATACTTGGAAACCTCATATCAATATAGTTTCTTAACGTGTATTTTGCAATCTTTGTTTGTTATTTATCTTTCGCAAGCATGTTTTTAAACTATTTATTTTGTTAAATAATGTTAATCCTTACTTTTTAACATTTAAAAGGATAAATTTGCAGGATTATGAAGATTAATAAATTATTGATTTTATCTTTCATGATGGCCCTTACTTTGGGTTCATGCATGAAAAGTGATGATTTTGACCCTGCCAAGCAAGCGGAATTAGAGGATGCCTTAATTGTGAAGTTTGTTGCTGACAATAAGATAACAGCAATTAAACATTCAAGTGGGGTCTATTATCAGATTATAAATCCAGGTAGTGGCTCAAAAACTTATACTGCAACCACTCAGGTTACTGCAAAATATACAGGTAGATTGCTCGATGGGACAGTATTTGATCAAGCAATAAGCCAGCCTCTTGCTTTTCCACTTGGGAATGTAATCGTTGGATGGCAAATAGGGGTGCCTTTAATCCAAAAGGGTGGAAAAATTAGATTGCTTATTCCTTCAGGATACGCTTATGGTACTAGTGCCGCTGGTAAAATACCTGCTAATTCAGTTCTTGATTTTGACATAGAACTGATTGATGTTCAATAACATATAGACGAAATGAAACTATTTTTAAAATACATTTTTCCTGTTTTTTTATCTTTAACAATCCTTATTTCTTGTCAAAAAGAATATGAGACAATTGATGTAATTGACGATAGAAATGTTCAGGAGTATATTCAACAGAATAAATTAAACGTCAGTGAATATCAAAGTACGGGTATTTATTATCAGGTAGTGGCGCCAGGAACCGGTCCGGAAGTGCAATATTCAGATATGGTGCCCGCAATCATTACAACTCGCTCATTGGATGGCAAGTATCTATCAATTGATACTTTTAGTGTTTCTAATAGATACTATAATTATCTAGGTTATTTTAATCCTGAAGCTATCCGCTTGGGTGTAAAAGAAGTATTGAAAAAGTCGAACGGTACCATTAGAATGATTGTTCCATCGCGTCAAGCTTATGGCCGAAATGGCTTAGGGAGCATCCCAGGCAACACATCCCTTGATATTACGGTTCGCGTTTTAGATTTAGCTAAAATAGCCGAATATGAGGATTTTACAATAAAAAAGTATATGCAGTCTAACTCCCTGACTGGTTTTACTAAAACTTCAAGTGGCTTATACTACAAAATTTCTCAGCCGGGAACTGGAAGCTCGATAAGCACGAGTTCAACTATCGTGGCAAACTATACGGGTAAATTACTTAATGGAGTTGTTTTTGATAAAGCTGCTGTTGGAAGTGAAGCAACTTTTACATTAAATTCATTAGTTACAGGTTGGAAAGAGGCATTGCCTTTAATTAAGCAAGGTGGTGCAATTCGTTTGATTGTTCCCTCTTCGCTGGCTTATGGCTTAAATGGCAGTACACCAACAATACCTTCATTTTCTGCACTTGACTTTGATATTGCTGTTACAGAAGTAAAATAGTAGGCAGGCTAAATTGACCAGTGTTTTGTCATTAAAATTTTCGTTACTCCGGACTTTGCGTTAGGGGTAGCACTAACTACTGATATAATTCTGCAATTGTTCTATCGTTTGTTTTTGATCTTCTATTACAAATTTAACAAGGTCGCCGATTGAAATTATTCCAATTGGAAAGCCATTTTCAAGGATTGGTAAATGCCTAATCCGTCGTTCAGTCATAATATGCATACAATGATCAATACTTGTGCTGAGCTCGATGGTTACGAGTTTATCGGTCATAACCTCTGCAATTTTAGTTTCTTTGGAAGATTTTCCGAGCAAAATAATTTTCCTTGCATAATCTCTTTCTGTAAATATTCCTTTCAGTTTAGATTCATCTATAACAAGTAAAGCACTGATGTTTTTATCCATCATCACTTTTAAAGCATCTAATACTGAGGTTTCTGAGGTTACAGAAATTATCGATTTGAAGTTGTTTTGGATAATATTATTTACTGTTTTCATAGTAGGATATTTTATCTAACTAAATATAATTAAATATTATCGGTTAATTAGGACTATTTTTTTTAAAATAACTTCCTAGTTGCCAATGCTTAGCGTATAAATTCCGAATAAATTATTGCCAATTATATCTAGACTGCTATTTATCAAAAATCTTACAAGAAAATGATCAATAAAACCAATTCTAGACCGTAGTTTTGCTTAAATTTTTAGAAGAAAAAATTCTTCTTTTAAAGGCAATCAAGGATAATCCTTAATATATATGAGCGGGAAAACCATTTTAGTTTGGTTTAGAAAGGATTTACGAATTCACGATAATGAGATTTTGTCTGAGGCTGTACGCAAGGGTGATCATATCATTCCTGTTTATTGCTTTGATCCAAGGCATTTTGAACTAACGCCATTTAATACCTCTAAAACAGGTATTGTTCGCACTAAATTTCTTTTGGAGAGTGTAGCCGATTTACGGAAGTCGTTTCAAAATGCGGGTGGCGATCTGATTATTCGAGTAGGTAAGCCTGAAGTAATTCTTCCCGAATTGGTTTCAAAATATAATGTATATGAGGTATTTCACCATCGTGAAGTGGCCTCTGAAGAAACTGGGATTTCGGCTTTAGTTGAAGATGCGCTATGGAAATTAAAGATTAATCTTAAGCATTTTATTGGGCATACGCTTTATCATAAAGAAGATTTACCCTTTCCAATTAATAATATTCCGGATGTATTCACCAATTTTCGTAAAAAGATTGAACGAGATAGTGCTGTAAGAAGCTGTTTTGAAGCTCCAAGCTTGATGAGCTTCCCAAAAGATGTGGAATATGGTGAACTTCCAGATCTGTCTGAATTGGGTATTAGTGGTGAAGTGCCAAGCGATGAGCGCTCCGTTATGAAATTTAAGGGTGGAGAATCAGAGGCTTTAAAGAGATTGCAGGATTATTTCTGGACCTCAAATTCCGTTAAAACGTACAAGCAAACTAGAAATGGCTTAATAGGAGCAGATTACTCCTCTAAATTTTCAGCCTGGATTGCTTTAGGATGTCTCTCGCCGCGTGAAGTATATGGGGAGATAAAGAAATATGATCAAGTTTATGGGTCTAATGATTCTACCTACGGACTTTTTCTCGAATTGTTGTGGCGTGATTATTTCCGCTACATGTTCAAAAAGTACGGGAATAAATTCTTTCAAAAGACTGGTTTTAAAGGTGTTGCGCCTGAGGAAGGTGAAAATCAATTGGAGTACTATGAGCTATGGAAAAAAGGTGAAACCGGAATTCCGTTTGTAGATGCAAATATGCGAGAACTCAATGCTACTGGCTTTATGAGTAATAGAGGGCGTCAAAATGTGGCAAGCTTTCTAGTTAAAGATCTTAAAGTTAATTGGATGTGGGGAGCAGCATACTTTGAAGAGAAATTGATTGATTATTGTCCGGCGAATAACTGGGGGAATTGGGCTTATATCGCTGGGGTTGGGAATGATCCTAGGCCTTTTAGGTATTTCAATGTGCTGAAACAAGCGCTGGATTATGACCCTCAAGGCGAATATGTAAAGCTGTGGTTCCCTGAGTTAGCCCCGCTAGGTATAAGTCATATTCATCAGCCTTGGAGGCTTTCTGAAAATGAACGTGCTGAATATCAATTAAAAAGCTTCGTAAATGCGCCAATTTATGCGCCAGAACTGGGTGCTACAAAAGGAAAAATCTAAGTTTTTTTTTCGACTTATCTTCATTTGAACATTTCAAGCTGTTTCTTAAACATTTTTTCCTAATTTCACGATCAAATCCTCTGTGAAAAAGTGCTGTTGTTTAATTAAAAAATAGCGCTTAATTTTCATGATTCTATGCTTTAAATCTTATTTTTGTGTCGTAAAAGACATTGTTTTTAAATGGACAAATTATCATACCTCAGTAACGCGAATTCCGAATACATCGATTCTCTTTATCAATCATACAAAGAAGACCCAAATGCCATAGATTTTGGATGGCAGAAATTTTTTGAAGGTTTCGATTTTGGTCGTGGATCTCAAGCGGGAGTTGTTAGTGCTGAAACTCCCGATCATTTTCTTAAAGAGATCAAAGTTTTAAACCTTATCAATGGATATAGGCAACGTGGACATCTGTTCACTAAAACCAATCCTGTTCGTGAGCGCAGATCCTACTTTCCAGGAAAGGAACTTAGTACTTTTGGTTTAGAAGAATCAGATCTTAATACTGTTTTTAATGCCGGTGTTGAAGTTGGCCTTGGTGCCGCAACATTAAAAGAAATTTTAGCATTAGTTGAGCAAACCTATTGCCAATCCATAGGTGTTGAATACAAATACGTTAGAAATCCGGAGAAACTTAAATGGTTCGAGCACCGAATGGAATCGGAGCGAAATACTCCAAACTTCAATACTGACACCAAAAAAAGAATTTTAAGTAAGCTGAATGAAGCCGTTGTATTTGAAAATTTTCTAGGTACTAAGTTTCTAGGTCAGAAAAGATTTTCATTGGAAGGTGCTGAGGCGGTGATTCCTGCTTTGGATTCGGTAATTCACAAAGGTGCCGAACTTGGGATTGAAGAATTTGTAATCGGTATGGCGCATAGAGGACGTTTAAATGTCTTAGCCAATATCATGCAGAAAACTTACAAAGATATTTTCTCCGAATTTGAAGGTAAAGGATACGATGCAAACACGCCATTTGGTGGCGATGTAAAGTATCACATGGGCTATTCTACAGATATTAAAACCGATTCAGGAAAGAATGTTCACCTTAGTTTATGCCCTAATCCATCTCACCTAGAAACCGTAGATTCGGTAGTGCAGGGAATGGTACGCTCGAAAATTGATTTTAAATACGAAGGGGATTACAAACGTATAGCACCCATATTGATCCATGGGGATGCATCTTTAGCTGGCCAAGGTATAACCTATGAGGTATTACAAATGGCGAAGCTCGACGGTTATAGAACGGGTGGAAGCATTCACCTTGTAATTAACAATCAAGTTGGATTTACAACTAATTACAAAGACGCTCGCTCATCAACATATTGTACCGATCTAGCAAAAGTGACCCTTTCGCCAGTATTTCACGTAAATGGCGATGATGTCGAAGCAATAGTTTATGCCATAAACATGGCGGTTGAATACCGTCAGAAGTATCATAATGACGTGTTTATTGATATTCTTTGTTACCGTCGTTATGGTCATAATGAAGCGGATGAGCCCAAATTCACTCAACCTCTTTTATATAAGTCGATTGAAAAGCATGCAAATCCTCGTGAAATTTACAACCAAAAATTATTAGATCAAGGTACTGTTGATGCCAATCTGGCGAAAGAAATGGAAAAAGATTTCCGTGCTCTTTTGCAGGAAAAATTAAATCAAGCCAAAGAGGATCAAACCTATTCGGCGGTTCATCAGATTTTTAGTGGGACATGGACTGGCTTAAAGTTAGCTAAAGAGGGAGCGATATTGGAGCCTGTAGATACGAAAGTGTCTGAAAAAGAAATGCTTGACCTGGCGAAAGCCATTAGCACACTGCCTAGCGGAAAGAAATTTTTCAAGAAAATTGAGAAACTTTTTGATGAGCGTAGAAAAATGGCTGACACAAAAGTATTTGATTGGGCAATGGGCGAATTATTAGCTTATGCTACCTTGCTTCAGGAAGGCTTTAGAGTACGTATCAGTGGTCAAGATGTAGAAAGAGGTACTTTTTCGCACCGTCATGCTGTGTTAACCTTGGAAGATTCTGAAGAAGAGTACATTCCATTAGCACAGTTGAATTCCGATACAGCGAAATTTGAAATTTACAATTCCCATCTTTCAGAATACGGTGTTTTGGGCTTTGAATATGGTTATGCGCTTGCAAATCCCATGGCTCTAACCATTTGGGAGGCTCAGTTTGGTGATTTTGTGAATGGCGCCCAAATAATAATCGATCAATTTATTACCAGTGCCGAAACTAAATGGCAACGCTCTAATGGCTTGGTTATGTTGCTCCCGCATGGTTTTGAAGGGCAAGGACCGGAACATTCTTCGGCTAGGATAGAGCGTTTTATGGAGGCTTGTGCTGATGATAATATACAGGTTGCGAATTGTACAACACCTGCAAATCTGTTCCATATAATACGTAGGCAGCTTAAGCGGGATTTCCGCAAACCTCTAGTTGTATTCACACCGAAGAGTTTGTTGAGAAGTCCGAAGTGTGTAAGTAACCTCAACGAGTTTACAAAAGGTAATTTCCAGGAAGTAATCGACGATAGCTTTGTAAAGGCAGCAGATGTTAAACGTGTTCTCTTTTGTAGTGGAAAGGTTTATTATGACCTTCTCGACAAGCAGCAGAATGACCAGAGAAAAGATGTGGCAATTGTTCGTTTAGA
>NZ_JBIILQ010000009.1:0-24523 GCF_044232565.1 Daejeonella sp. | reverse complement strand
CTTTTACCAAAATAACCTGGTATTCACTCATCATTGGATAGCGCTTGGCGGAATTAAGAATACTCATGATATCCGAATCCTTGCCATAGAAAATACTTTGGTTAAAGCCCTTTTCGGCATCAGAAAGCACATTATCCTCAATAAAATCACTGATTTTATCAATATAATATGATTCCTCCCCATGAAGGAGGTAAACCGCTTTAAATTTCCGGTTTTTGAGTTCTTTGATAAGGTCGTTGATATCCATTGTAAAATTCGAAATTACAAAATATTGCAAAGCTTTAAAGCCCTCGGAGCAGGAATAAAAAATAAAACTCTGGCTATTAGGCAGATTGAAATGAAATTATGAAATTTACAGAAATGTTTGAACCTATCCCTTTAAATCTTCCGCCCTATCCTATTCGAATTAAAGAAGAAGAAAATGGCACCTATGTTTTTGATGTAATAAGGAAAAAATTCTTGCTTTTAACCCCTGAAGAATGGGTTAGGCAACATTTGGTACACTTTTTAGTGAAAGAAAAGAAATACCCACGATCTTTAATTCAGTTGGAGGGGGGACTAAAATTAAATAATCTACAAAAACGTTCAGATATTTTAATTTTCAATAATATTGGTCAGAAAATAGTCCTAATTGAATGTAAAGCACCATCCGTAAAAATCAGCCAGGAAACCTTTGACCAAATTGCAAGATATAATTTCATCCACCAAGTAAAATGGTTATTTGTAAGCAATGGTTTACAACATTATTGCTGTGAGATTGACTTCCAACAACAGTCTTACCGTTTTGTAGAGGAATTACCTGATTATTATTTGGCATCACAATAAGTTGAATATCATCAATTTAAATAATAAGAAATTTTTATTTGTCATTTAAACAACTACCTTTATACTAAGCCTGCGATCATTATAATTCAGCAGGTAATAGAAAAATCTTCAATGTTTTAAATTCACCCTTAAAAGGTGTGTTTCACTTGTGTTTAAAATTTTATAATTTATATGGCCATTTTAATTTTTTTTATTGCCCACTGGTTCCTATCCTTATTTTTCCAAACGTTTTTTCAGCATCGTTACGCCTCACACAGGATGTTTACCATGAGCAAAACTTGGGAACGCATAATTTACCTTTTAGCCTACTTATTTGAAGGTGCTTCATTTTTAAATCCAAGAGCTTATGCTTTGATGCATCGTGAACACCATGCTTATAGTGATACGGAGAAAGATCCTCATTCACCTCATTTTTTTACGGATATCTTTCAGTTGATGAAATCTACAATCATCACTTTTAGAGACCATTTAAACAGAACAAAAGATCCTGAAGCACGTTTCCTAGGAAATTACCCGGAATGGCCATTAATCGACAGAATAGGATCTTCAATAGCCTCTAGATTACTTTTCGGAGCTGCTTACACATGGTTTTACATTGAATTTGTTCCCGCTGGTTCAGAATGGATGTACATTTTACTTCCTATTCATTATTTAATGGGACCGCTACATGGCGCAATAGTAAATTGGTGTGGTCATAAATACGGTTATTCAAATTTCGATAATAATGACAAATCTAAAAACACTACTCCATTTGATTTTCTAATGCTTGGTGAATTATTTCAAAATAATCATCACCGCTATCCAAATAGTGCCAATTTTGGTAAAAAATGGTTTGAGGTAGATCCTGTTTATCCAATTATGAAATTAATGCACATGCTAGGCATTATTAAACTTAAAAAAGCAGTTTAAAACAATAATCTTACCTAAGATCTTCTGAGTGATCATTTTCAAAATTCTCGCCACTCCAAATTTTTTGTGCGCTCCACTTTACAGCTGGATTCGCCCAAAATGGATGGGTATCTGGCAAACCTAAAGGCAAAAAGATATTGGTAGCCAAATATGGACTGCCTTGATTATTGTAGGTATCAGCCAAGTTGGGCTGATCACCATATAAACCTAAAGTTAACCAGCCATTTTTATAGGTAGAGGAGCTCTCTAAAGTCTTTTTGATTACTGCAGTTAATGCACAACGGGCTTGCTCTGGAAGGATTTGATCAGGCAAGCGATTTTTCCAGGCCATATCTGCTAAATGATGGAATGCAGCGCCACGGTAAATAATCGACCTGCCAGTAGCAGGAAAGCTACCATCTGTATGAATTAATCGCTCTTGAATAATGGCATAGCGCTGATTTCGCTTTTTAATTTTATCAAACATGCGATTATAGGCATTTGTTTTTTCTTTGATAACATCCATCAATGTCCCTAAATAAGGATGAATTACATAAGAGTTGTAATAATCAAAGGCAAAAGCACTACCGTCTTTGTACATTCCATCACCAACATACCATTGCTCCAACTGTTGTAATGAATAATCTACACGCATTACATCCCATTCAAAACCATATTTTGCCATAAAAGCTTCATTCATCGCAGAAAAAAGTAACCAGTTAGAAAACCCAGGTTTAAATTTGCGAGTTAAAGCGATTGATTTTACCATGAGTGCTTGGTTTTTATAATCTAAATTTTCCCAAAGCCAAGGTGAACGAATAAAAGCCAATGAAATGAAGGAAGCATCAACCAATTGCTGTCCCGCTATATTATAATTCATGAAATCTTTAGCATTTGAATCTAAGGAGTTTTTAATCCCCTGAATAGCCCATGCTCTATATTGTTTTCTTAAAGATATTTCCTCTATAGTGCCACCTTCCAATTGCAACCAGGGCGAAATCCCACTAAGTACCCTGCCTAAAACCTCCACATATTGAACTTTTATACGACTTTCCTTATTGTCCACACGAATGGAAGTCATTTGAGGCATATTCATCTTCAAACTATCCATTGCCAAATTATAAAGCACAGGCCTCACCATTTTATCCATCTCCTGCAACCAAAATTGCCTATCCGTTTGGACAGGCATTTTCTGCAATGCGCTTTTCTTTTGAGCAAATACATTCCCAATAAGGAGAGACAAAATAAAAGGGATGATGATTTTAAAGACTGCTATTTTCATATTAATTTTATGACTGACTAATAACCCTAAATTTATAAATACATAAAAAGAGCTTAAACAAAATTAAAAATACAATTGACTTAGACAATTATTAAATTAAAAACTAATCCATTTTCTATTGGCAGCTAAAATTCAAACATTTTACTTGTAATTACCAATTATTTATCGTAATATTGCAATGAATTATGGGACTTACCAAATCTGAAATATTTTCTAAGGAGCAGAATCAATTAGCTCAATTATTAAAGGCAATGGCTCATCCGGCACGTATAGCTATTTTGCAGCAATTAATAAAAAGCAAAACCTGCATTTGTGGGGATTTAGTAGATGAGCTAGGCTTAGCACAAGCTACCATATCCCAGCATCTTAAGGAACTAAAAAATGCGGGTTTAATTCAGGGGACCATTGAGGGGGCAAGTGTTTGTTATTGCATAAATCCTGAGACTTGGAAAATGTTGGAAAATGAAACTAGTTCTTTCTTTGCAAATTTCCAGCCAGCTATAAACTGCTGCTAAAAAAAATTTAATATAGATATCGCAATATTACAATTAATAAAAATCAATAATCATGAAAACCGAAGCAGAAATTAAAGAATTAGTAAGGCAAAAATACAGTGAAATAGCTTTACAAGACAAAACTACGAACGAAAGTTCATGCTGTGGTGCAGGAGGATGTAGTACAGAGGTTTATAACATCATGACTGATGATTATAGTAATATGGAGGGTTATAATCCTGAAGCTGACCTCGGTCTTGGCTGCGGACTTCCGACTCAGTTTGCTGTGATTAAAAAGGGAGATGTGGTAATTGACCTTGGATCGGGTGCTGGTAACGATTGTTTTGTTGCACGTGCAGAAACAGGAGAAAGTGGAAAAGTAATTGGTATTGACTTTACAGAAGCCATGATTTCAAAAGCTAGAGCTAATGCCGAAAAACTTGGTTTTAATAATGTAGAATTCAGGCAGGGGGATATCGAAAATATACCAGTTACATCCAATACCGCTGATGTGGTAGTCAGTAATTGCGTTTTAAACTTGGTCCCAAATAAAAACAATGTGTTCAAGGAGATTTTTAGAGTTTTAAAACCAGGTGGACATTTTAGCATTTCAGATGTTGTGCTCAGTGGCATACTGCCCGATAAAATCAAAAATGCAGCTGAAATGTATGCAGGATGTGTATCAGGCGCAATTCAAAAAGAAACCTATTTAGAATTAATTGAGTTGAACGGCTTTAAAAAAATGACCATTCAGAAAGAAAAAGCCATAATTATACCCGATGATATTTTAATAAACTATTTAAATGCTGAAGAAATTAAGGAATTTAAATCAGGCAAAACTGGTATTTTCAGTATCAGTGTTTATGCGCAAAAACCTAAGGAAGAAGCTCCTGCATGTACTCCAGGCGGAGGATGCTGCTAAAATTTGAAAATAATAATTTATTAAGCGCTGACCGATTAAAAATCAGTCAGCGTTTTATATTTAATTGCTTTCTAGTGAATTCAATGCAGCTTCAAGGATTTTGAGTTTTGAAAGAGCATCTTCTTTTTTGCGACGTTCAACTTCCACGACTTCTTCCTTGGCATTTTGCACGAAACGTTCATTCGACAGTTTTGCATCTACTGAGCGTAAAAATCCTTGGAGGTAAACAATTTCCTTACCCAAGCGCTCTTTCTCCGATTCCACATCAATATTATTGGCTAACGAGATGAAAAATTCATCTTTTCCAGCCATAAAAGTATTTGCACCTACAACAGGTTCAGAAACAAACTCTGAAGAACTAATATTTGCCAATTTTAAAATAATCGTCAAATAGTTTTCATATTTGATAGCAGAATTCACTCTAATGCTTAGTGGTAGTACTTCTTTTGGCGAAATTTGCTTCGCATTTCGAATATTTCTAATCTCTGAAACCACCTGCTTCACAGTATCTAAATCATTTAAAAGTGTTGGATTCACCTTCCCAGCCCGTGGATAAGGAGCTACAATACAACAATCTAACTCTGAACGTTCTGCAAATAGGTCGTCATGCCATAATTCCTCCGTTAAGAAGGGCATAAAAGGATGTAATAGTTTTAATATTCGCTCGAAATATTCAATAGTGATGCGATAAGTTTCAGGATCAATTGGTTGCAGATAAACTGGCTTAATCATTTCCAAGTACCAGGCACAGAAATCATCCCAAACAAGCTTATAAATACCCATCAATGAGTCAGATAATCGATACTGATTATAATTATCCTCAATTTCTGTAAAAGCCTGGTTAAATGCAGAATCGAACCAGCTAATGGCCTGCCGATTGATATTGGGAAGACTTTCATCCACTTCCCAGCCTTTAACCAACCGGAAGGCATTCCAAACCTTGTTTGCAAAATTTCGACCCTGTTCGCAATAACTTTCATCAAACATTAAATCATTTCCAGCAGGCGAACATAAAAGCATACCAACACGCACACCATCAGCACCATATTTCTCAATCAAATCGATTGGATCTGGCGAATTACCTAATGATTTCGACATCTTCCTACCCTGCTTATCACGAACTATACCAGTAAGGTATACGTTTTTAAAAGGTGCTTTTCCTCTAAATTCATGACCCGCCATTATCATTCTAGCTACCCAAAAGAAAAGTATCTCTGGCGCAGTAACAAGATCATTGGTTGGATAATAATAATTGATATCGGCATTATCAGGATCTTTAAATCCATCAAAAACAGAAATCGGCCAAAGCCAGGATGAAAACCAAGTATCTACCACATCGTCATCCTGTCGGACATCTATAGAATCGGAATTTGGAAACTGCTTTTTAAATTCTACAATAGCTTCTTCTCTGGTTTTAGCAACAACCCACTCCCCCTTTAAATTATACCAAGCAGGAATTCTTTGTCCCCACCACAATTGCCTACTAATACACCAATCCTTTACATTCTCCATCCAATGCTTATACGTATTGGTGAATTTCTCAGGAATCAGCTTCACTTCACCATTCAGAACATATTCTAATGCTGGTTCCGACATTTCCGACATTTTGCAGAACCACTGCATTGAAAGCTTAGGTTCAATAGCGGCATCGGTACGTTCGGAAAAACCGATTTGTGATTTATAATCTTCTACCTTCTCGAGACTTCCCGCCTCATCCAGCATTTTTTGAATCATTTTACGAGCAACAAACCGGTCCTCTCCTACCAATATCTGAGCATGCGCGTTTAAAGTCCCATTGTCATTTAAAATATCAATTACCTGAAGTTTATGTTTAACTCCAAGCTCATAATCATTTAGATCATGTGCAGGCGTAACTTTTAAGCAACCAGTACCAAATTCCATATCCACATAATCATCCTCAATAACAGGTATTTCTCTGTTTATCAATGGAATAATTACAGACTTCCCCTTCAAATGCGTAAAACGTGAATCATTAGGATTGATACATATTGCAGAATCTGCCATGATCGTTTCAGGACGGGTGGTGGCAATTGTTAGGAAGGTTTTGGAAGATTTTGTGTCATCTTTTACCTCATAACGAATGTAAAAAAGTTTCTGATTAACCTCTTTACGGATAACCTCTTCGTCTGAAACAGCCGTCATTCCTTTAGGATCCCAATTTACCATGCGAATACCACGGTAAATCCAGCCTTTTTTGTATAAATGAATAAAAGTATCTATCACCGCTTCAGAAAGGTCTTCTTCCATGGTAAAACGCGTTCTATCCCAATCGCAAGAGGCACCTAATTTCTCTAATTGTTTTAGGATAATACCACCATATTTATCCTTCCATTCGTAGGCATAGTCTAGAAACTCCTCTCTACTAACATCTTTC
Organism: Daejeonella sp.; assembly: GCF_044232565.1. Lineage (GTDB taxonomy): Bacteria > Bacteroidota > Bacteroidia > Sphingobacteriales > Sphingobacteriaceae > Daejeonella. Next base: position 17,717 of record NZ_JBIILQ010000009.1, on the reverse strand, counting down.
TTCTCAATTCCCTTTTCCTTGAGCATAGCAACCACTTTAGCTTCTGTAGCAATAGAAGCATGGTCTGTGCCAGGAACCCAGCATGCATTTTTACCCTGCATACGAGCTCTACGGATCAATACATCCTGAATAGTGTTATTCAGCATGTGGCCCATATGAAGAACTCCTGTAACGTTAGGTGGTGGAATTACGATCGTATAAGGCTCTCTATCATCAGGTACAGAACGGAAAAAGTTTTTATCCATCCAGTAGGAATACCACTTATCCTCTGTTTCTCTCGGATTATATGTTTTTGGAATACTCATTTGCCAAAGCGGAATTTAAAATTGTAAAAATACATTTTTGGGAGGTATTTTTTGAATAGACTGACGGGTATTTTCACAAATTCGAATGATTTGTAATTTTAATACCTAATTGTGTGCATGAATATGCAAAAATTATGTAGAAATGCCAAAGGAACAGCTGATTTGATAAATTTTTAATTCGATTAAATTAAATAAAAGAAGAATATAAATAACATAAAACACTGTATTCTAGATATATATTTAAAATAAATAAAAATGAGTAATAAGTGGAATTCTTGTTTATTTGAATATTCCATTTTTGTTCATTTAAAATCAATATTTATACATTTATTAGTTTACCAAAAAGGATAAATATATTTCAAGAATTATCCCTTTCGGTGGTATGCCTATGTCTATTTACTAAACACGCAACTGCTCAAGAAGATTAATACCAGACAAAAAACTAGAAAATTGTATCAAAACCTAGCTAAATAAAGAGAAAAAAGTCTTAATCCATAAAACAGAGCGATTAAAAACATTTTTCAAATTAATATTATCAGAAAAAATATTCTTTAATTTAGGCACAATTTATACCCCAACATTAATTATGATTATAAAAAGTTTGGTTAAATATTTTCTAATCATCTTATGCTTTTTCAGCTGCAGTGTAGAAGCACAGATTAAAAACCAGGAATACAAAATAATGTTGGATAGCTTATACGAGCACAACGTGCCGCTCCTATCAGTTGAAGAACTTAAAAAACTCAATAAACAAAGTATTTACCTTTTGGATACCAGAGAAGAGGAAGAATTTAATGTTAGCCATATAAAAAATGCACGCAATGCTGGATATTTCTGGTTTGATATGCGAAAAATGTATGACATCCCTTTAAATGCCAAGATTATTTTATACTGTTCGGTTGGATATCGAAGCGAGAAAATTGCACACAAACTCCTAGATGCAGGATATAAAAATGTATTTAATCTCCATGGTGGCATTTTTGAATGGATAAATCAAGGTAATCCTGTGTACAACAACAATGGTGTTCAAACCTCTGAGATTCACACCTATAGTAAAGATTGGGCTCCTTGGGTTAATCGCGGGACAAAAGTCAATTAAAATAAGAACTAATAATGAATCATTTAACCTTTGCTCTGACCTCTGATGGCTCTAAAACCATTTTTAATGAAGAAGTTGGAGAAAACTATCACTCACGACACGGAGCTCTTCAGGAGAGTCAGCATGTATTTATAGGCTCGGGTCTATCCTACTTCCTAGAAAGCACAAATGAAAAAAAAGTATCCATTCTTGAGGTAGGTTTTGGTACAGGGCTAAACTTTTTAGTTTCAGCTGATTTCTGTGCAAAAAATGGAGTAGAATTAAATTATTCAGGAATTGAAGCCTTCCCGCTACCTGAAGAGATGGTTTCAGAAACGGGATACAATCAATACATTTCAGAAGATTTATGGAATTCTTTCCTTAATCAATATTCGGCAACACTTCATCAACCATGTGCTATTCTTGACTGCTGTTCACTACATATTATTGAAAAAAAACTACTTGATTTTACCTCAGACAAGTACTTTGATGTGATATACTTTGATGCCTTTGCAGCAGTCCACCAACCAGAAATGTGGAATTTAGCATCCTTAACACATATCTCTAAATTTTTAAAGTCGGGCGGTATTTTTGTCACTTATGCAATAACTGGCGAACTAAAAAGAACGATGAAGAGCCTTGGTTTCACCATTGAGAAAGTACCAGGTGCTGCAGGCAAACGTGAAATGTTGAGAGCCACGAAATCGTAAATAACAAATCGCTATTTTTACAAAAATTAAAACCTATTTATGTCTGCCCCCAATAGTATACCAACCGCAGGAAATGATCCAGCAAGCGCATTTGAACGTCTTTTAACCATAATTAATACGCTCAGAGAACAGTGCCCATGGGATAAAAAACAAACAATGGAGACCCTTCGACATCTTACTATCGAAGAAACCTATGAGCTGTCGGACGCTATATTGGATGGTGACATGAATGAAATAAAAAAAGAACTTGGAGACATTATGCTTCATCTTGTGTTTTACAGCCGGATAGCAAGCGAAAATAAATCTTTTACAATTGTTGAGGTATTAAATGGTATTTGCGAGAAACTGATTCATCGACACCCACATATTTACAGCGATGTGATTGTTGAGGATGAAGCAGAGGTGAAACGTAATTGGGAGCAGTTAAAATTAAAAGAGGGAAATAAATCAGTGCTTGAAGGGGTTCCTGCTTCCTTGCCGGCACTCATAAAAGCTTCCAGAATCCAGGAGAAAGCTCGTGGTGTAGGATTTGATTGGGAAGAAAAAGCTCAGGTATGGGAAAAAGTTGAGGAAGAGATTCAAGAATTCAGAAACGAATTTAACACACTTGAAAATATAGTCATTAATAAAGAAAAAGCCGAAGGAGAGTTCGGCGATTTACTATTTTCTTTAATTAATTATGCTCGGTTTATTGATATCAACCCTGAAGATGCCCTAGAAAGAACAAATAAAAAATTCATTAAGCGCTTTCAATATTTAGAAAGCAAGGCAAAGGAGCTCGGTAAAAATCTTAAAGATATGAGCTTGGCAGAGATGGATATATTTTGGAATGAAGCAAAAAACATCTAATTCCTAGCGGTAACTATCATTTTCTTTTCAAGAAAAAGCATAAAAATTACACTACTTAAATCGAATTGCTTTAAGTGGAGAAATGCGACTAACCAAGAGCGAAGGAATTAAAAGCACCAAAAGACTGATTATTAGCGTCCCAGCATTGAGTAAAATTATATCTTGAACATTGAGCTGAACGGGCACAAAACTCATGTAGTAAGAAGCTTGATCAAGGGTGAAAAAATGAGTTTTAAGCTGAAAAACCCCTAAGCCGACACCTAAAATATTCCCACTCAACAAGCCAATTCCAATTATATAAATGGCATTATACAAAAATATTTTTCGAATTTCCCAATTCGAACTACCTAAAGCTTTTAGAATTCCAATCATATTTGTTCGTTCTAAAATCATAATCAGCAAGGCTGAAATCATGTTGATTACGGCCACAGCAATCATCAAAATCAATATCACCTCAGTATTCACATCTAAAAGAGAAAGCCATTCAAATATGGCCGGATAATATTGCTTTATTGAATAGGATTTAAGGTCAACGCTGAGATCATCATAAACGCTTGCTTCAATTTGATCGAGATTATCAAAATTATCAACTCTCAGCTCATAGCCCCCTACCTGATTTGCATCCCAATTATTTAAACTACGAATCAAGTTTATATCCCCAATTACAAAAACTTCGTCAACCTCTTCAACTCCCAAATTATAGATTCCAACGATTTCAAATTTTCTTTTTCGTAGCGAATTTTCGATGAAATACATAAGGAAATCATCCCCAACCTTCAAATTAAGTCGATCGGATATGAATTTTGAAATCAATATTTGTGATTTAGATTTTGTGGAATCGGAGAAATCAATAAATTTCCCATCGACAAGAATATCTTTAAAATACTGGCTATTATAGCTTTTATCAAGCCCCTTGAGTACAACCCCTTCAGCTTGATCACCTGCGTTGATTATTCCTGGCTTGGTAGCAAAAGGCTGAATAAACGCAATTCCCTTTGCTGTGCTAATTTTTGAACGATCCTCGTCAGACATACTAAAAGGAGTATTTTCATAGGATGAATTTAGATTCAGTTTTGAAATTTGTATGTCTCCTGAAAAACCTCTTAACTTTTCTCTAATTTCAGTTTTAAATCCTTTTACAATGGCAAGCGACAAAATCATAACGGCAAGGCCGAGCATGATTCCGAGAACTGCGATTCTCACAATTAGCTTTGAAAAGGTACGCTTTGATTTAAACGTGATTCGCTTAGCGATGAAAAAAGGTAAATTCAATTCTGAAAAGGTTTTTTTTGTACCTTAGCAAAGATGCATTTTTTTTTAATTTCGTTTTAAAAACAATTCATCCCAAAGGTTCAATTTTGACTATCAATTTAATAAAACATGTCACGTATCTCTCATTTAATTTTTACAGCATGCCTTTTAATCGGCTTTAGCAGCTCAGCACAACAAATCCAAGTAGGAAAAAACAATGTTCCTAACCCAAAAAATATAAGCCTTGAAAATACTGACAAAATTAAGGGCAAAATTCGAACAGGTGCAGAACAGACTGAACTTTATTTGCCTTATTTAAAGGGAAAGCGCATTGCAATGGTTGTTAATCCGACTTCTATAATTGGAAACACAACACTTGTGGATAGCTTATTGGCTTTAGGAGTTAAAATTGTCAAAATCTTTGGCCCTGAGCATGGTTTTCGTGGCGATGCCAGTGCAGGAATTCACGTTGACGATAGCATTGATGAAAAAACTGGCATTCCAGCAATTTCACTTTATGGAAAATATAATAAGCCAAAGAAAGAAGATCTTGCAGATGTTGATTTATTGATTTATGACATACAAGATGTGGGGGTAAGATTTTATACCTATATCAATACTTTGCAACATGTTATGGAAGCATGTGCAGAAAACAACAAGGAATTATTAATTCTTGACCGCCCTAATCCAAATGGGTATTATGTTGACGGACCCATTCTAGATCCAAAACTTAAGTCGGGAGTAGGGATTAATCCAATTCCTATCACCCACGGACTAACCATAGCTGAGTATGCTCAAATGCTAAACGGTGAAGGTTGGTTGGTAAATAAAACTGTTTGCAAGATTAAAATCATTAAAAATGCAAATTATACCCATTCAATGCCTTATGTATTACCGGTAAAACCATCTCCGAACTTAAACACGGCACAATCTATATTATTATACCCAACATTATGTCTATTTGAAGGAACGATAATTAGTCAGGGGCGCGGCACTTACTTCCCTTTCAGCATTCTTGGAAACCCCGATTTAAAGGGTAAATATAAATTCTCATTTACACCTAAGGGCATCAAAGGAATGAGTGAGACACCATTACACATGGACATGGAGTGTTATGGCCTAGATCTTCGTCAATACAGCGCAAATAAGATCCGCAAGGAAGCCCAAATTAACCTAAAATGGTTAATTGAAATGTACAACGCCTACCCTTACAAAGAAAAGTTCTTCGATTTTAAGCAAAGTAAACAAATGGGTAATTTCGATAAGCTTGCTGGATCTTATGATTTAAAACAACAGATTATTGCTGGCAAAAGTGAAGAAGAAATTCGCCAAAGCTGGGAACCTGGATTATCTCAATATAAGATCATGCGCAAAAAATATTTACTTTATCAGTAAAAACCTCATTTAATAATATACTTTATCGGAGGTGATGTTTTAAGCCAATTTTATAGAAGCTTAAAACATCACCTCTAATTATTAAAACTAAATTGAATTATCTTTTATGAAAATCGTTTTCATGGGTACGCCTGATTTCGCTGTTGCATCACTAAATGCCTTATTGGAAGCAGGGTTTAATATTGTTGGCGTTGTTACAGCTCCTGATAAACCATCCGGCAGGGGGCAAAAAATTAATGAATCAGCGGTAAAGCAATTTGCACAAGAAAAGGGACTAAAGATCTTACAACCAATTAAATTGAAAGACCCTGAATTTATAGAAGATTTACGATCATTACAGGCAGATCTTCAGGTAGTTGTTGCCTTTAGGATGTTACCTGAGATTGTTTGGGATATGCCTCCAAAAGGTACTATAAATTTACATGGATCTCTCCTACCGCAGTATCGCGGTGCAGCACCAATCAATTGGGCAATAATAAATGGTGAAAAGCAAAGTGGTGTGACTACATTTTTGTTGAAGCAGGAAATTGATACTGGTGATATTTTATTCGCCGAGAGTGTTGAAATCGAGAATGAAGATACGGCCGGCAACCTTCATGACAAATTGATGCTAATTGGCGCAGATTTACTCGTTAAAACCGTAAAAGCTATAGAATTAGGTGATTATAAAGAGTTGCCACAAGATAAGATGGCAGAGGAAAATCTAAAATTAGCACCCAAAATATTTAGAGAAGATTGTCTGATTGATTGGAATCAAGAGGCAAGAAAAATCCATAATCATATCCGCGGGTTAAGTCCCTATCCGGCAGCATTTTGCCATTTTCAAGAAAAAGTGTTAAAAATTTACCAAGCAGAATTTGAAGAAAAAAATCATAATTTAACAATAGGAAGCATCGAAACAGATCATAAAACGACCCTTAAGTTTGCTTGCTTAAATGGATTTATTTCTGTGAAGGAATTACAAATGGAAGGTAAAAAGAAAATGAAAGTTGATGAATTTTTGAGAGGTATTCGATTATAATATTTAGAGTTGGTTTAATTTCTCACTCAAAAACTTTCCTACTTCATTAAAATAGCGTTTATTATTGTAACCCATCACCCATTGAATTCCTTTAGTAGCATTTGTAATGAAGACTTCATCTGCCTCGTTTAAAATATCGGGATTAACTTGAGCTTCAATAAGTTCTATACCATTTTCTTTAGCCAAACGCATTATAACTTGTCGCATAACCCCGCCAATACACCCTTCATTGAGGGCGGGTGTATATAATTTTCTATCGTACACAACAAATACATTGCTACTTATCGACTCGCACAAAAAACCATGTTGATTTAAAATCATGACCTCATCAAGCGCATGCTGGTTTTTATAAACTCCCGCAAGTACATAAACTAGAGAATTACAAGTTTTAAGATTTGCTAAAATATTTACAGGCTTAGTAAGTTCATCAAAAACATCAATAATGAGTCCCTTTTGATTCAAAGTGTACTGACTTTCACTAAGAAGCTGACTTTCTAAAACATAAGCTATTTTATTGGAAGATGGTGTGTATAAGCCTTCCGAATCGCGAAAAATGGTGAGTTTGACCCTAGCGTCGGGTCCCGTTTTATTTCTTCGCGCAAGCTCCTCCACTTTTTCTCGTAAAAACCAAGAATCAATTTGCAGACTATTGTCAAGCTTCAACACTTTCATGCCTTTAAGCACTCTATCAATATGTAATTCAGGAAACTTGATAGCACCATTCATGTACCGCATCGATTCAAAAAGCCCGTCGCCATAGCGAAAACCCCGATTATTTACGGATAAAACCTCCTGGTCGGATGGAACAATTTGACCATTGAAATTCATGAACTGCTTAGCCATCTTATTCTTTTATATAATTACGCCACTTCTCAATAACCGTCGAGATATCGGTGGGAAGCTCCGTTTCAAAATGAATAAATTCTTTTGTTGTTGGATGAATAAACCCCAAAGATTTGGCATGAAGAGCCTGTCTGGGTAATATTTCGAAACAATTCTCAACAAACTGTCTGTATTTATTAAATACTGTACCCTTTAAAATTCTGTCGCCGCCATAGGTAGAATCATTAAACAATGGATGCCCAATATGCTTCATATGAGCTCTAATTTGATGCGTACGGCCGGTCTCAAGTTGACACTCAATAAGGGTTACATAGTTTAATCGCTCAAGAACTTTATAATGAGTTACCGACCACTTACCTTGATTTTCATCATTGTAAATAGCCATCACCTTACGATCCTTAACACTACGACCAATAAAACCCGTTATAGTGCCATCTTCAGCTAGATCCCCCCACACAAGAGCTATGTATTTTCTGGTTATTGAATGATCAAAAAACTGCTTTGCCAAGAAAGTAATGGCCCATTCATTCTTGCTAACGAGTAGGAGTCCGGAAGTATCCTTATCAATTCGATGAACCAATCCCGGTCGACCATCATTACCAGGCATTTGGGGCAATTGCTGTGAATGGAATACAAGAGCATTAACAAGAGTACCAGAATAATTATTAAAGCCAGGGTGAACAACCATACCTGCTGCCTTATTGACCATAATTACATCATCATCTTCATAGATGATATCAATTGGAATATCTTCAGGATAAACTTCCGTATCACGTGGAGGATGCGGCAAAACCATCGAAATTACATCAAAAGGCTTCACTTTATAACTTGCCTTAACCACATTATCGTTAACCAGAACATTGCCTGCATCGATAGCGTTTTGAATGCGATTACGAGAAGTGTTTTCAGTACGGATAATCAGAAATTTATCCAGTCTTAAGAGTGTCTGACCCTTATCAACCACAATACGCAGGTGTTCATAAAGATCCTGTTCCTCTAAATCTTGATTTTCATCTGTCATGTTGCAAAATTAAGCCTTTGAAAAGATTAATAAGAATAAAGGCGTATTGTTTTTAAAATTTTGCGTTTTAGCCTAAAAATACTTGTATCCTAATCAAGCAAAAGAGTCTACCTTTGTTGTTCATTTACATATCGTTTTTGTAACAACAAGATGAATGGAAAATATTTGTTAATTGAGTTGATTTTAATACTCTAAAATTAGATTGAAATGAAAAAATTTAGATTAATCAAATGTTTTGGACTTGCTTTATTTTTGAGCATTTCAACAATTTCATTTTCACAAAGCGATGTTTCTGGCTTAATAAAATCTGGTCCTGCAGACACTAAAATACTTACACAAGCTTATTTAAAACCTCTTTTTAAAGGGTTTGGCGTGGGATTAAACAGCGGTTGGAATAATTCAGCACATTCCAAAAATGTATTTCGATTTGACCTCCGCGTAGGATTAACAGGTGCAGTTGTTTCTCCAATTGATGAGACATTTGATTTAACAAAAATCGGACTTTCTACAAAAGTTAGGCCTACTAACCCAGAGCAAACCATGACACCTAGCTTTGCAGGTGCAAAAACTGAAGGTGCCTCATTGAGCATATATAATTCTGCTAACCAGCCAATTGAAACTTTTGTTATGCCAAAAGGGATAGGATATAACTTAATTCCAACCCCACAACTACAAGGCTCCATTGGTATATCGAAGGGAATTGAACTATTGCTAAGAGCATCACCTAAAATTAATTTAGGTGGTGATATCGGTACTATTGGCATGATGGGTGCGGGACTCAAAGTAGAGTTGTTACCACTGATTTCCGGCATGACCGACAAGCTATTCCCAATAGATATTGCAGTCGCTGCAGGTTATACCCAATTCACTTTTGAAGCTCCTTTGGATGTTAAAGTACCTGTAGGCGCTATACCCGAATCGTCAGCAGAGGTTCAGGATTTCACAAATCAAAGAATTGAAGCAAAATTTTCAGGTATTAATGCAGAGGCAATAATCTCGAAACGAATTCTAGTATTTACTCCATTTTTAAGTTTAGGATACCATCAAGCAAAAACTGATGGCGGAATTAAAGGCAATTTTCCGATCATCACCGGACTAACTCCACTTGGACAAAAAACATACACCAATTATTCAAATCCAGTAAATATTAAACAGACTGATATTAACGGTTTCAGAGCCAATATTGGTTTTCAATTGAATCTTGCTTTCTTTAGAATTTACGGATCCTATAGCATGGCAGAATATAATTCCTTTAATGGTGGGATCGGATTTGGTCTGGGTAAATAAGAGTACGGCAATAATTTAAAAATCCTAAATGATTGATCTAAAGATTCATAGTCCCGTTGAAGAAATTTTCAATACTTTATTTAAAAAGAAGGATCTTCAGGTTTTTGTGAAACGTGATGACATGATTCACCCTTTCATTTCAGGAAATAAATGGCGAAAGCTTAAATATTCACTTTTAGAAGCCGAAAAACAAAATAAAAAACACTTAGTTACTTTTGGTGGTGCCTACTCAAATCATTTACTTGCAACAGCTTGTGCAGGAGCAAAATTTGGATTTAAAACAACAGGCTTTGTTCGTGGTGAAGTAGTTAGGAACGAGACATTAACCTTATGTCAACTTTTTGGAATGCACCTTGTTTTTACCGATCGCGAAAGTTACAAGGATAAAAAATCCTTGTTTAATCGGCACTTCCAATCAGATAAAATGGCATATTTCATAGATGAAGGAGGCGCAAGCTCTCAAGCTATTAAAGGCTGTGCAGAGCTTCTGAATGAGTTAAAAGTGGTGTATGATCATTTATTTTGTGCCGCAGGCACAGGCACCACCGCTTCTGGAATCATCAAAGGAATAAAGGAAAAGTCATTACATACAAAAACACATGTCATACCAGTTTTGAAGGGCGCCGACTACCTAAAAACTGAAATAGAAACTAATGCTGGATGTGATTTCTTCGAATTTCATCAAAATTATCATTTTGGAGGCTATGCCAAAACAGATGAAAGATTGGTGTCATTTATTAAGGATTTCAGCAAAGAAACAGGAATATTAATCGAGCCTGTTTATACAGGAAAAATGTTTTTTTCACTTTACGACCTGATAGCAAAAGACCATTTTGAACCGGGCAGTAAAATTTTAGCAATCCATACCGGCGGGCTCCTAGGTATATTGGGAATGCAAGATAGATTTAATTTTTAGAGCACAATTAAGCAGAAACTCAGCTTGATTTAAATTTTATTTAATCTTAATTAAATTTATCAAAATACGACCTTATAAAAAAAATAGGTTTAAACAGTTTAAAGCTATTTTTCTGTAAAAATCTTTAAAAAAGTGGAAATTTGGACAAATAAAGGCTTTTTTTTACCTTTAGGTTTATTTAAAAACAAATGTATAAGCTAACCATATCACCCGAACAAGTTCAAGAAACGCTCAGTAAACACATTCTTGCTGATGGCTATGATTTAACCTTCGACATGGAAAAAAGTAATGGTGTTCATATTTATGATTCTAAATATGATCGTACACTTTTAGACTTTTTCACTTGCTTTGCTTCGGTCCCATTAGGATACAATCATCCTAAAATGATTCATGATGAAGAGTTCAAGAAGAATTTAATGCTTGCTGCATTAACAAATCCTTCTAATTCAGATATTTATACTACCCAATACGCACAATTTGTCGAAACATTTTCTCGTGTAGGCATACCAGAATACTTGCCACATGCATTTTTTATTGCCGGTGGTTCACTTGCCATTGAAAATGCGTTAAAAGTAGCAATGGATTATAAAGTCCAGAAAAATTTCAAAAAAGGATATACCAAAGAACATGGATTAAAAGTATTACACTTCGAAAAAGCTTTTCATGGCAGAAGTGGATATACCTTAAGCTTAACGAATACAGTTCCAGATAAGACCAAATGGTTTGCCAAATTTGATTGGCCCAGAGTAAGTGTACCATCCATTCAATTCCCTTTAACTGATCAATCATTAGAAGATTTAAAAAAGAGAGAGTCAATATCCTTAGCACAAATTAAGCAAGCATTTATCGATAATCTGGATGATATTTGTGCGATTATTATTGAGCCTATACAATCAGAAGGTGGTGATAACCATGTACGTCAAGAGTTTTTAGAGCAATTGAGGCTAATTGCAGATGAAAACGATTGTTTTTTAATTTATGATGAGGTTCAAACGGGCGTAGGTTTATCCGGTAAATTTTGGACTCATGAGCATTTTGGAGAACATGCACGCCCAGACATTGTTGCCTTCGGTAAAAAAATGCAGGTTTGCGGGATTTTGGTTGGCAATAAAGTTGATGAGCTTGAAACCAATGTATTTAGAGTTCCCTCGCGTATTAACTCCACTTGGGGCGGTAATTTAGTCGATATGGTACGTTCAAGCCGAATTCTTGAAATCATTGAAGAAGATAATCTTTTAGATAATGCTTCTGCAATGGGCAGTTATTTACAAAATCGTTTATTGGAGATTTCTAAAAAGACCGATAAAATTTCAAATGTTAGAGGCAGAGGCTTGATTACTGCTTTCGATTTCCCAAATAAAGAAATGCGCAATGAATTTGTTAGCAAAGGAATGGAACAGCATGTCATGTTTTTAGGCTGCGGAGATAAAACAATACGTTTCAGACCAGCATTAATTATTGGGGAAGAGCATATCGACACGGGACTTAATGTACTGGAAAATATCGTAAACAAACTTTAATTCAATAAGCTTAATTAAGTAAAATCGGTAATAGGTATTACCTTAAATCAAACAAATCGTTAATACCTAGTAGTTTTTTCGAAGTGAAGCCTTCTGCATGAACAGCATTAATTGACTTCCCAAATTCACGGGAACGTGCCTCAACAGCCTTCAAAAAATTAGGTGAAGAGATATATGTTTCTTGTCCTTCACCCTCCGTATTAAAAAACTGCGTTTTAAAGACATGAATACATTCCATTTTTTTATCAAAGAAATCGCTAATATCAACAAGAATATCCGGCTTAATGTAGCTATCTTGTATATACTGAAGCAGCAAACGAGGTCTGAAAGCTAATTGAACTTTACCATTTAACTCCGTTTGCACCTTATTAAGTCCCGAGAGAAAAAAGGCATCTGAAACCAATTCACTTGCTCTTCCGTGATCAGGATGACGATCATGTAATGCATTACACAATATAATTTCGGGCTTGTACTTCCTAATCATTTGAATAATCATTGTTTGATGCTCCTCATCATTCCTGAAAAAACCATCTCGCATGCCGAGATTTTCGCGAACATGAAGACCCAAAGATTTGGTCGATTCAAAAGTTTCCTGATCTCTTGTTTCAACAGTTCCACGGGTTCCCAATTCGCCCCTGGTAAGATCTACAACACCGACCTTTTTACCCGCTGCAATCTCCTTCAAAATAGTTCCTGAACATCCCAATTCCGCATCATCAGGATGCACTGCGAATACCAGTATATCTAATTTCATAAAGAGGTAGAATTAAGCAATTTATTGATTTTCTTATTGATTCTTGAAGAGCTTGGTTTAGTAAATGGATAGAAAAAATCTACTAACTCACCCTCTTGATTAATCAAATATTTATGAAAATTCCATCTTGGCGTTGAACCCAAGCTTCCATTCATCTTTTTATCAGATAAAAATTTATAAAGTGGATGTGCATACTCCCCTCTAACACGGATTTTATCAAAGACAGAAAAACTGACTCCGAAATTCACTTCGCAAAATTCACTGATTGCTGCACCCTCCAATGGTTCTTGTCCGCCAAAATCATTTGATGGAAAAGCAAGAATTTCAAAATTATCACCTTCATGAACCTTATAAAGATTTTCGAGATCCTTCAATTGAGGCGTAAAGCCGCACTCAGAAGCAATATTTACAATTAGCAAAACCTTACCCTTATAATCCAGTAAATTCGCTTCCGTACCATTCAAGCGCTGAACGGTAAATTGGTGTACTGATTTCTTATTCATAAATAGCTGTAAGAGTAATATCCTGATGACTGAATAATAGCTTCAATATCTCTATCTTCTTGCGGATCGTATGTGTTTTTTAAGTTGTTTCCAAAAACCCTGGCAACCGATTGATAAAAAAATGCAGTAATTCCGCCTTTCATATCTTTTAAAAGATCATAACTGCTTGTTCCTGTTTCCCTATCAATTAATTTAATAAGAATACCACCCTGCGTTATGGTTAAATTTTTTATTTCCCTATTAAACATATCTTTAATTTCAGATTCAAAAGCTTTAATTAAGACTCTTTTCTCTTTTTTGCCCTTCACTAGACTAAGTTGTGATTGCAATGCAGCATATTTCATTCTGGCATACATGGCATAAGGTAAAACTTTAAGAACATTATATTTCAAACGATTGAATTTTGCCTTTTCTTCGGGGGATTTAAATATTCGGGTATCAATTATGACAATTTCGGGAATAACGACCCATGGAATCAGTTCATTATTGATATTGGTGGTTGACACACGTATAGTATCTGCCAATCCTTTTATGGTTGGATCATTCTTATATTGGGCAGATGCCAATTTTGACATCAAAACCACTAAAATTATTACCAATAGCCTTAAAATTTTCATAATTTTATAGAAACAAATTTACAGCTAATTATTATATTTATTTATAACCAAATTGTAATATAGTTAGCACATAATATTCAACGTTTTTTAGAAATAGCTATTGTGTTTAAGGATGAAGGAACTTGTGATTGATCTTGAAGCGGAAAAAAAAGAAATTCTTAAAAGATACCGTGCATTATTAAGGGCATGTAAGTCAACCATGCAAAAAGGTGATAAGCGAATGATTCGCATTGCCTTTGATATGGCCTTAGAAAGCCACCAAAACATGCGCCGAAAATCTGGCGAGCCTTATATTTATCACCCAATTGCAGTGGCACAGATTGCAGCCGAAGAAATTGGCTTGGGTACCACCTCCATTGTTTGCGCATTATTGCATGATGTGGTAGAGGATACTGACATTACATTGGAAGATATTGAGCGCGAGTTTGGTAAAAAAGTTGCAAAAATCATCGACGGATTAACAAAAATATCTGGCGTTTTCGATTATAACAGCTCCTTGCAAGCCGAAAACTTCAGGAAAATGCTCCTTACCTTGGCGGATGACGTGCGGGTAATTTTAATCAAACTTGCAGATCGTTTGCATAATATGCGTACCATGGACTATATGCCAAGGGATAAGCAGCTGAAAATCTCTTCAGAAACTGTTTACCTCTATGCACCACTAGCACATCGCTTGGGACTTTATACACTAAAATCGGAGCTTGAAGATTTGGCCATGAAATACATGGAGCCTGCAACTTATAAATTCATTGCTCAACAATTAAATGAGAAAAAAACAGAAAGAGAAAATTTTATTAAAGATTTTATTACCCCAATTAAAGAAATATTAAATGAACAGGGCCTAGTAGCAAACTTGTATGGAAGACCAAAATCTATACATTCTATTTGGACCAAGATGCGTAAAAAGAATATTCCTTTTGACGAAGTGTATGATCTCTTTGCTATTCGGATAATATTGAATAGTAAGCCAGAAAATGAAAAATCAGATTGTTGGAAGGCTTATTCTATCGTTACAGATCTTTACATCCCAAACCCTGATCGTTTACGCGATTGGATTTCATCTCCAAGGGCAAATGGTTACGAATCGCTGCACACCACTGTAATGGGCCCTAGGGGGCAATGGGTTGAGGTTCAAATAAGAACCAATAGAATGAACGAAATTGCTGAAAAAGGATTTGCAGCGCATTGGAAATATAAAGAGGAGCCTAATACAGATAGCGGACTAGACCAATGGATTCAGAAAGTAAGAGAGTTATTGAGTAATCCTGAAGCTAATGCTTTAGACTTTCTTGACGACTTTAAAATGAACCTCTTTTCGGACGAAATCTTCATATTTACGCCTAAAGGATCTTTAATACAATTGCCCATTGAGGCAACTGCACTTGATTTTGCCTTTGAGATTCATACAGACATTGGGGCTAGTTGCATCGGTGCCAAAGTAAACCATAAACTTGTTCCTCTATCTCATAAACTTCAAAATGGAGATCAAGTTGAAATCATTACATCAAGTAAACAGAGCCCGAAAGAGGATTGGTTAAATTTTGTTGTAACTGCGAAAGCTAAATCGAAAATCAAATCATCTCTAAAAGAGGAAAAAAGAAAAATTGCAGAGCAGGGAAAAGAAATATTAGAGCGAAAATTAAAATCATTAAAAGTTACCTACAATACCGATAACCTTTATAAACTTTCATACTATTTTAAACTTCCAACTACTCTTGATCTGTTTTTTAATGTTGCACAAGGAAAAATTGACGTTAAACAACTTAAAGAGTTTGTAGCATCCGAAAAAGTTATTGAAAATAAGCCTGAGAAAATTGACTATAGCTTAAATGAACAGTTAATAAAAAAGGTCAAAATTGATGCTAATGATACATTATTAATCGGCGAAGACCTTCAAAAGCTTGATTATAAACTTTCAAGTTGCTGCAACCCTATTCCGGGAGATGATGTTTTTGGTTTTGTTACAGTTGGCGAAGGCATTAAAATCCATCGTACCAATTGTCCCAATGCCGCAAAACTCATGTCTAACTATGGGTATAGAATAGTTAAGGCTAGATGGAATTCACAGAAAGAACTCGCCTTTCTGACCGGTTTACACATTACTGGCATTGACGATGTTGGATTGATCAATAAAATAACAACGGTAATTTCCAGCGATTTCAAAGTTAACATGCGATCAATTACTGTAGATACCGACCAGGGTATTTTTGCGGGCTCAATCATGGTTTATGTAAACAATACTATTCATTTAGATAACCTCATTAAAAAGCTTAAAGAAGTCGCTGGAGTCACATCTGTAACACGTTTTGATTCAAACCCTGAAAATTTGACAAAGGCATCCTGAATTAAATACTGAATATTCTTATTTTTTGGATAAATTTGGAGGTCATTAATACATATTATGTCCGCAAAAGACACTATTGCACTAGTAATTAAGATTTTTGAGGCTTACCTTGAAAACAAAAGTTTACGAAAAACTCCGGAACGCTATGCTATTCTGGAAGAAATCTATTCGCGAAATGACCATTTTGATGTGGAATCATTGTACATCCACATGAAAAACAAGAAATATCGAGTTAGTCGCGCAACGGTATACAATACCCTTGAGCTTCTAGTATCATGTGATTTAGTAACAAAGCATCAGTTTGGAAAAAACATGGCGCAGTTTGAAAAATCTTATGGTTATAAGCAACATGATCACATTATCTGTATCGATTGCGGAAAAGTGGTTGAATTTTGTGATCCAAGAATTCAACAAATCCAAAGTATGATGGGTGATATTCTAAAATTTGATATCAAACACCATTCACTCAACTTATATGGAAATTGCACTCGTCTAAAAGAAGGACATTGCGATTCATTTGTAAATAAAAATTAATTTAATATACCTATACCCCCGCATTTAAAATCATGACTGTTGACGTATTGTTAGGCCTCCAATGGGGCGACGAAGGAAAAGGAAAAATTGTAGATGTATTAAGTCCCGAATACGACTTAATAGCTCGATTTCAAGGCGGACCCAATGCCGGTCATACTTTAGAGTTTGACAATCAAAAATATGTATTAAATACTATTCCTTCAGGTATTTTCAATGATAAGGCAATGAACCTAATTGGAAATGGTGTAGTGATAGACCCCATCATTCTTAAAAGAGAACTTGATAACCTTAAGAAAAATGGATTTGATCCAGTAGCTAAAAAAAAGATGGTTATTGCCAGAAAGGCACATCTTATCCTCCCAACCCATCAATTACTTGATGCAGCATCAGAAAGCAATATGGGTTCTGCAAAAATTGGTTCAACCTTAAAAGGAATTGGTCCGACTTACATGGATAAAACAGGAAGAAATGGCCTTCGTGTTGGTGATAGTATGCTCCCTGATTTCCATGAGCGTTATACTCGCTTAGTTAATAAACATAGATCAATCCTCTCCCACTACGGAGAAATACCTGATTATTCTGAAAAGGAAACGGCCTTTTTTGAGGCTATAGAATTATTAAAGTCCATACCTCAAGTTGATAGTGAACATTTTGTAAATCAATATTTAAAGGAAGGCAAGAAAGTTTTAGCTGAAGGTGCACAAGGAACAATGCTAGATATCGATTTTGGTTCATATCCATTTGTAACGTCATCAAATACAACTACTGC
>NZ_JBIILQ010000323.1:0-7089 GCF_044232565.1 Daejeonella sp. | reverse complement strand
TTATATGGCTCCTTCAAGTACTTTCAACATAGGTACCACTTCTATTGCCCTCAATAGAGCTTCTGGAACACAAACATTAACAGGTATCACATCAATTGATGGTGACGCTGCCAATATTACAGCAACTAGTAATACAAGTTTAACTTCCTTGTCAAATTTAACTACTGTTGGTACAATAACATCAGGAACAATAGATGTTACAACAGATATTAAAACTAGTGGCAACGTAATAGTAGGTGCATCTTCAGCTGCGAGCGCTTCAGCAGTGTTACAAGCAAGCTCAACTACACAAGGTTTTTTACCTCCAAGAATGACAGCAGACCAACGAGATTTAATTGTTAATCCTGCTCAGGGGTTGATGGTATATTGCACTAATTGTGGCACGAAAGGGGAACCAGAATATTATAATGGCACCGAATGGGTAAACTTGATTGGAGGAGCTACGTCCGCCGGCTTACTACCTATAGGAATGTCTTATCAAGGCGGTATAATAGCTTACATTTTTACTATTGGAGATCCTGGTTATGTTCTTGGTCAAACGCACGGTTTAATTGCAGCAACAGTTGATCAAAGCGCAGGAATTCGATGGTATAATGATAGTTACTTAGTTACAACTACAATTGGAACTGCTATTGGAACAGGTTTAACCAATTCAAATACCATTATTTCAAGTCAAGGTCCAACTGCTACAAGTTATGC
The DNA here is from genome assembly GCF_044232565.1 of Daejeonella sp. GTDB lineage: Bacteria > Bacteroidota > Bacteroidia > Sphingobacteriales > Sphingobacteriaceae > Daejeonella. The sequence goes on along the minus strand of NZ_JBIILQ010000323.1, from coordinate 6,390 downwards.
AGCAGGATTGGCGAGAGCATACAATGGAGGAGGATATAATGACTGGTATTTACCGAGTAAGGATGAATTAAATAAATTGTATCTAAATCAATCCTCAATTGGTGGTTTTGTTTCTGGCTTTTATTGGAGTTCTTCGGAGAGAGAAGAGTCTCATCTATCATCTTATTATGTGTGGGGACAGGATTTCGGAACAAGTGGTGGTCAGGAAAATTTAAATAAGGTCTACGGGTATCGTGTCCGAGCCATTAGAACCTTTTAATTATTTTCGTATTCAATTTCCAAATTGAAAATATACCATTAATTTTTCAGAGTTAGTATAAAATTTTAATGACGCTAATCGAAGGTATTTTTAATAACAATATAATACTTTTATAACAAACCAATACCAATCCTACTTCACTAATAGTATTTTTTGCTACAATTGAGGTAGGATTTTTTTATATAACAAACTTGTTTCATTAGTATCAAGTAGCTTTTATGCCTCTCTCATTAGCTATAAATTTTCCTGTCAGTTTTAGTTTTTTAAAACGTCAAGTCTAATAAACAAAAAGATATATATCTTATGTTTAAAACATATACATCTTTATTAATTAAACATGTATATCTTTTAATTAAAACATATATATGTATAACTATATTTGTATTGACTACTAATAATTGTTCTTAGCTTGCAAAGTATAATGAGTGCGCAGCAACATAAATAGGAAACATGCGGTTTAATAAGTAACAAATATCCAATACAATTATGGCAATACACTTTAAAATGGTACCCAAGAAAAACGATTTGGTTTCTCCGCCTCAAACAAAATAGTATCCCTGTGCCATTCATAAAGGCGAGGAAGATTTAGACAGTCTTGCCGAAATTGTTGCCTCGCGTTCCTCTATGAGCAAAGCCGATTGCTATGGCGTAATCATAGGACTCACAGAAGTAATTGCAGAAGCTTTGGCAGCAGGGCGAATTGTACGAATTGATAGTTTGGGTTCATTTCAAATTACGGTGCAAGGTACCCCAGCCGATACCCTTGAAGAATTGGGCAAAGCCAATATTAAAAGTGCCAAGATTAAGTTTAATCCGTCAAAAAGGATGAAAATAAAACTCAAAGGACTCACTTATAAAAGAATGCGGTAGCAAAATAATTCTCGATTGTTACTTAATATTACAATGACTACTTTTTTTAAATGAAGTATGGAACTATCCATCAATATGAATATTAATGTCAACACAATTGGTATGTAGTGGCACGCTAACTAATTTTAGCGTAACTCAAACTTTCAAAACTCTCAGTCAAACAATTGCTTCAATTATGATATTTATTTATAATTATTAATTTAATTGAAAGTTTAATCAATTTATGAGTAACCAAGTCAATTTTGCTGTAAGATAATCTTTATGGTTAATATATTTTTGTTTCTTATTAGATGAAAATTTAAAAAAAACAATATCATTCTAGAAAATAATAATGATAATTTGATATATAAGAAAAGTTGATGGTGATTAGTAGTGTTAAAAATTTGAGGTTAATTTATTTTATTACAAGCCAATTAAAAATAGTTTAGTGAATGGTTAGCTATAGCTTTTTCTAAACAAAGTAGTAACAAATAAAATAATTCCATATCAAATAATTAATTAAGATTAATACAATTTAAAAAAGTAACACCTTGAAAAATATTTATTTATCGGTTATATTGGTGGTAAGCAGCTTGGTTTCTGCTCAAGTAAAAATTGGAGACAATGTAACTTCCTTAAATGGCAACTCCCTTCTTGAACTAGAGTCAACTTCGAAAGGGGTTTTGTTTCCTCGAGTAGCCCTTACAGGAACTACAGATGCAACTACCGTAGGGACTCCAATTGCCGGTATGACGGTGTACAACACTGTTACTGCTGGAGATGTAACTCCAGGGATGTATACGAATGACGGAACGGCATGGGTAAAGTTGGGTGGGGCATTTGCGAACTTAATAGGCCCAATATTAAGTTCAGGTAACACCACTTCAGTAGCTTCACAAACAGGATCAGGAAGTACATTTGTTATGAACACGGCTCCAACATTGGTGTCACCTGATTTAGGGACGCCATCTGCAGTTATCTTAACCAATGCTTCAGGACTTTCATTAACCACTGGTGTAACAGGAATATTACCAATAGCCACTGGTGGAACAGGCTCAGATACTCAAAACTTTGTAGATTTGACAACAGACCAAACGGTTGCGGGAGCAAAATCTTTTAGTGCTGATTTAACAGTGAATGGTTTAACCATTGGTAAAGGGTCAGGAAGTTATATAAATGAAAACACCGCCATTGGTTTTTCTGCGCTACTATCAAACACGGTGGGTCGTGAAAACACCGCCATTGGTTTTTCTGCGCTTCGCTTTAACACGTCTGGTTATAATAATACAGCAAATGGTGTAGCTTCCCTTGTCTCTAACACGATGGGAATTGATAATACCGCCACTGGTTATATTTCGCTTCGCGGAAACACGATTGGTTATAATAATACTGCAAATGGTTCTTTTTCGCTTTCCTCTAACACGACTGGTTATGAAAATACCGCCAATGGTTATCGATCGCTTTACTATAACACGACTGGTTATAGAAATACCGCCGATGGTCGTGGGTCGCTTTCCTCTAACACGACTGGTAATGAAAATACCGCCAATGGTTTTAGTTCGCTGAGCTCTAATTACACAGGATCTCAAAATACGGCATTAGGTATGTATGCACTCTCAAATTTTAATAATAAAACTGGTAACAATAACACAGCTATTGGTTTTCGGGCGGATGTTAATAATAACAGTTATAACAATGCCACGGCTATTGGATCCAATGCTATAGCTACAGCTAGTAACACCATTCAATTAGGAGACACAGCAGTTACTAACGTTAACACAAGTGGCGCAATTACAGGAGCTTCTTTAATAAAAGCAGGAGGTACTTCTTCTGAATTTTTAAAAGCAGATGGTTCTGTAGACAACAACAACTATTTTATTAACAATACACCTAATATAGCAATTGGTTATGCAGCAGGAACCGGAGGACAAGGAGACCATTCCATCGCAATTGGGGCTAATGTTGCTGAAGGCTTACAAGCAGAGGGAGGAGTAGGAATTGGATATGCAGCAGCACAATTCGGACAAGGTTACAATTCGATAGCTATTGGTACATTTGCTGGACAAAATTATCAAGCTGCAAATTCTGTTGCTATTGGAGATAGTTCAGTAACTAGTGGCATAAATTCTGTTGCTATTGGATCTGGCGCATCTGCAACGGCAGACAACACCATTCAATTAGGAAATAGCTCAATTACAGAGGTTAAAACATCTGGTAATCTTATCCTAGCTGGAGGAGTTGTTGTAGGAGCAGGTGGAAGTTTTAATAGTACAAATACCGTTTTGGGTTATAATGCTTTAAATTACAATAATAATGGTAATTATGGGGGTAATAATACAGCATTAGGAAATAATACATTAGGAAACAATACTTCAGGTACTCTAAATACAGCTAGCGGTGTTGATGCCTTATCTAACAACACGACTGGTCATGAAAATACCTCCAATGGTTTTGGTGCGTTGAAAAATAATATTTCGGGTAATACAAATGTTGCTATGGGTCTTAATGCATTATCTCAAAATAGAACTGGAAGCAATAACGTTGCCATTGGATATGCTGCTATGGACAACCATCAAGCAGGCGATAGGAATACTGCAATTGGTAATGATACCAAAATTTCAAACGATGTGGAGAATAGTATTGCAATTGGAAATGAAGCCTCAGTAGGAAGTAGTAATACTATCCAATTAGGAAATACAAATGTGACTAATGTTAAAACTTCAGGAACACTTACCGCAGGTACAGTTACTTATCCGAATACATCTGGTACTGCCAACCAAGTATTAACTACTGATGGAAGTGGAGTTGCCGTTTGGGCTAACCTTGTAGCAGGTGTTGGAGCCTTAACTGGAGCAATACTTGCCTCAAATGTGGTTAATTCAAGTTTAACAAGCTTGGGAACTTTAACCAGTGCTACTGTTAATGGAAAAGTAATTGTAGGTGCATCTTCAGAAGCTAGCTCATCTGCTATATTAGAAGCAAGTTCAACTACTCAAGGTATGTTACCTCCAAGAATGACTATGGCTCAAAGGGTTGCTATCACCGCACCAGTAGCGGGCTTGGTTTTGTGGTGTACAAATTGTGGAGCTAAAGGCGAACTGCAGGTTTACAATGGCACCGAATGGACAAATATGATTGGAGGAACGGCAGCAACTGTTCAATAATAGCAGGTGATTCATATCAAGGCGGAATACTATTTTATATTTTACAACCAGCAGATGCTGGATACGTTGGAGGTCAAACACATGGATTAATTGCAGGAACTGCAGTAACTTCGGATTTTTACATAGAATGGTGGAACAACGATTATACCTCTACAGGAGCAACAGGGACAGCTATTGGAACGGGTTTAAACAATACAACTTCAATAATTAGTTCTCAATTCGATACAGGTAGTTATGCAGCAAAAGTTGCAAGAGATTATAACGGAGGTAATTTTACAGATTGGTATTTGCCAAGTATATTAGAGCTTCAATTAATGTACACAAATATAGGACAAGGGGCTGCTTCACCAAATACAAATATTGGGGTGTTTGCTGATTACCGATATTGGAGTTCTACGCAGTTTAACTTTGGCAACCAACACGCAAGGACTGTGGATTTTACAAATGGCTCTCAAAGCTACGCTGATAAGAGCGAGGCTTTTCTTGTTCGAGCCATTAGAACCTTTTAAAAATTTAAATAACTAAAAGATATAGTACCATTATTGTTTCATTATTATTTTAATAGAATGAATTTTAAAATATTCAGAAAAAACCTTGTATTTATTTTATGTATTGTCACTTGCTTTCCAGTATTTGGCCAATATAAAATTAGTGGGGAAGTTAAAGCTCAAATAGGAGATAAGATAAAATTGATGAGCTATAATGGGTTTAGTATATCAGCAATAGACAGTACGGTTGTTGATAACAAAGGCCTATTTGAATTGCATTATTCAGATAATACTATTGGAATGAGTTATTTAATGTTAATGATTCAAAGCCATATACTGTTGTATTAACTAAAGAGCAAATTCAGTTGAAAGGAAGCTCCTTGGAACGTAGCTGAACAACTAGTCCTTTTAGAAGGAGAACAGAATAAGGCATTTGTAAAGTATACCACAGAATATCCAAGGCTTCAACAAGCCTTGTTAGCTTAGACTTATTTACAAAGCCTGAATTTCTTGTCCCATATCCCGGTTATGGGACAAATTTTGTCGCACCTAATTAACTAATTGTAATATTCCTCAGTAAGTTTGTGCGAGATTTTTTTTCGAAAGTCTGCAAAAATTAATTTTCTAAACTAATTTTTTTCTCAACATCAACGTATGAAATTTAAGATTCACATTCTGCTTAGCGTATTACTTATGCTAGGTTCTGTTAATACATTTGCCCAAATAGGAATAGGCACAACCACGCCTGCACCTTCGGCTGCTTTGGAAGTAAGCTCAATTGGCAATAATAAAGGGGTCTTAATTCCACGTTTAACCGCTACTCAAAAAGATGCGATTGCGAGCCCTGCAGAAGGCTTATTGGTTTATCAAACTACCGCACCCATTGGGTTTTACTTTTATACGAATACGGTATGGAAGTTGATTGTTACGCAAACAGAGCTGGACAAGAAATCTACCGAAACAGAAACTCAGAGCTTATTGAATCTTAAAGAAAATACGGCCAATAAATCAACTGATGTAAGTTTAACAGATGCAAGCAATGTTAAGTTTCCTACAGAACTGGCGGTTAAGACCTATGTAACAGGTCAAATCACTGCTGAAAATGCAGCAAGGGCATCCGCCATTGCTGGGGTTCAAGCTGCATTGCAATCAAATACAAATACAACGAATACGGCAATTGAATTAAAAGAAAATACAGCCAATAAATCAACGGATGTAAGTTTAGCAGATGCAAGCAATGTTAAGTTTCCTACAGAACTGGCGGTTAAGACCTATGTAACAGGTCAAATCACTGCTGAAAATACAGCAAGGGCAACAGCCATTGCTGGGGTTCAAGCTGCATTGCAATCAAACGTAAATACCTTGAGTGCTACAGTTGCATCAACTACAAATACAACGAATGCGGCAATTGATTTAAAAGAAAATGTAGCCAATAAATCAACGGATGTAAGTTTAGCAGATTCAAGCAATGTTAAGTTTCCTACAGAACTGGCGGTTAAGACTTATGTAACAGGTCAAATCACTGCTGAAAATACAGCAAGGGCAACAGCCATTGCTGGGGTTCAAGCTGCATTGCAATCAAACGTAAATACCTTGAGTGCTACAGTTGCATCAACTACAAATACAACGA
>NZ_JBIILQ010000147.1:0-7127 GCF_044232565.1 Daejeonella sp. | reverse complement strand
TAATTAGAAATTGAGATTCTGGATTGCCATTTTCAGCCTTAAATTGTCCTTGATATTAACTTTTTGTTTATCATCTGGAAATGCTTTTGCTGACAATTTCAGTATTGAATTTTATAATGGAACATTCAATTTTGAATTGAATGAATCATCTAAAATTAGCTTTTCTGAAGAGCTTTCATCTGAATCAATTTCAAATTTCTACAACAAATTAAACCAAAGCGACTATCAGTCGCTACTCTCATCTTTGTTAGCCTACAAAGAAAAACATCAGTTAAATGACTGGATATACTATCAGTTAATCCGAAAAACTGCCCAGCAAATTAGTCCCAAAGCAGAGAATTACCATCGCTACACGTTATATAAATGGTTTTTTTTAAGCAAATCTGGTTATGATGCCAGATTATCTATCGGAAATAATCGATTGATCTTCATTGTTAAAAATAATGAAAACATCAATGACATTCCATTTTTTAATATAGAAGGTAATAAGTACATGTGTTTAAACTACCATGACTACGGAAAGGTAGATTTCGAAAAAGACAAAATATTTCCTGTAAACATTAAAATAAATGAGGCTGTACAATCATTTTCATACAAAGTAACAAGGATGCCCGATTTCAAACCTGAATCTTACAGTGAAAAGGAGGTAACTTTTCAGTATCGTCAAAAATCCTATCATTTTCAGGTCAAATTGAATCCTGAAGTAGAAAACATATTTGCCAATTATCCGGGTGTAGATTTTGAGTCCTATTTTAATATTCCACTCAGTCATGAAACTTACCGTTCGTTAATTCCTCTTTTAAAAAGGAATGTTTCAGGCATGAAGCAGAAAAAAGGTATTGATTATTTGATGAGATTTACACGCTACGCTTTTTTATATCAGAATGATGAAGATAACTTTGGAAAAGAAAAGTACCTATCGCCTGAGCAAACCTTATTTTCAAAATACAGCGATTGTGACGACCGCGCAGCCCTATTTTTCTATCTGGTTAAGGAAATATATAACCTGCCTATGATTGCATTACTCTACCCTACTCATATCAGTATGGCGGTACAATTTGACAAACCATTTGGAAAATCAATCATCTATAATGGTGCAAAATATTCGGTTTGTGAGCCTACACCGCAGGAACAGGACCTCAGAATAGGCCAAATAGCAGAAAAACTTCAGAATATTGATTATCAGGTAGTTTACCAATATAACCCTGCAGATAAGTAGGAAAAACATAAAAAAAATCATCAAAAAAAAATACCCGCCTAAGCGGGTATTTTAATAAAGGCAATACAAATATTTAATTATTAATAACCACTAGCACCCTTAGTGAAATTGAAGTTCGTCCAACCTGCCATCCAATTATTGGTACCGAAGGCACCACGGTAAGTAGTTGCAGTAAAGAAGCTATTTGTTAAATCGCCTGCGAATGCAGCACCTGTTAAAGCAGGTGAACCTGATTGAGGTAACAAATTAGGACTTGTTAAATTAAATGGATCCGTAATTTTTGCATCAGCAGCAGCAGTCAAAGTTATTGTTGCACCAGCTTCTGCTTTCGCTTTGATTGCATCGGCACTTGCACCTACAACTGTTACTGAACCAAATTTATAGGTATCTTTATAGGCATGCAATAAATTATTTTTGAATTCTGAAGTAGTACTTGTACCAACTAAGCTATTGTAAGTTTGATCCGACTCAAGTGAAAGTCCGCCTTTCATCCAACCTACTAATACCGAATTGTTTAATACAAAGGTTGAAGACCTTCTGAATCTATTCGCAAAATTGTGGTTTTTTGAAGAAGTATTATCTACGTTCGGGCCAATAAAAGTAAAGTTTGAAAGTACTGGACGAGTAGTTGGAGTTGCAGTAGTTCCTGTACCATCATTATCACACTCAACACCATTACCTGCATCACCACCATCTATAAACGATGGATCTCTCAAGGTAACCCCAAATTGAATTCTACCTCTGTAACCAAAATCAAAATCGAAATCATCATCAGCAGTAGCATAAGCAACTAAGTATTTAGCGTTAACCGTTCCACCAAAAATCTCAAAAGCATCATCGTTACCATAAGCTACCTGTATATACTCTAATGTAGTACCTGAGCCTACACCACCTAAAGTAAGTCCATTAATTTCAGAGTTTGGTTGAGAAGCGATACCAGCAAACTCAATACGTACATATTTTAATGTTCCTGAGTTATCAGTATCTACTGTACCACCAAAGTTTTTACCAACACCACCTTCAATAGTTGGTTCAGTAGTACGGTTGGTTGTTGCTTTTCCAAGAATCACAATACCACCCCAATCGCCAGGATTACGCTGACCAACTGCCTTACCAGATGTAAATACAATCGGCTTTAAAGCTGTTCCTATTGCATTAACTTTAGCTCCTCTTTCAATAATTAAGGCGCCTTTATCAGCAACATCACTTTTAATGATTGCTCCAGCTGCAATGTTAATTTCACTACCATCTTCGAAGTATACATAGCCTTTTAAGGTAAAAGTACCTTCTGGGACATTTAAGATTGTGTTCTTGTAAACACCTGTAATAACCGCACCATTTTGAAGGGTAAGAGTTGTTTTACCGTTGCTAGGTGTAGTGTCTGTCGTACCTTCCTTCTTACAAGAAGCTGCTAGTACAATAAAGGCAAGAAATAGAGTTTTTAGTTTAAATAATTTCATGGTTTTTCTATCTTTTTTTTTGTAAAAGTATGCCATCAATGTTAGCTTAACTTTAAGCTTAGATTAAATGTTATACCTATTTGCTTTTAGCTTTATTAAATCCGATGTTGTATGAAAAAGAAAGAGAAACATTAGTCCCTAATTTGGAAGAGTTGATTAATCGATCAAGATTAGCACCCTCATAAGCCATTTTCGTATTGCCCTCATTATTTTGGTAAAATACAATTGATTGATTTAGAACATCACCAATATTTAATTTAACCTCGGCACGAGATTTCAAAACTCTTTTACTGATTTGAAGATCTAGAACATCGCGCGCATTTTCATAGATATCACCATAACCCTGATATCCTACAAGGAAAATCCTTTGTCCCACACGATTATAGACAGATGTGAATGTAAGTTCAGCTTTTGGAGAAAAATATTGAAGTCCCGCGTTAATTAGATAAGGCGACTGACCCTGCAAAGGCCTATCAATACCCTCACCTAGCACTTTTGATTTGATATAAGAAGCATTTGCAAATGCAGTTAAGTTTGATAACCATGCTCTATCGCCTAAAAAGTCAAGCTTTTTACGAATATCCATTTCAATTCCTAAAGAACTTGCTGAATTTGCGTTCAAGAAATTTATCCCCCTAACAACCGGAGTAGAATTTGAATTTACGCGTTGCTCAATTGGATTGTTAAAATTCTTGTAAAAGGCTGAAAATGTGAAAGTCTCGCTTGCAGATGGATATAATTCATAGCGTAAATCAGCATTTACAATTTTAGCACGTTTTAGTGCCGGGTTACCCGTAACGGAAGTCTGACTGATGAAGTCATAGTAATTAAATAATGCAAGCTCTCTGAATTCCGGTCTGGAAACAGTTTGTGAACCTGATAAACGAATATTTGATTTATCGTTCAATTTATAGCTCACATTTAATGAAGGAAGAACATCGAAATTATCTTGCTTGGCAGAAACAGCCTGACCAGAGAAGTCGATAGCATTTAATGTTTGTGTAAACTGCTCTATTCTAGCACCATAAGAAAGTCTAATTTTTTCACCAAGCTTATTATCCATCATCAGGAAGCCTGCATTTAAATCAGAGTTTGCGTTATAATTGTCGGTATTATTGGTGAAATCATTGAGGATATACCCATTAGCTCCAATATTTTGAGGAGCAAATATTTGCTCTTTAGGTAAGCTGCTATAAGATTGTTCAAAAACTGAAGGACCTACGAAAAGGTAATTGAAAATACGTGCATTGAAATCACGCTCCTTAATTTGTTTTAAAACACCAAGCTTCATGGTAGCTTGCTGATTAAACAAATTTAAAGGTATAGATAGTGATGTCTGACCGCCAAAAGTATTTTCTTGCAAATCAGAAAAAAGTCGCCTAGTATTTCTATCTATCAGTCTAAATGGCTCATTTGTACCCAATGAGCGACGATAGTCCATAGACCTCTGATCCGGTTGATCACGTTCAACTCTAGAAAAGTTAAGGTTCCAATTTAATTTTAATTGTTTTTGTCCGATTTGGTGCTCACCTTCTAGCTGAGAATTCAACAGACTTTTTTGAGTTAAATCAGACACATTTAAACGAACATCTTGGATATTATCAGTTGTAAAACCAGTCCGAGAAGTATAATTATCATCAAAACCTTGATTATACATAGTTTTAAACGCAAACTTGTTCGAACCTTTCACAAAAGCAAAATTTGCTAACAAACCTAAATTTGTGCTGTATTTAAAAATATCTTCCTGATACTCATAAAATGGAGTTCCTGAAAATTCATAATCCTTTCTTTCGGCAATTGCCATATTTTGGGAATTTCTATAACTCATTGATATAATACTACCAAAAGAGCCTCCATTTTTTAGATCGGTTCTATTACCCCATGTAATTTGATGGTTTTGCGTCGGAATTGCAGGTGCCACTACTTCACCATAAGAATTTTGAAGTTGAGAAGAGAATTTTGCCTTTTCTGCGTTCGATAATGGGTTATACGTTTGAAATGAGCTAGGAAAGCCTGAAGGTAATCTACGACTTCCGTCATCAAAACCTAAAAAGTCATATTTATTTCTTGCATTCGAGGTAAAATCTTGAAAAGTAGACTGGCTATTATAACCCGTACTAACAGAAACATTCAAAAAACTTTCTTCAGGAACGTCACGTGTGATCACTTGGATAACGCCACCCGCAAAATCACCAGGAAGGTCAGCAGAAGCCGTCTTATTAACCACAATACGATCAATTAAGTTGGCAGGGATAATATCAAAAGAAAATGCCTTACGGTCAGGCTCAGATGAAGGAAGAACTGCATTATTCAAAATAGAAGAATTATATCTATCGGCTAAACCACGAATAATTACGAATTTATTATCCTGAATACTTGCTCCACTAACACGCTTAAGCACTTCAGAGGTATTTCGATCTGGAGTTCGTCTAATTAATTCGGATGTGATACCACTAGAAATACTGATGTTATTTTTTTGCTGAGCGTACAAAGCACTGATACTTTCTTGTCTGACAGTTGCTGTAATTACCACTTCTTCAAGTGCCAGAGAAGAAGCCTCTTCCATAATTACATCTACATTTGTAATTTTTCCGGCAAGAACCTCAATATCAGTAATGTTTTTAGTTTTATATCCTACATAAGAAAATGTAAGACTGTATTTTCCAGGGATGAGATTTCCTAGAGTAAACCTACCTTCAATATCAGTTGAAGCACCTAGTGTTGCTCCAGTAATTTTTACGGTAAGTCCGATTAAAGTTTCTCCAGTTTTGGAGTCGCTAACTTTTCCTGAAATTTTGCCGTTTTGCTGGGCCTGAATAGCTTGCGTACCTAAAATTAATAGGAATAGTAAGCTAAAGATTCGAAGTAAACTGTTGTGTTTCAATTGCTGAGATTTTAATTTCAACAAAAGTATTATCACAGTGTTAACTCTGGATTGCCTTAGGATTATCGGTGAGTTACTAAAATGTTAATTCAATATGAATAATGTTAAGATAATATTAAGAGCAGGGATGAAATATTTACAGAAAACCAATAAGTATAAAAAATCAGTATTTGATTTTCGCTTTTTTTAGAAGAAAATGCAGAAGCCAAATTGGGCCAATTAATAAAAATTTAAGATCATCAAAAAAAGATGGTTTTTTACCCTCAATTTTATGTCCTATGAACTGGCCGATCCAAGATAAAACAAAGATTCCAAGACATACTTGCCACATTTGAGGCCATCCATCGGTGTTGTGCATTTTCTCAAGACTAACAATGCCAGCAGAAAAAAACATGATAAGCAATAGCATGAAGTAAGATAATACTGGCGACAATTTATAATAGTAATAAATAGCAAAGGCAATTAAAAAGGAAGCCCAATTAACATAGCCATTGTATTTTCCTAAAATTTCTAAATAAGGAAATGGAATTGCCCAAATCAAACCAAATAAACTAAACACAATGGATGGAACGCAAACCCAGTGAATAATTTCATTGGTATGATTTTGATGACTTTCTGAATATTTATCAAAGTAAACATCAACTAAGCGAGACTGAGCTTTTTTTTGCATATCTGAAAGTAGTTATAAGTTTAAAGATCGCTAAAAATCTAAATTCAATTATTATAGATTAATTTTTACTCAGAACCTATTAATAAAACTATTTTGCATAAGCCACAGACCTTGTTTCACGAATTACTGTAACCTTAATTTGACCAGGATAAGTCATTTCTGTTTGAATACGGTTAGAAATATCAGCGGCAAGAATTTCAGCAGCGGCATCGGTAATTCTTTCACTTTCAACAACAACCCTTAACTCTCTACCTGCCTGTATAGCGAAGGTTTTTTCTACACCCGGATAAGAAAGTGCAAGTGATTCTAGCTCTTTCAGCCTACGGATATAACTTTCAACCACCTCACGTCTGGCACCTGGTCTGGCACCCGAGATTGCATCACAAGCCTGAATAATAGGCGAAATCATGGAAGTCATTTCTACTTCATCATGGTGCGCCCCTATCGCATTACAAACTTCTGGATGCTCCTTATATTTTTCAGCAAGTTGCATTCCTAAAATTGCGTGTGGTAATTCTGGATTATCATCAGGCACCTTACCGATATCGTGTAATAATCCGGCACGTTTAGCCATTTTAACATTCAAGCCAAGCTCTGCAGCCATAGTTGCACAGAAGTTAGCTACTTCGCGTGAGTGCTGAAGAAGATTCTGTCCGTAAGAAGAACGGTAACGCATTCTTCCTACCATTCTGATCAGTTCAGGATGTAAGCCATGGATTCCGAGATCTATTACGGTACGCTCACCGATCTCAACGATTTCATCTTCAATCTGCTTTTTAGTTTTTGCAACTACTTCCTCAATTCTAGCAGGATGAATACGACCATCAGTTACTAAACGGTGTAATGCTAAACGTGCAATTTCACGTCTAACAGGATCAAAACCTGAAAGAATAA
>NZ_JBIILQ010000146.1:0-7133 GCF_044232565.1 Daejeonella sp. | reverse complement strand
TATCACAAATATACATGAAATTGCTCACTTTTGTTTTGTATACCATCAATTTGACTAATGGTTAACAATTGAAAATTTATGAATGAAATGACCTTTTTGTCGGACATAGTTAAGTACAGCATTTCCGGTGTACTTATATTTTTTGTGGCTTGGAACTTTATTAAGCCGATGCTTATGCAAAGCCTTAATTTCCAAAGAGTAGAATTGAAAAAATCGGGGCTTCAACATACGCTTCCTTTACGGCTGCAGGCTTATGAGCGGTCGGTTTTATTTATTGAAAGGATAAATCCTTCAAATTTACTGGTTCGTTTGCACGCACCCGGAATGAGCGCAACACAATTGCATCAAATAGTTCTTGCAGAGATTCGTTCTGAATATCAACATAATATTTCCCAACAGATCTATGTAAGTGATATAAGTTGGTCGGTAGTGAAAAGAATTAAAGATGAAACTATCGGTATCGTATCAAGTGCTTTAAATACTTTGCCACCCGAAGCGAGTGCGATGGACCTGAGTAAATCGGTCTTAACGCATTTAGCTGGTTTAGAAAGTGAAAATCCATACGATGTGGCTTTGAGTTTAGTGAAAAGAGATATTCAAAATTTATTTTGATTTATGAGTGTGAAGAACATTAAAACAAGCTCTGGTATTGAGATAAAGGAAGTTTATACCGAGTCTAAAAAATTAGAATTGCCTGGTGAATTCCCTTTTACTCGAGGGATACAGAAGGATATGTACCGTGGCAAATTGTGGACTATGAGGCAATATGCTGGATTCTCTACTGCCTATGAATCAAATAAGCGGTATCATTATTTACTTTCTCAAGGTACTACAGGGCTCTCCGTTGCTTTTGATCTTCCTACGCAGATTGGTTTTGATTCAGATCATGAAATGTCGGATGGTGAGGTTGGCAAGGTGGGAGTAGCCATCGACTCCTTGAGGGATATGGAGGTGCTCTTTGATGGAATTGATCTTCAGAAAGTTTCTAGCTCCATGACAATTAATGCGACCGCACCTATTTTATTGGCTATGTATATTTGCCTAGCGAAAAAGCAGGGCGCAGATTTAAAGCAGATTTCAGGAACTATCCAGAATGATATTTTAAAGGAGTATGCTGCTCGCGGGACCTATATTTATCCGCCTAAAGCGTCTATGCGGCTTATAACGGATATTTTTGAATATTGTAGCAAGGAGCTGCCAAAATGGAATACGATCTCTATTTCTGGTTATCATATTAGAGAGGCAGGTTCTACGGCAGTTCAGGAGCTTGCTTTTACCTTGGCAAATGGAAAGGCATATCTTGAGGCTGCTATTCAAAAGGGACTTGATATTAACGTGTTTGCTAAGCGACTGTCCTTCTTTTTTAACTGCCATAACAACTTTTTCGAGGAAATTGCCAAATTTCGGGCTGCTAGAAGAATGTGGGCCCAAATTACAAAAAGCTTAGGCGCAACAGATCCTGGAGCTCAAAAATTACGATTCCATACACAAACGGGAGGGTCAACGTTGACGGCTCAGCAGCCACTTAATAATGTGATCAGGGTCGCTAATCAAGCTATGGCAGCGGTTTTAGGGGGCACTCAATCTCTACATACCAATGGTTTTGATGAGGCCCTTTCATTACCTACGGAAGCTGCAGCGAAAGTTGCTTTAAGAACTCAGCAGATTATTGCCTTTGAAAGTGGGGTAACTAATACCGTTGATCCACTGGCCGGATCTTTTTTTGTGGAGTCTTTAACTGATGAAATAGAAAAGTCCGCTTGGAGATACATTGAAATAATTGATGCTAAAGGTGGATCAGTAGCAGCCATTGAGGAAGGGTACATTCAAAATGAAATTGCAAACTCGGCTTATCAATATCAAAAAGATATAGAAAGCGGCGAAGCAATTTTGGTTGGAGTAAATAAGTATGTTGATGAAGTGGGACTTAAGCATGAGGTTTTTCGGGTAGATGATTCTATTCGAAAAGTACAAATTGATCAGCTATTGAAACTAAAAGCCGAAAGAGATGGCCAAGCAGTTCAAAAAGCACTTGATGAGCTTCGCAATTCAGTAAAAGACAACTTAAATACCATGCCTTTTATTATTGCTGCGGTTGAGGTTTATGCCACTCTTGGTGAAATTGCCGATACGTTTAGAAAGGAATTTGGCGAATATTAGGGTTTTTGCATTCGAAACTTCAATAAATAGCATTTCTGCCAAATTTGAAGACTTATTTTTTGTCTTGATGATTACTAATTACTTGCTTTTTTTTTATTCTCATTTCTAGGGAATAAAAATGCATATAAAAACCAATCTGAAAATCGGTTGAAATAGAGGGGCTTTTCAAAATGATTTGTGGATAAAATTATTCTAATTTATTTTTTATAAAGAAGCAATATGATTTTCAGACCTATTTATTGCAATAAAAATGTGTATAAATTATTGAAATAGCCTATAAAACTGCATGTAAATAGCTTTTTTTTGCTTCAAAGCTTCTAAAATATTGCTATCATTATCGTATAAATTAAATGTTCTAAAACTAAGTTATATTACTGATTATCAATGTATTAAAACTAATTTAAAATTATCCTTTTTAATTCATTTTTTTTTCCGATTATTGAAAGTTCAAAGAGTTATTAACATTTCTTTCTGCACTGCTTGTAAATCAGATTATTAGTAAAATTATATGGAAAAAACTTCTACACATGTATGGAATAATTGTCTTCAAATTATTAAGGATAATATCCCGGCCCAAAGTTTTAAGACTTGGTTCGAGCCAATAAAAGCCTTAAGACTTGAGGGAAATATTTTAACCATACAAGTGCCAAGTTTATTCTTTTATGAATGGTTGGAAGAACACTATGTTGGCTTACTCCGTAAAACTGTAAAAAAGCAGTTAGGAGAAGAGGGTAGACTTGAATATAATATTGTAGTTGAAAAGTCTTCTACAAGTATTCCTTACACAACCAATATGCCTTCAAATGGTAATGGTGCAGAAGGGAAAAATCAATCGATGCCAATGCCAATTTCCTTGAATAAGGATATTAAAAATCCTTTTATTATTCCAGGCTTAAAAAAATTGCAGGTAGATCCTCAATTGAATCAGAATTATACATTTGAGAATTTTATTGAAGGTGATTGTAATAGACTCGCCCGATCTGCAGGTTATGCGGTTGCTGGCAAGCCTGGTGGTACTTCCTTTAACCCACTAATGATTTATGGTGCCGTTGGTTTAGGAAAAACACACTTGGCTCAGGCTATTGGAAATGAAATTAAACGAACGCTTACTGATAAATTGGTGCTTTATGTTTCTTGTGAGAAATTTACTCAGCAATTTGTAGACGCTTTAAAGAATAATAATATCAATGATTTTGTGAATTTCTACCAAGCAATGGATGTACTCATTATGGATGACGTTCATAATTTCGCAGGAAAAGAAAAAACACAAGATATTTTCTTCCATATCTTCAATCATTTACATCAATCTGGTAAACAGTTAATCATTACCTCTGATAAAGCTCCAAAAGATCTTTCTGGATTGGAAGAGCGTCTTCTGTCTCGTTTTAAATGGGGTTTATCTGCAGATCTGCAGATTCCAGATCTTGAAACGAGAATGGCCATCTTGAATAAAAAGATGTATTCTGACGGTATCGAATTGCCTTCTGAAGTAATTGAGTATGTAGCTCATAACATCGATAATAATGTTCGAGAACTTGAAGGGGCAATGGTTTCATTATTGGCCCAATCTACCCTTAACAAAAAGGAAATTGATCTGAATTTGGCTAAATCAATGCTTAAGAATTTTATCAAAAATTCAAGCAAAGAAATTTCAATGGAATATATTCAGTCGCTTGTTTGTGAATACTTTGAAGTGCCGATTGATATGGTTAAATCTAAAACCAGAAAACGAGAAATTGTGCAAGCGCGTCAGATTTCTATGTATTTGGCCAAGCTTCATACCAAAACATCTCTTAAGTCAATTGGTGCTTTTTTTGGTGGGCGCGATCACTCAACCGTGATTTATGCTTGTCAGACTGTAGATGATCTAATTGATACCGACAAGAAATTTAAGGGTTATGTTGCCGATATACAGAAGAAGCTGAAAATGAGCTAATTATTGAATTAATTGCTCTAAAGTATAGGCTTAAATTAGTTCAGCTAGGTTTTTCTATATCGTTAATCAGACTATTTTTTTCAAGAATTCATGTGAAGATGTCTAGCATTCTACCCGGTTTGATGCTCAGTGAATGATAATGCTCGTTTTGATTAATATTCTAGCGCTTTAACTAAGATTTTTAAAATTAATTTGTAGTTTCTTGGTCAGGAAATTTCGGTTCGATTACTCAGATCTACTCCCACGCCACCAAGTTATTGAATCACTATTTCTTTTTTTCAGATTTTCAAAAATTGATATTTAATTTGATGGCTAACGATATTGCTCAACATGTATGGTGTTTAAGTAGTACCTTCGATTGGAAGTAATTTTTACTGTAATATCGATTTTAGTGTTTGAATTTACAGCGTTTTAATTATTATCAATAACCATTATAAAATGAAAAAACAATATCTATTAGTGCTTGGCCTATTGCTAAGTACTTGGGCAAGCGCACAAACATTAAATTTAGAGAAAGAAGCTATAAAAAAAGCCGTTAATACCGTATTTGAAGGAATGAGAACATCTGATTCGGCTATGGTTAAGGGAGTATTTGCACCTAATGCAGTTCTGCAAACTATTCGTCCGGCAAAGGATGGATTATCAGCTATGCTTAGTGGTGATCGGATGGAGCCTTGGCTTAAGGCCATTGCTCAACCTAAAACTGCCGATCAGATATGGAATGAAGTGATGGAATTCGATCAGATTTTAATTGATGGGAACCTGGCACAGGTTTGGGGTAAATACATTTTCAATATCGGAAGTAAGTTTTCGCATTGTGGAACCGACAATATAACTCTGGTAAAATATGTCGATGGCTGGAAGATTGTTTATTTAATTGATACTTCAAAGAAGGAAGGATGCCAATAATCCAATTGTCATGCCTGAAGCTGTTAACAAGCTTAGAGCTATTTTTCTAGTTTTTTAATAAGGCGAAAAATAAAATTAATTCAATTAAAAATCGGTAAATTGATTTATAAGCTCATGCTAAAATAAAAAAAAACGATTTGAATAATTCCTAATTCCCATTTACAAAAATCGCCCCGGCTTTAAACCCGAGGCGATGGAATAACTATTAAAGTTTGCAATTGGTTTATGATGGTTTTAGGTCTTGATTAATTGAAGGGGCCTATAGCAAACAGTAGAATCATACTTTACCAACTTCCACTAGATCCGCCGCCGCCGAAGCTGCCGCCACCAAAACCGCCAAATCCTCCACCACCACCAAAGCCACCTCCACCACCGGAAAATCCACCAAATCCGCCGCTATTGCCACGTCCTATTTGCGAACCCATTAATAACCACCAGAACGGGCTTGCACTTCCGCGACCGCCAATTACTTCATTTCCACCACCACCTTTTTTGATGGCAATGACTATGATGATAATCATGATGATGATAAAGCCAATACCGAGTCCACCTTCTTTACGACCCTTTTTTGGTGAATCGTTCTTGTATTCCCCTTTGGTATAAGATATAATCGCATTTGTTCCCTCATCTAGTCCAGCAAAGTAATCTCCAGCTCTAAAATTTGGGCTAATCTCTCTTTCAATAATTCTTTTTGTAATTGCATCCGGTAGGGCTCCCTCTACGCCGTATCCCGTTTGAATAGTAACTTTCCTGTCGCCTAAAGAGACAAGTACCAACACCCCGTTATTATTTTTAGCACCTCCAATGCCCCATGATTCTGCCAGCCTAACGCCATAATCTGATACATCATAACCCTCAAGAGATTTAACTAGCACTACGGCAATTTGGGTGCTTGTAGAATCGTTAAATGATACCAACTTTTGTTCAAGTTGATCTATCTGTTGAGCTGAAAGTGTTTGTGTATAATCATTGACTAAACGATTTGGCTTTTCTGGGAAAGTCTGCGCGATTAAAACAGCGCTGAATAACAGAAATACAAGTGTTGAAAATATATGTTTAAATCTCATTTGAAGCGTTATTGTATTTATAAATTCCATTATTTTCCATCCATGAAAGAAACCTCATTCGGCAATTCATTAACATCGCTATCGAGATATGGAAAATAGGTTTTGAGCTGCTCTCCAGCAATTTTAACACCAGCGATAATTCCAGCTGTAAGGTCGCCCTCCTTAAAATAGGCTAACATAGTGTCTTTGGTGCTATTCCAAAAGTCATGCGGAACTAATTTGTTTATTCCGGCATCTCCAATTATAGCAAACTGATGATCTTCGGTTGCTATATAAATTAATACCCCATTTCTTTGTGCGGTTTTATCCATTCCCAGTTTGTTGAAATAGTTTGCAGCTCGGTCTAGAACCGGTTCGCTACAAGTCTTTTCAACACAAATACGGATCTCTCCTGAGGTATATCTTTCTGCCGACTCAACAGCATTACTGATGAGCTCTTGCTCTTTTTCGCTAAATATTGACATGGCTAAAATTTAAATCGCCGGAATAAGTCCCGGCGATTTCTTTTAATAATGGAGGATAATATACCCCTTAAAACTCGACTTTTGGCGCTTTGTTAGCTCCTGCTTCTGCTTGAAAATACCCCTTTGTCTTAAATCCAAACATTCCTGCTGTTAAATTATTGGGAAATGTTCTGATAGTTGAATTGTATTCTTGAGTAACAGTGTTAAACTTTTGACGCTCTACGGTAATTCTATTTTCAGAACCTTCAAGTTGTGCTTGTAGTTCAAGGAAATTCTGATTTGCTTTTAATTCTGGATAAGCCTCTACAGTTGCTAATAGACGTCCTAGTGATTGGCTTAAAGCCCCTTGAGCGGCCTGGAATTGCGCAATCGATTCAGGTGTTAGTTTTGTAGGGTCAACATTTACAGAAGTTGCTTTAGCACGCGCCTCAATAACCTGAGTTAAGGTTTCTTTCTCGAAATTTGCTGCCCCTTTTACAGAATTAACAAGATTTGGAATAAGATCAGCTCTCCTTTGATAAACGTTCTCAACCTGAGCCCACTGCGAAGTTACCTGCTCATCTAGTTTTACCATGCTGTTGTATCCGCATGAGCTTA
>NZ_JBIILQ010000145.1:0-7156 GCF_044232565.1 Daejeonella sp. | reverse complement strand
ATCAACAGCAGTAGAATCAGTAGCAGCTTCTTCAGTTTTGTTTGAGTTACAAGCAGCAACTGATAAAGAGATAGCTAAAGCTAAGAAACCGAATTTGAAAGAATTTTTCATCGTTAAGTGTTTAAAATGTATTTAAATAATTTACAGTTAATACCCCAAAGTTAAAAAGGTAACCCATAATATTGAAAAAAATAAAAAAAATATTTTTGCTATCATTGGGTTACAATTTCGAATAAAAAGTATTAACAGTGAAAAAAGACACAAAAAGTTCAGTTCCAGCCGATAGTGAAATTATTTTAGGAATACTGAATGACTCAAAAGAGATATTAAATCGTTTGTACACTACTTACTTTCCCATGGTACTCCAATTAGTACTCAATAACAACGGAAATGAGGATGATGCGAAAGATGTTTTTCAAGAGTCTATAATTGTTCTTTACAATAAAGTAAAAACTGGAAATTTTGAGCTAAACAGTAAGCTAAAAACTTTTATCTACTCTGTATGTAGAAGGTTATGGCTAAAACGCTTAAACGCCCAAAGTAAAACTGTTCGTAACATTGAAGATTTTTCTGATTTTATTCCGGTGGAAGATGACTTGGAAAGACAGGAAGAAAAAGACAGACAGTTTGCAATAATGGAATCTGCTTTGCTTCAATTAGGGGAGCCCTGCAAAACTATTATTGAAGATTATTACATGCAGAATAAATCAATGCAGGAAATTTGCGAGAAATTTGGTTATACCAATGCTGATAATGCTAAAACTCAAAAATATAAATGCTTGCAACGCTTGAAAAAATTATTTTTCCAAGCTTAAAAATTAAATAATGAAGAGCGATATAGAAATTATTAATCAAATTGATACCTATCTGAGAGGAGAGCTTTCTGATACTGATCTCTTTGATTTTGAAAATAAAAGGCGTGAAGATCCTGCTTTTGATCTTAAAGTGGTGGAACATTCCAATTTGGTTTCACATTTATCTGAATATTCGGGTGCCCTGAAATTAAAATCCGACATGAACATTATTCACGAAACGTTGGATATTCATGCGATCAGAAACCAAGTTGCTCCAGATGCACCAATTTATGTCAGACTTTGGAAAAAATATAGAATCAATACAGCCATTGCAGCTACTGTTGCATTAATTGCAGTGTCTGGAACTTTACTTTCTACAGGTTTCTTCTCTAAATCAATTTCTACTAATGTGAGCCTTCTCCGTAGAGAAATAAATAGTATTAAGAAATCACAAAATGATTTAATCAAAAATATTAAACCAATTAAAGGTCCTGCTAACCCTGGTTCTTTTGGAGGTACAGGATTTGCACTTTCATCTAACGGCTATTTAGTAACTAATTACCATGTAATTAAAGATGCCGATTCACTTTATGTACAAAATTCTGAAGGTGAGGCATTTAAAGCTAAAATGATTTATATTGATCCAGCGTATGATTTAGCTGTTTTACAAATTGTAGATCCAGCATTTGAAGGTCTTGCAGCATTGCCTTACACTTTTAAAAAATCGGCATCTGATGTAGGTGAGGACGTATTTACCATTGGTTTTCCCAGAGATGATCAAGTGTATGGTAAAGGTTATGTGAGTTCAAAAAATGGTTATGCTGGTGATACAGTGGCTTATCAAGTTTCTATTCCAGTAAATCCTGGTAATAGTGGTGGACCCCTACTAGATAACCGCGGAAATGTAATCGGTATTATTAATGGTAAACAAACCCAAGTTGACGGGGCCGCATTTGCCATCAAATCAACTTATATTTTGAAATCTATTGATGCAATACCGCAAGATTCTTTGGATGAGAAATTAGTTCTCAGCAAGAGAAATAGCTTATCGGGATTAAGCAGAAAAGATCAGTTTAAAAAACTAGAACCATTTATTTACATGGTTAAGGTTTACTAATCCATACCTAAAACACATAAAAAAGCCTTAAGCTAATGTTTAAGGCTTTTTTTATCGGTCAACTTCTCCAAGAACAATATCCACAGAACCAAGTATGGCTACCAAGTCTGCAATCAAAACTCCTCTAGTAATTTCTGGTAAGACAGAGAGATTATTGAAACTGGGACCTCTTGCTTTAACACGCTTGGGAATTTCAGTCTTTCCATCCGTAATAAAATAATAACCGAGTTCTCCACGTGGGTTTTCAGATCGGATATAAAAATCTTGCTCTTTAGGAATAATCTTTTTAGGAAGTTTTGCTCTTGGGTCGAATTCGGGGCCACGCTTAAGCTCTTTTTGAAGCTTTTCAAGGCATTGTTCTATAATTTTAATAGATTCTGATACTTCATCGGCTCTAACCTTGTAGCGGTCCCAGCAATCGCCAATCTTCCCCATCTCACCTTTACCTATAGGTATTTCGAAGTCCAGCTCTGGGTAAGCCGAATATTCATCCACTCTTCGTAAATCCCATTTTAAGCCGGAGCCTCTCAACATCGGACCAGAGCAACCGTAATTAATGGCTACATCGAGTGGTAAAATACCCACTCCAGCAGTTCTAGATATAAATATTTGATTATCAGTCAATAATTGATTGAGCTCAGCTAATTTTGGCTTAAAATATTCGACGAATTCGCTACAACGCTCCTCAAAACCAACTGGCAAATCATAAAATAAACCACCAACCCAAATGTAATTGTAAAGCATTCTTGAACCAGAAGCCCACTCAAGCATGTTCATGATGTGCTCCCGATCTCTAAAGCACCATAAAAATGGGGTGAATGCACCAATGTCAATGCCATAAGTACCAATTGCAATTAAATGGGAAGCAATTCTATTCAACTCACAAACTAGTACACGAATGTATTCCACCCGTTTTGGAATTTCCTTATCAATGCCCATCATCCGTTCCACACCCATTACAAAGGCATGGTTATTATTCATGGACGATAAATAATCCATTCTATCTACAAAAGGGATGATTTGCTGGTAGGTGAGGCTCTCACAATGTTTTTCAAAACAACGATGCAAATAACCCATATGTGGAATCACCTCTTTCACAATTTCTCCGTCGGTGATGAGCTCAAGACGTAGAACACCATGAGTGGAAGGGTGCTGCGGACCCATGTTTATGATCATCTCCTCGGGTTGAAGATTTTCCGTCAAGAGGTCATATCTATTTTTTTTTACC
The DNA here is from genome assembly GCF_044232565.1 of Daejeonella sp. Lineage (GTDB taxonomy): Bacteria > Bacteroidota > Bacteroidia > Sphingobacteriales > Sphingobacteriaceae > Daejeonella. The sequence goes on along the minus strand of NZ_JBIILQ010000145.1, from coordinate 4,017 downwards.
TGCATGCTATCTTGGTGCAAATTGGGCAAATTAATTTATTTTTATTCCTTTATATTCTTCTGCGGCTTTATAATCCTTCCGTAATGGATAGCCCTCCCAATCATCTGGAAGCAATATTCTACGCTGATCTGGATGTCCTTCAAAGTGTAAGCCTACAAGATCAAAGGCCTCACGCTCGTGCCATTCGGCAGTTTTCCAAACCTCTGAAACGCTATAAAAACTGGGTAATGTATCTAAATGACGATGGTGTTCAATCTCCACCTTCAAAACCAATTGATGCTGATGAGGAATTGATGAGAGGTGATAAACCACCGAGAATTTGTTACTCTCAGGGCCATGATCAACACCTGTTAAACAAGAAAGAAAGTCGAACCAAGTAGCTTTATTGTCCCTTAACTCTTCACAAACAGGAACAATAAAATCAGGATGAATAAATAGAGCAGACTGTAAACCAGTCGTCTGACTATCCAAAATTGCTTCCGAACCAAATTTCCCGCTTAAAAGAGATCTTATATCCTCAAAAGTCATCATTTGAAATTATGGTGCAAGTCGAACTATTTTCCAGGTTTTCTTATCCGCTTTTTTATAAACGATACGGTCGTGTAAGCGGCTTGGGCGGCCTTGCCAAAATTCAATTACCTGAGGCTTAACCAAGTATCCACCCCAAAATGCAGGCTTTGGGATTGATTTATTATCGTAACGAGCCTCAGTTTCAGACCAAATTTTTTCAATTTCATCCATGTTTTCAATCACCTGACTCTGCGGCGACGCAATAGCACCTAATTGACTTTTTATAGGTCTGCTCTGGAAATAACGTTCCGATTCCTCCTTGCTAAGCTTCTCAACTGTGCCTTCAATACGAACTTGCCGACCCAACTCAGCCCAGTGAAATACCAAGGCCACAACTGGGTTTTTAGCCATTTCTTTGCCTTTAGCGCTCAAATAATTGGTGTAAAACATAAAACCACGCTCTTCATAGCCCTTTAGCAAAACAATGCGTGCGGAAGGCTTTCTGTCGATACTTGTGGTTGCTAAAGTCATGGCATTTGGCTCAATTACACCCGCTTCCATTGCCTCCTTTAACCAATGCCCAAACTGCTTGATTGGGTCCTTAGTTACGTCTTTAACTGTTAATTTCTCAGCACTGTACTCCTGACGGAGGTTTTCTAATGTTTGTTTTTCTACTGACATAGTATAAATTAATAATCAAGACAATTATCCGATATCCTGATTACTGCAAACTTAACAATTGCACCTTGTTATTCTATCATTTCAAGAATTTTTAGCGCTAGATAATATAAAAGATATTGCCTATTTTGAAATTTCTTACAATTGAATGATCATTAAGGGCGTTTTAACAGGCTGTACGCTATATCTGTTTTGGCGAAGAAGCCAAAAAGAATGCCCTTACCTTCCTTAACGCTCACGCTAAAATAAAGTCACATAATAAAATTGAAAAAAATCTGTTTGATAGTAATATTCAATAAATTTAATTTTTACTAATGATAAGTCCGATAAAACCCCAAAATGGTTCTTTACTCGTATCCGAACCTTTCATGCTTGATCCTAATTTCAAGCGTTCTGTTGTTCTCCTTACCGAATGTGCGCAGAGTGGGGCAGTAGGCTTTGTACTAAATCAAAGAAGTAATTTGATACTTAGCGATTTAGTTTCTGATTTAAAATGGGCCAATTTTCCAATATTTATTGGCGGCCCAGTAGAAACAGACAGTTTACAATTTGTGCATCGCTGCTATGATAAAATAAAAAGCGGACTCAAAATTAAGGATGATATGTATTGGGGTGGTAATTTTGAGGCACTTAAAGTGCTCATCGATAATAATGAGATACAACATAATGAAATTAAATTTTTCATGGGATATTCAGGCTGGGGAGCAGGTCAGCTTGAGGATGAAATGAAAGAAAATTCTTGGATGGCTAGCGATTCATTCAATTCTGAGGTGATTTTTGTTGAAGATGAAGAAAATCTTTGGCGTGAAGCGGTAATTGGCCTAGGACCCAAATATGCACATATAGCTAATTTTCCGGAAGATCATCGCTGGAATTAAGTAAATAGATGTCGCCTATAGGTTTGCTAGAATGAGAATATATATATCACGAAAATGGTTTTAATTGCTATTTAGGTAGCTAATTTAATTAATCAGATATTTCTTTGTGCTGCCTCCTCGAATAGATAAGAGCTTATGTTCTTTATACTGTTTTTTTTATTTTAGATAAGGCAGGAAATTGAATCTTGGTTAATTAAATCCTGATTTTAGATCAGCTCTTCATGATTCTTTTTCCACTGCCCTTAGATTTCAGCGCAGCGCATCTAGTGATTTTAAAATAAGAAGCTTCTTGGGGGCTTCTCTTGTCATCATAAATTAATGTCACCGAACAATCAATTCTTAACTTTCCATCTCCCTAGCACTTTCTTCCACCTTTTCCTTCAAACTTTGTTTGTAGTCTAAGAGTCTTTGAGAAAGTGCAGCATCAGACGTTCCCAGGATTTGCGCTGCTAATATTCCAGCATTTTTGGCTGCATTAAGTGCCACAGTAGCTACAGGAATGCCATTAGGCATTTGTAAAATAGATAAGATAGAATCCCAACCATCAATTGAATTCGATGATTTAACAGGAACACCAATTACAGGAATTTGAGTAATGGAAGCTACCATGCCCGGTAAATGTGCAGCACCACCGGCACCTGCAATAATTACTTTTAATCCTCTAGACGCAGCACTCTTTGCATAGTCAAACATACGCTCAGGTGTGCGGTGTGCAGATACAACCGTCATCTCAAAGTTTACACCAAGCTCCTTTAAAATGTCAGCGGCATCTTGCATGATGTTTAAGTCTGACTTGCTGCCCATGATGATTCCTACCTGAATTTTCGTATTTAAAGCTGCACTCATTTTATTTTAGGTTATGTATAAAATTGAATCTCAAATTAAGATTTTACTTTAATAGTTCTTTGTACAAATTTAGCTTTTTCAATCGCTTTCTGACGATCTTCATCTAAAATCGTCACATGACCCATTTTCCGGAAGGGTTTCGTGCTTTTCTTGCCATATAAATGGAGGTAAACCCCATCCAAAGCTAGTGCTTCATTCAAACCCTCATATATTGCCGGTCCCACAAAACCTTTTTCACCCAATAAATTGATCATTACCGCATGTTGTATGCTTCGCGTATCCCCCAAAGGTAAATTAAATATGGCCCTTAATAATTGCTCATATTGAGAAGTATAATTACCCTCAATACTCTGATGTCCACTATTATGTGGTCTTGGCGCAATTTCATTTACTAGGATCTTTCCATCTTTTGTTAGGAAAAGCTCCACCGCTAGAATTCCCACAATTTTTAATTTTTCAGCAACCTTTATCGCAACTTTATCAGCTAATTCTAATATTTCTGTAGGTAGGGTTGAAGGGGAGATTAAAAATTCAACCAAATTGGCTTCAGGATTGAATTCCATCTCCACGCATGGAAAGGTTTTTATATCGCCATCCTCATTTCTAGCGACAATTACCGCTAGCTCTTTCTCAAATGGTATCCACTCTTCAACTAAGCTCGGCTCATGGAATGCTTTTTCGAGATCTGCCTCACTTTTGATACTGCAAACGCCTTTTCCATCATAACCATCCTTGCGTAATTTTTGAATATAGGGAAAAGGAATATTGGCAGAAAGAAGATCTTCCTTGTTATTAAATAGCTGAAAATTTGCTGTTTCTATCTCATTATCCTTGAAAAATTGCTTTTGAGTTCCTTTATCTTGTATTAAACGAATTACGCGTGATTGAGGAAAAACCTTAACTCCTTCATTTTCTAATTTCTCAAGGGCATCCACATTAACCTTTTCAATTTCTATGGTTAAAATGTCTAAATTCTTCCCAAAATTATAAACGGTTTCATAATCGGTTAAAGAGCCGTGGACAAATTTCTCACATAGATCTTTGCAAGGAGCATTGGCATCAGGATCTAAAACATGACTGCTTATATTGAAATTGATAGTCTCCT
>NZ_JBIILQ010000144.1:0-7238 GCF_044232565.1 Daejeonella sp. | reverse complement strand
TGGTTTTCTCATAATTTTTGGTGAGTAATCGATTGTTATTTTTTTGGGGGGAAGTATTTTCTTTCCTATTATTTGAAATAATATACGGTAAACCAAAAAGCACTTCTGGATTTAACAATAAAAATGAACTCAATATTAAATATCCAAATGCAATAACTAAACTGGGAATTGTTACTATCATTTTTGAGGTTCCTATTTCGGGTTTGAAATAAAATAAAGCAAAAATAAATAGGATAGAAATTAAGATTAAGCTGCTATTCCAGTTAAAAATATTTAACCATTTTAAAACATGATTTTTTTGTGCTTCATAAACAGGTGCAATCTTTTTTTTATTAAAGGTTAGTACTAATTGCCATTGCAAAAATAAATAAATTGGTATTTGAATAAATCTAGTTGCTTTAATGATATACTCTGGCAAAAAACCATCTTTTGAACTATATATAATTGAATAGTCTTCAATAAGCTGAGCAACTAATTTTGATTTTTCGGTTATACCCATCGTATATAATGGCAAATAATTTATTGCGCAAGCTCCAAATGGTATAAAGTGTAGCCAATCATATTTTTGAAAAGCAATTTCGTTTTTTAATATGATTCTGATATAGAGGTAACCAAGTGGCGGTAATAAATGATTAAGTGGTGCTGAAGTTTTGTAAAAGTGGGGTATATAAATAATCCATCCAGAAATAATTAATAAGTATGCTATTGCACATAAAGTATTTGCAATAAAAAATATGCCTAAAATTTTGGATGAGAATAATTGGCAGCTAACAGTTCTATTGAATAATAAATATATTGTAATTGCAGAACAAAATATGGAGCCTAAAAGAATTACCTCTCCCATTATTAGGTTTTATTTTTTCTTGAATTAACGGATTTAAAGATTTCAAATATACTTACTTTCATTTTCTTTTTTAATTTTAACCCAAAATATTTCAACAGACAATCCAAAACATTTCTGGATTATTGTGTCAATTTAAATATTGCGTTTCTTGGATCATACTTCCCCCTTATTCCGAGCAAACTGAGTCATTTTTATTAAAAAATCTGAATTATGCTATTTTTGCCAATGTTTTAGGGGCTAATATGCCATTCTGAAAACCCTCAAATCAAAGTGTACCCTTCCTGAACTATTCCACCGTTACCGATTTGGCCAGATTTCGTGGCTGATCAACATTGCAACCTCTCATCACTGCAATATGGTACGAAAGTAATTGCAAAGGTATTGTAGCAAGCAGTGGTAAGAATATTTCGTCGGCCTCAGGTATTTCAATTACGTAATCTGCCATATTCTTCACCGTGGTATCCCCTTCGGTTACAATGGCAATTACTTTACCTTTCCTAGCTTTTACTTCCTGGATATTACTGATCACCTTTTCGTATGAAGAATTCTTTGTGGCAATAAATACTACTGGCATCTCCTCGTCAATCAAAGCAATAGGTCCGTGTTTCATTTCTGCCGCAGGATAACCTTCTGCGTGGATATAGGATATTTCCTTGAGCTTTAATGCGCCTTCCAGTGCTACCGGAAATCCACTTCCTCTTCCTAGGAACAGGAAATTTCTAGCATCTTTATATTTTGCAGAGATTTCTTTAATACTGTCGTTTGAAAGCAGGCATCTTTCAATCATTGATGGAATATTGTCGAGTTCCGTTAGTAAATCGATCAACTTACTTTGTGTGATTGTTCCTCGCTGTTGAGCCATATAAAGTGCCATCAATGTAAGCACAGTAACTTGGGCGGTAAATGCTTTTGTAGATGCAACCCCTATTTCTGGTCCTGCATGTGTATATACTCCAGCATGGCTAAGCCTTGGAATTGAAGCACCAACCACATTGCATATTCCAAAAATAGTTGCACCTTTTTCTTTGGCTAACTCTATAGCTGCCATGGTATCGGCTGTTTCCCCCGATTGGGATACTGCAATTACAATGTCTTTCTCTGAAATGATAGGGTTTCGATACCTGAACTCTGAAGCATATTCTACCTCGACAGGGATACGGGCATATTCTTCGATAAGATACTCTCCAACTAGTCCTGCGTGCCAGGATGTACCACAAGCTACAATAACAATCCTATCTATATTTTTGAGTTTTTCGGCATATTCTTTAATACCACCAAGTTGTACAAGACCTTTTTCTGGGTAAATTCGGCCACGCATACAATCCTTTATAGAACGTGGTTGTTCATAGATCTCCTTCAGCATGAAATGATCAAATCCGCCTTTCTCAATCATCTCAAGTTTCAGTTCCAGCTCTTGTACATATGGAATCTGCACAACATTATCGATATTTTTTATAAGTAGCTCATTTCTCTTTATATAAGCGATCTCATTATCATTCAGGTAGATTACGTTTTTGGTGTACTCTATAATTGGAGAAGCATCAGAAGCTATGAAATATTCTTTTTCTCCTACTCCAAGTACCATCGGACTCCCTTTGCGGGCTGCAATGAGTTCATCAGGTTCATCCTTGCTCATGATGACAATGGCATACGCACCAATAACTTCATTTAAAGCTATTCTAACTGATTCTCTAAGATCTAGGCCGGTTTGCTGCTGTATATCTTCAATCAGATGAATAAGAACCTCTGTATCGGTATCACTTTTGAAAATATGACCTCTGGATAGGAGGGCTTCCTTTAAAGAAGAATAATTTTCAATGATGCCATTGTGAATAATAGCTAATCTGCCATCACCGGAGGTATGAGGATGTGAGTTTCGGTCGGAAGGTTCTCCATGTGTTGCCCATCTTGTATGACCCATGCCAATTGAGCCTTTCAGATTCTCGTTTTCGACTGATTTTTCGAGGTCGCTAACTTTGCCTGCCTTTTTATAAATATTAAGGCTGCCGTTCATTAGCGCAACACCTGCACTATCATAACCGCGGTATTCGAGACGGTGTAATCCTTTAATAACAATTGGCCAAGCTTCGCGGAAGCCAATATAAGCAACAATTCCACACATTTTAATCAGTTATTTAGATTCTCCTAAATTACTGATTTGGATATGTATTTTGGGTGGAATTGAAAATTAAAAGCCTAATTGATTTTACTATAAATAATATTGAGTTTCATCTTATAGCTAACACCTGATTTGCCGCTACCAATTACTGCGCTAGTGGCGGTTGCTCCTGAAGGGAGTGGACCAGTTTGACGGTTATAATTAAGCCCAACAGGTGCAATGTAAGTATCATATTGTTTTAATCTACCTCTAAGGATATCTTGAATATAGGTGCTTATCACAAACTTATAGCCTTTGTCCTATAAAAAGAATTGTACATTTTTATTCAAGTACAGTACCTTTAATTGTCAATTTATCATATTCATTTACTGTGTTTGTGATAACTATAATATCTTTTGAAATGGGACCTTTAAATCCCTTACTATTAAATTTGATAATAATTGGTTTTGTTTCCAATGGCTTTATCATTTTTGGAGAACTTGCGGTAGTACATCCACATGTTGTACTTACAGAATAAATAATTAGAGGAGTCTTTTTCGAGGTGTTGGTGAGATTAAATTGAACAACAATTTCGCTACCTGCCTTAATACTTCGAAAATCATGCTCTTTTTTATCAAATTTTATTGAAGGATCATCGGTAATAATCATGCTGATGAAAACCATTAAAAAACTTAGTATTTTCATGTTATTTATATCTATTGTTAAATTCTTTAAACTTTTTGTAAATATCTACACCCTGTGCTTTTAAATCACTTTTCACTTTCTCCAAATCATAAAATTGTGGATAGGGTAATTCCTTTTTCCAGAAATCTTCATTGTATATTGCATTCTCTGAGAAAATAAACTCTCTTTGATAATGCATTGCTCTTGTAGGAAACTCAAATTCTATTTTGGAATTATATTTAACTTCAAGATCTTTTGTATCTTGTTTATTTAGGTTGTAATTAGAAAAATAAAATTCTAATCGTTTTTCTATAATCTGTTCTGGTTTATTTTTCAAAATATAAGAGACATTACATCCTAAAAAGGCAGGTACAGTTTTGTTATTTTCATTCGTCGTAAAAGTTAACTCACCACTAATTGAGAGGATTTTAAATTTTTCATCTTCAGCATTATATCCCTTTAAAGCTTTATTGAAATGCTCGGCACTAAATATGAATTTTTGCAATTTCAAAGTTTCTTCATCAATATATACTTTGCCCTTTGATCCTATTACACCAGCATAGATATCCATTCTTCTCCATTGTTTAGATTCTAGGTAATTAATTTTTTCGGGCTTAGGTATATATGAGATTTCAACTAAGTCGCTTTTACCATCATTGATAATTTTATCAATTTTCCAATTAAATGAATCGTAGAAACTCATAAAATTAAGAAGAAGATATTTACTTATATTATTTACTGCCACAAGCCAATTAACCTGATGAAGACCTAGTTTTTTATCTATCGAAATATTGAGAGATCTTACATGTTCAGTTTTAAATATGAAGTGGTTTGAATTAACGTTATCGTAATTTCCTAATCCTTCAAAATGGTAAAGACCAAATGCTTCATTAAAATCTATATATCGATTATTTATTTTGGTAAATTCTCGATAGAAAAAATTGGCATCAAAAGGATTCTGTTCAATATTTAATCGATGTGCTGCTGCATGTTTATGTTTGAAATCTCTAAACTCCAATGGTTTTACCAATACTTCATTTAAATTATAGCTAGCAGAATTTAGACTTAGTAATCGAACCAATTGATCAATTACAAAAGTTTTGGTCTGATAACCAACACAACTTACTGTTATTTTACTTACAGAGTCTGGCAACATAAAAGTCCCACTAGTATCAGACACGGATAGAAAATTGCCGCTTTTTATAGTTACATAAGGTATTGGATTTTTACTTTGAGCATCAATAATTTTATAACTTTTAGATTGAGCTAAGATATTTCCAGAATAAATGACAAGGGTAATAACCCAATAAACCATTGCTATTTTTTTAATCATAATTAATTTTTAGTCTAAAAATGGTTAATTTATCCTCATAACTAGTGTTGTTTTTGTAAAACAGAAAGTATGGTGCAATGTATCCTATAACTTCTAGATCCTTTTCTAAGATAAATTCATTCACAAGATTAAATTCTTTGTAAACTTGCACTCCTAAATGATTACTATTGTTTTTCCCTGTTTTGAAGAATCTAACGGCGAGTTTGTCATCGGTTGTTATTAATTGTTTAAAGTATCCATACTCATTTTTAAACTTAAGTGGTAGCTCTGAGTCGAAAGCATCACTAAGTTTTGTAGTTTCTTTATAGTCATTTTTAAATTTTTCAGGTTTAAAACCGAATTTAAACAATGTATTGAGTGCTGTATCAACCAAATAAACAGATGTGTCAGCTTCATGATTAATATAAATTTCCTTATTATTCAGGTAATAACTGTTACTTGTCAAAAATGGATAATTCTTATTTTCTGTATATGAGGATGGCCAATTGTTAAAAAGTTTTTCAACTTTAAAAGATGTTATATTCAACAATGCAAAGTTGTATGCTATTTTATAATATTTATTTGTGTTAAATGCATTTAAATTAGGCAATTCCATTTCTATCGGGATAATTAATTTGTTATTAAATCCCTGATAGCTTTTCATTGCGCCGTAATTTAATTGATAAAACATGATTTGCTCTGGATTTGGATTTTCAGTATCAATATCCAAAATATTTGGTTTGAAATGTATTCTACTGCTTTCTAAAAGATTAAATTTTCTATCAAATTTATATATGAATATATTGTCTGTGATATAAAAATAGTTTTGCAGATAGCTTATTGAGTATAATTCACCCATTTGAGGAAAATTTTTCTTACCTAAAAAAGTATTCTCTAGGATGCCCTCAGAATTATATACCTTGATGATTGCAAATAATTTATCTATGAAATAAATTTTTGAATCTATTTCTTTCACAAAATAATTGTTGGAGTTATTATTAATATTTAGCCTGATTGAGTCTAAAAAAATATTCTCTTTAATTATGTCTTTATTTCCATTATCTTAAAGGGATGGAATTTTCCTTATCTGTTGGCCTAACATTAACTCCAAGGTATAAGTTATAAAAATATAAAATGACAGGTATAACTTGGCAAAATTTTAAACTTTTATTATATTTATTTTTTACAAAATAAAAAAATTATAATATGGGGGGGGCGCGATAAATTCTATTTTGGGTTTTAAACTAAGGAAGTTTAGAGTTAATAGTAACTACAGTCAATTATTTGTTGCAAATTGTTTAGGCATTAGTAGAAATGCTTACGCCGACTGGGAGAATGGCCGTATCAATTTCACATTAGAACAAATTCTAAGAGTATGTGAAATTTATAATATTGATATTATGGAATTTTTAAAAAGCCTTCCTAACAAATAAATTTAAAAGTGTAATATTAATGGAATTACTTAAAAATGGCACTCACCTAATGCTTTTGAACTCCTCATATATCAATTTTTGATAGAGTTTCAAGCTTAAAACTTCTTTGCTTGGCTTTTAATTCATAGAATTTTAGACAGCGCAATATTTAATAAGGAAAGGCCAGGCTTCAATTATCTTAAAAACAAAATTCCTTTAAAATAAAGCATTCGCTCATGCGATAAACTTCATTTTAAAGGAATACGATTGTTAATTCGGTTTAAGAATCTTAATTAATCTTACTATAAATAATATTGAGTTTCATCTTATAGCTAACACCTGATTTGCCGCTACCAATTACTGCGCTAGTGGCTGTTGCTCCTGAAGGGAGTGGACCAGTTTGACGGTTATAATTAAGCCCAACAGGTGCAATGTAAGTATCATATTGTTTTAATCTACCTCTAAGGATATCTTGGATATAAGTGGTGACTACAAATTTATAGCGTTTGTTAGTGCTATCATAGAAACCGCCAAAATCAAGATCGGTCATTGATACAACAGGGTTCGTACCAAAATCTGGTATAAATTGTCTTTGTTTGGCGATATCCGTTTGATACAATAATAATCGTTGGGCAGGCTTGATTTGATCGGTCCCACCTACAACAGTAAGAATTAGCTCAGCTTTATTAATGGTAATATTTCCTAAACTTTTGAGTTTGTCTAAGTAAGGGAAGTAAATTCGTGTACGTAATCCAGCTAAGCCTTGAACAAAAGTTTGATCAAATTTAGTATTCGGGTTGTTAAGTTGTGTTTGAATAGATGTGCCAGTATAATCATGCTTAAAATCTGCAATTACTGGTGATGTGCTATTCTTGATTGGAAATTTTT
>NZ_JBIILQ010000143.1:0-7282 GCF_044232565.1 Daejeonella sp. | reverse complement strand
ATCTGGCGTTATTGAGAGAGATGAGCATCAAAAATTTCCTCATGAACAGATCAAAAAACTAGGAGAGTTGGGCTTTCTTGGAATGATGGTTGATCCTAAATACAATGGTGCAGGAATGGATACCATTTCTTATGTATTAGCGATGGAAGAACTTTCAAAGATTGATGCCTCTGCCTCTGTTGTGGTTTCTGTGAACAACTCTCTCGTTTGTTTCGGACTTGAAAAGTATGGCAATGAACAACAAAAAGAAAAATATTTGAAGCCACTTGCCGCCGGCGAAAAAATTGGGGCATTTTGCCTCTCTGAACCCGAGGCAGGTTCCGATGCCACTTCTCAGCAAACCACCGCGATAGATATGGGCGATCATTACCTATTAAATGGAACTAAAAACTGGATCACAAACGGTGGGAATGCTTCTACCTATCTTGTAATTGCTCAAACAAATTCTGCATTAAGACATAAAGGAATCAATGCATTAATTGTGGAGAAGGGAATGGAGGGATTTACAATCGGTCCGAAGGAAAATAAACTCGGTATTCGAGGCTCTGATACTCATTCTTTGATGTTCACCGATGTAAAAGTTCCGAAAGAGAACAGAATTGGTGAAGAAGGTTTTGGCTTTACTTTTGCCATGAAAACTCTTGATGGAGGTCGAATAGGTATTGCCGCCCAGGCCCTAGGCATTGCATCTGGAGCTTTTGAACTAGCATTGGCTTATTCCAAAGAACGTAAAGCCTTTGGTAAGCCCATTTCTGGTCATCAAGCTACACAATTTAAGCTAGCCGATATGGCTACTGAAATTGAAGCTGCTCGAATGCTTTGTTTAAAGGCTGCTTGGTTAAAAGATCAAGGTCTTCCTTATGCACAGGCTAGCTCAATGGCAAAGCTTTTTGCTTCTGAAGTAGCCATGAAAACAACCGTGGAAGCTGTTCAGATTCACGGGGGTTATGGTTTTGTTAAAGAGTTTCATGTGGAGCGCCTCATGCGTGATGCTAAGATTACTCAAATTTATGAAGGCACCTCTGAAATTCAACGCATTGTAATTGCACGTGAGATTTTAAAATAATATGTTAAATTTAACTATGAAATATGTTTTAAATATCAGCTTGTTTTTGACTCTTTTGAGCTTGTTTTCTTCTTGCTCCAGCAAATCAAATTCTGGTTTTAGTGAAGGAATCTGGCGCGCAACTCTCAAAACAGGATCTGGTGCAGAAATTCCGTTCAACTTTGAAGTAACAGATTCTGCCAATCAAAAATTTCTTGATATCATCAATGGAAAGGAGAGGTTTAGAGTCAACGAAATTTCAATCAAAGCTGATTCTGTCATCATTCAGATGCCCTTGTTTGATTCAGAAATAAGAGCCTCGCTCAAAAATAAAACATTATCAGGTAGATGGATTAAGCACTATGCAGACAGTGATGAGGTTTTACAGTTTAATGCGAAATTCAATGATGACTGGCGTTTTTTTAAAGTTAATCCCGAAACAAAATCCAATATTTCCGGTCGCTGGTCAGTTACATTCAATACCGAAGATAAAAAAAATAGTTATGTCGCAGTTGGCGAATTTAGCCAAGAAAACGGCCGTGTATTAGGAACTTTTTTAACAGCAACGGGTGATTATCGCTTCCTTGAGGGCACTGTCTCTGATGGTCATTTATACCTCTCTTGTTTTGATGGAAGTCACGCCTATCTTTTTACGGGAAAATTACTGAATGATAGTACCATAGTTGATGGTAAATTTTATTCCGGACTCTCCTACATGGAAACTTGGACGGGAAAAAAGGATGATGCCGCAATTCTTCCTGATGCATATTCTTTAACTGATTTAAAGGATGGGAATGATAAAATTAATTTTTCTTTCCCTGGCCTTGATGGCAAAAATGTTTCATTGTCTGATCAAAAATTTAAGGATAAAATAGTCCTTATTCAGTTTTTTGGCTCTTGGTGCCCCAATTGCATGGATGAAACCGCTTATTTAACAAGCTTTTATAAAAAATATAATGCTAAAGGAGTTGAAATTGTCGGATTAGCCTATGAGCGTTCGAAAGATTTTGAACGTTCTAAGAAAAATGTTACTCGATTACGTGATCGCTTTTCTGTGCCTTATGATTTATTAATTACGGGTTATACCAATGATAAAGCTGAGGTTTCAAAAAGTTTACCCATGCTCGAAAAATTTATGGCCTTTCCAACGCTTATGATTATCGATAAAAGGGGTAAAATCAGGAAAATTCATACGGGTTTCAGCGGACCAGGAACGGGTACCCATTATACTGAGTTTGTAAAGGAGTTTGAGAACACAATTGATGGTCTCTTGGCTGAAAAATAATGACATACTTTAAATTATTGCGATACTGCTCCATTGGGGCAGTATTTTTTATATTATCGTGTTCTGCACCGAAAATGGTTAACCTGGATCCGATAACTGTAATTGAAAATATGCCTGGTTCAAACGTTTATCGTGGGAGCTACACCAGGACAACAGATATTATTAATACCAAAATTGACCTTAGTTTTGACTGGGATAGTGCCTATGTTTATGGTAAGGCAACTATTTTAGCGAAGCCTTATTTTTATGATACTGATCTGTTAGTTTTAGATGCTAACGGATTTCAAATCAAGCAAGTATCACTGATTAATAGTGAAGATAAAAAGCCGCTTAATTATAGTTATGATGGTAAAAAACTTCGGGTGAGTCTTGATAAAATCTATCATAAAGATCAATCCTACTCCGTTTTTATCGACTATGTGGCTATGCCTAATAAGTTGAAAATTGGTGAAGATATCACCTCTGCAGGTGATAGGGGGATGTATTTCATTAATCATTCTGGGAAGGATAAAAATAAACCCCAACAAATTTGGACTCAGGGTGAAACAGAATGTAATTCGAGCTGGTTTCCCACTATAAATGATCCACAGGAGAAAATGACCCAAGAACTTAATATCACTGTCCCTGACCGATTTGTAAGTCTTTCCAATGGAAGTCTTGAATTCTCGAGCTTGAATGGCGACGGAACGCGTACCGATAACTGGCGACAAGAGCAAGCACATTCTACTTATTTAACGATGCTTGCGGTCGGTAATTTTGTGATTACCAAAGATAAATGGCGTGACAAGGAGGTGAATTATTATACCGAACCTAAATTTGCCCCCACTGCTAAAATTGTTTTTGGCAATACCCCTGAAATGATGGAATTCTTTTCTGAGAAACTGGGTGTTGATTATCCATGGGATAAATATTCTCAAATTGTTGTAAGAGATTTTGTGAGTGGTGCCATGGAAAATACTAGTGCAACCGTATTTTATGAGGGTTTAAACATGTCGGAAGGCCAACATATTGATCAAAACCAAGATGATATTATTGCTCATGAACTTTTTCATCATTGGTTTGGCGATTTAGTAACTGCCGAATCTTGGTCTAATCTTCCTCTTAATGAGTCCTTCGCAACTTATGGAGGATATTTATGGGATGAATATAAAAATGGACGTGAGCAAGCTGATTTCAAAGGATTAAGTGATTTGACTTCCTACTTAAATAGTGGAAATAAAAGGAATGTTGATGTTATACGCTTTGATTATGCCGATCGTGAACACATGTTTGATGAAGTTAGTTACCAAAAAGGAGGTCGGATTTTACACATGCTTCGAAAAACAGTTGGAGAGGATGCCTTTTTTAAAGCACTGAACACTTATCTAACGCGATTTGCATTCAAAACCGCTGAAATACACGATTTGCGTCTGATTTTTGAGGAAATAACGGGTACCGACCTAAATTGGTTTTTTAATCAATGGTTTCTAGCTTCAGGCCATCCTATTTTAGCTATAAAAACTGCCTATAATCCGGATAATAAAGAAGTTTCAATTCTTTTAGAACAAAATCAGGATTTGTCGGCTGTGCCATTATATCGTGTCCCAATGGCGGTTGATATTTATTTAAATGGTAAAGTAGAACGAAA
The DNA here is from genome assembly GCF_044232565.1 of Daejeonella sp. GTDB lineage: Bacteria > Bacteroidota > Bacteroidia > Sphingobacteriales > Sphingobacteriaceae > Daejeonella. The sequence goes on along the minus strand of NZ_JBIILQ010000143.1, from coordinate 3,325 downwards.
AGAAATTCTTCTTGAAAAACAAAGTCAATCATTCGTTTTTCCTGTTTTGGGACTTCCAGATTTGATAAATGTAGATGCGGAAAAATATCTTCTTGCTGAAAAAATAGAGGAAAAAACTGCCCAGCAATATGCATTTCAATATCATAATGCACCTTTATTTATGGATAGGATGGAAGCTATAAGCAAACTTTTGAGATACAAAGATGAACCCCTTTCCAAAAGCACTTTAATTAAAGCGATTAGTGATAAACATTGGGCTATTCGTGATAAGGCTTTAGAAATCATTCCACATCTTTCTATAGAGGAGCGAGCATTAATATATGAAAAGATAAAGGAATTGGCTCTGCAGGATAGCGTTTCTCAAGTTAGGGCATCGTCAATTGAAGCCTTAGGGAAACATTATCGATTGATGGATAACCGTGAAATATTTTTTATGACAGCTATGGATAAATCTATAGCGGTTAAAAAAGCGACTGCAATTGCAGCAGGGAAATAAATATTTTTTACCCTAGGAGGATTTGTTCGAACGGAAGGCAGAAAAAATCATTTGAACTAGGGCCAGCACAATTGCGAAAAGTAGTGCAGAAAAAAATCCTTGTGTATTAAAATCGTCCATTAACTCATCAACTAATAAAACCATCAAAACGGTAATAATAAATGATACTAATCCGAGGGTTAAAAAGTTGATTGGGAAGGTAAAAATGCGCAAAATAGTTCCAATTGTGGCATTGGCTAGCGCAATTAAAATACCCGCTAAAATGGCACTCCAGAATCCAGCTACACTAACCCCTGGTAATAAATAGGCCGCAATTGCAACAGCAGCGCCCATCAATAATATTTCAATAATTAGTCTCATATTTATATTCAAAAATTTAATAACAATGAAAATTAACAAATGGTTTCACATTTTCATAGTTTTTCTTCTTTTGATTTACTCATGTAGCTCAGAAAAGAATGAAAGTGAATTAACAAACGACTTAAAAATAAGTCTTTCTAAAGACAGTACAGAAGTAATATTATCGAATATTCCAGCTTATGTAATGGATGAATTTATGGAAGATTCACTTGATTATAATCTCTGGACTAATTTTTTTGCCGTTTATAAAGACACTACGGATCAGGAAATGAGAGATTTTAGGGCGGCCTTGCAGGGGACTTACACCATTGTAAATGGCACCATTAGTTTTAAACCTACTTCCGTTTGGAGTTCAAATGAGTATTATTTTGCAAGATGCTATACCAAAACACTTCTGCGAAAACCTGAAGATATTATTTCTACGAGGAAAATTAACTCACCTGGAGGTTTTATTGAATTTGAATTTAGAGCTAAGAAGTAATATAAATGTTTTGAAATCAGCTATTTGCAATGCTAGTTTTTTTTTCTATATTTGCATCAATCTAAGAAGAGCTCCGCAATTGTCGGGGCTCTTTTTTTACCTTCCTTTTTCAAAAAGGATTTAAAGAAGGGTAAATTATGAATATAGAGAAAAGGGTTACAGAATTAGTTGAAGAAAAGATTGCTGATCGTCCAGATTTATTTTTGGTGGATGTGCAGATGCATGGTAGTGGAATTTTGTCTATTTTAGTAGATGGCGACAATGGTGTTGCAATTAGCGATTGCGTTGCAATTAGTAGGCATGTAGGTTTTCATTTGGAAGAGGAAAATGCGATTGAACAAGCTTATAGGCTTGAAGTCTCCTCACCTGGAATAGATACTCCACTTAAATCATTTCGTCAGTTTGAAAAAAACATCAACCGTTCCTTAAAAATTAAGACGAAGGCCGGTAATACAAAAGAAGGTAAACTGATTCATGTTGAGGAGAGTGGAATTACCATCCAAGAGAGTGTCAAAGAAAAAGGAAAAAAGGCACAAATAATAGATACTGTAATTCCATTTGAAGATATATCAGAAACGATAGTTTTAGTGAGTTTTAAATAAGACAGGGCATTTTTCCCTTGTAAATTGAATAAAAAATGAGCAATATTAATTTAATCGATTCATTCCAAGAGTTTAAAGACTTTAAGAATATTGACCGTCCTACGGTTATTAGTGTGTTGGAAGAGGTTTTTCGCAGTATGTTGCGTAAACGATATGGTACCGACGAAAATTGTGATGTTATTGTTAACCCAGATAATGGGGATTTGGAGATCTGGCGTACTCGTACCGTAATGGAAGATGGATTTTCTGAAGATGATGATTTGGAAATCGAAATGGCCGAGGTTAAGCTAATTGATCCAGATCTTGAGGTGGGGGATGATTTTATCGAACAAATTACACTTGAAAGTTTTGGTCGTAGAGCAATTCTTGCTGCTCGTCAAACTTTAGTTTCTAAAATTCTAGAACTAGAGAAAGACGAAATATTCAAAAAGTATAAAGATCGTGTAGGAGAAATTGTAACTGGAGAGGTTTACCAAGTTTGGAAAAAAGAAACCTTGGTTCTTGATGATGAGGGTAATGAGCTTTTATTGCCTAAAACTGAGCAAATTCCGGCTGATTATTTCAAAAAAGGCGATTCTGTACGTGCGGTAATTGAGAAGGTAGAAATGCTTAATGGTAATCCTAAAATTATCATTTCACGTACTGCCCCTGAGTTTTTACAGCGTTTATTCGAATTGGAAGTTCCTGAAATTTTTGATGGATTAATTACCATCAAAAAGATTGTTCGTGAGCCAGGTGAAAGAGCAAAAGTTGCTGTTGAGTCTTATGACGATAGAATTGATCCAGTTGGAGCTTGTGTGGGAATGAAGGGGTCACGTATTCACGGTATTGTTCGTGAATTAAAGAATGAAAATATTGACGTAATTAACTTTACAAACAATATTTCCTTGTATATTCAAAGAGCTTTGAGTCCCGCGAAAATCACAAGCATTAAATTGGATGAAGAAGTGAAGAGGGCTGCCGTATATTTAAAGCCAGATCAGGTTTCATTGGCCATTGGCCGTGGAGGACATAACATTAAGTTGGCAGGAAAGTTGACTGGTTATGAAATTGATGTGTACCGTGAGGCTCATGAAGATGATGAGGATGTGGATATCGAGGAATTCTCAGATGAGATTGAAGGCTGGATCATTGATGAATTCAAGCGTGTTGGTTTAGATACGGCGAAATCCATTCTTGCATTAAATGCAGATGAATTGGTAAAACGTACGGATCTTGAGGAAACAACAGTGAAGGATGTAATCGAGATTCTGAAGTCAGAATTCGAATAAGTTATTTGTTCGGGATATTTGCAAAAAGAGCGGGTATTTATAAAATACCCGATTCTAAAACATATAACATATAAAAAACGTACTTTTGTACAAAAATAGCGAGGTTAAATAATAA
>NZ_JBIILQ010000142.1:0-7304 GCF_044232565.1 Daejeonella sp. | reverse complement strand
AATACTAATGGCAGATTCAGGATAAAAAAATTAAATATATTAGTCTTTTGCAAGCGTATTATGCTCATTAATCACCTTCCAGAGCATATCCTTAAGTTCTACTAATCCCTTTTGCGCCACAGAAGAAATAAATAAGCTTGGAATAGCTGGCAATTCTTGCTTCATTTCATTCATTAACTCCTCATCGAGCATATCCGACTTACTAACCACTAAAACTCTTGGCTTTTGCATAAGTTCAGGATTATACTGTTCCAATTCATTTAACAAGATTTCATACTCCTGAATGATGGTACGGTTTGTATCGGCCGGCACCAAAAACAGAAGCACAGAATTACGCTCAATATGCCTCAAAAAGCGAATCCCCAAACCTTTGCCTTTTGAAGCTCCCTCAATAATCCCTGGAATATCGGCCATAACAAAGGATCGATTATCACGATAGGAAACGATACCTAGGTTTGGCACCAGAGTAGTGAAGGCATAATCAGCAATTTCAGGCTTAGCAGCAGAAACTACAGAAAGAAGAGTTGATTTCCCTGCATTTGGAAAACCCACAAGACCAACATCAGCAAGAATTTTCAATTCAAGCACCATCCATTGCTCTTTGCCAGGTTCTCCGGGTTGTGAATATCGAGGAGTTTGCTTTGTAGATGTTTTAAAATGCCAGTTTCCTAGTCCGCCGCGCCCACCAGGCGTCAAAATTTTAGTCTCACCATCACTAGTGATTTCAAAAAGTATTTCTCCAGTTTCGGCATTTCTAGCGATGGTACCCAGTGGCACTTCGAGAATTTCATCAATACCAGTCCTGCCAGATTTCTGTCCGCTAGATCCAGGAAAGCCATTTTCTGCAATAATATGTTTCCGGTATTTAAGGTGTAATAAGGTCCAAAGTTGACTATTCCCCTTTACAATTATATGTCCGCCTCTACCACCATCACCACCATCGGGGCCACCTTTAGAGGTTAATATATCACGATGAAGGTGCGATGATCCTGCGCCACCATGACCTGAACGGCAGCATATTTTAACGTAATCAACAAAATTTGAGCTCTGAGACATAATATATTTTTACAGAGAACAAAATCCGTACAGGAATCTTTATGATCTCAAGGGGATGAAATTAAGATTTTTTCAGCAATTAAAAGGAATCAATCACCGTGCAAATAGAGCTGAATATTTCATCAACTGTACCTATTCCATTAATGCTTGTAAATTTATGCTGATCTTTATAATAGTTTGCTACTGGAGCTGTTTTCGAATTATATTCTACAATTCGTTTACGAATAACCTCAGGATTTGCATCATCTGGGCGACCAGAATCTTTTCCTCTATTCAATAAACGCTTTTCTAACTCTTCATCATTAACAACCAAAGCAATCATACCAGCGATAGAAGAAGATTTAGTTTGCAATAAATCATCTAAAGCCTCTGCTTGAGCTACAGTGCGAGGAAAACCATCAAATATAAAACCATTAGCCTCTTTGTTAGAGTCTAATTTATTACTGATCATACCAATTACTACCTCATCAGGCACAAGTAAACCTTGATCCATTAGCTTTTTAGCTTCAAGACCGAGTTCAGTGCCCATTGATATTTCAGATCTAAGTATATCGCCGGTTGATAAATGGATAAGTTTATACTTATTTATCAACTTTTCAGATTGTGTTCCTTTACCAGCTCCCGGAGGGCCAAACAGTACTAAGTTCAGCATTTGATGTCTAATTAATCCTGTTGGGGCAATGATTGATGACAGGATGGTTTAATTCAAATTAAAAGCCCTTTCGTTAAAGTCGAAAAGGCTTCTGTTATGTGCACCTGAAGGGAGTCGAACCCCTAACCTCCTGATCCGTAGTCAGGTGCTCTATCCAATTAAGCTACAGGTGCGTTTTTAACGGAAGCAAAAATATGCTTTCTTTTCATACAAACATAGTTTTTTTGAAAATACTCGCAATCCCTTAAAAATCAAGGCTCAACGCTCTTGAATTTAGTTCAACGCGTTACGAATAGCGTTAAAATCAGGAAGATCGCCTGCCGATTCCAAAACCTCCGCATAAACAATTTTATGATTTTCATCTAGAACAAATGCTGCTCTTTTAGAAACACCCTTCAAATTGAATACAAATTCATCATAAAAAGCTCCATAAGCCTGTGATGTTTCTTTGTTAAAATCGGAAAGCAAATGAAATTGATAATCATTGTCTTCCTTAAATTTTGCGAGTGCAAATGGAGAATCGACAGAAATTGCTAGAATTTCAGCACCCAACTCATCGTAATAACCAAAAGTATCACGCATGGTACATAGTTGAGTAGTACAAACTCCAGTAAAAGCCATTGGAAAAAAATGAATTACTACTTTTTTGCCAGCGTAGTCAGCCAAAGAAATTTCCTTTAATTCTGAGCTGTATAGGGTAAAGTTAGGCGCTTGTTGTCCTTTAGATAATGTCATAAGATTTATTTTTTTTCAAAGTTACTATTTTTAACGATTTTGCAGGTATTTAGAGGCGAAACAATAACTCTAAAAAAATTAGTTTACCTAATTATTTATTGCATTAATTTGTTTTTCCATCAAAGCAATACCCTCTTCAAAAGAATGTGGCTCATAACCAAGCTCTCTAATCGTTTTATCTAAAATAAAACCTGTCTTTTTTGGTCTTTTCGCTGCTTGATTTAAACTTTCAGAAGAAATAGGGTTTATTAATGTTTTATCGAGGCCATAATAATCTGCTACACGCTCAACAATCTCTAAAATACTCATTAAATCCTTTCCGGAAGCATTAAAAACACCCTTGGCATTCTTTTTTACCGCAAGAAGGCAGCATTGTGCTAGGTCTTCTGCCAAGGTTGGCATTCGCCATTGATCATTAACTACATTTATAGGTTCGCCTTTTTCAAGTGCTGCTTTTGCCCATAAAACAATATTTGTGCGACTCATATCATTTACAATTCCATACACAATAATAGTCCGCAAAATAGCCCATTTACAAGAAGAATTTTGCAATAATATTTCAGACTCAAGCTTGGTTTCACCATAATAACTTAAAGGATTGGCTTTTGCATCCTCGGTATAAGGTCCATCCTCACCATCGAAAATAAAATCAGTTGATAAATGAATCAATTGAATATCTCTTCTTTGACACACCTCAATCAGATTTTCCACCGATTTAACATTGAGCGCATAACATTTATCACGATCATGCTCACAAGCATCTACATTGGTCATAGCTGCTGTATGAATTATTGCATCCGGATGATAATTTGCAACAAGCTCATCCAAACGCTCAGCATTTAAAACATCAAGCTCCTCATAGGTATAACCAACTTTAAGTGGGTGCCGATTGGGGCCAATTGATGTTGCAATGAGCTCAATTTCAGGATCCATTAAGGAAAGATCTGTAATTTTCTGTCCGAGTAAACCATTACTACCGCTTACCATTATTCTTTTCATATTTCAAATAAAACAGAATTTTAGTTAAAAATCTAATTTTAAAGAAGGAATGCATTCAAAAACACAAAATATGTACCTATTCACAAAATTGTTTTTAATCCTGTGATTGTTTTTAATGATAGAAAGTTAGCACAGTGTATTTTTGCCTAAACAAAGCAATTAACCATAAAAAAGGGTCTTTAATAACTCAAAAAGGCATTCTTAGAACTTTTTAAAAACCAACGAACAACTATGATTAAAAAAAATTAATTAAGTATTTGATTTACGGGGATAAAGAGTATTTTTGCAAATCAAAAATCGGCTCTAAAAAAGGCCAATATTGTTGATTTAATAAAGTTTTACAAAATTTATATGCCAAACTCCGGAAAAATTGCACAGATCATCGGACCTGTAGTCGACGTAAGCTTCACAGAAAACGCACATTTGCCTAAAATCTATGATGCATTAGAGATTGTGAAAGACAATGGACAAAAGATTATTCTTGAAGTTCAGCAGCATCTAGGAGAAGACCGTGTTCGCGCAATTGCGATGGACTCAACAGATGGGCTTGTACGTGGGATGAAAGTACTTGATACTGGATCACCAATCAAAATGCCCGTAGGTGATAAGATAAAAGGTCGTTTGTTCAATGTAGTTGGTCAAGCCATAGATGGTATTGATACTATGGATACTTCTGATGGTTATCCTATTCATAATACTCCACCAAGATTTGATGAGTTAAGTACCGAAACTGAAGTACTTTTTACTGGAATCAAAGTAATCGACCTACTTGAGCCGTATGCTAAAGGTGGTAAAATTGGGTTATTTGGTGGTGCTGGTGTAGGTAAAACAGTATTAATCATGGAATTGGTTAATAATATTGCCAAAGCGTATTCAGGTTTATCCGTATTTGCTGGAGTTGGGGAGCGCACACGTGAAGGAAATGACCTTTTACGTGAGTTCATCGAATCGGGCGTAATTAATTATGGAGATGCTTTTAAGCACTCTATGGAAGAAGGCGGATGGGATTTAGCGTCTGTTGATAAAGAAGCATTAAAAGATTCAAAAGCAACATTGGTTTTCGGACAAATGAATGAGCCTCCTGGTGCACGTGCACGTGTTGCTCTTTCAGGATTAACTGTTGCTGAATATTTCCGTGATGGAGAAGGTGAAGGTCAAGGAAAAGATATCCTTTTCTTCGTAGATAATATTTTCCGTTTCACACAAGCAGGTTCCGAGGTTTCGGCGTTATTAGGTCGTATGCCTTCTGCGGTAGGTTATCAGCCAACATTGGCAACTGAAATGGGATTGATGCAGGAAAGAATTACCTCTACAAAAAGAGGTTCAATTACATCCGTACAAGCAGTTTATGTTCCTGCAGATGATTTAACTGACCCTGCACCGGCAACAACATTTGCCCACCTTGATGCTACTACGGTATTGTCACGTAAAATTGCGGAGCTTGGTATCTATCCTGCAGTTGACCCCTTAGATTCAACTTCTCGAATCCTTAATGCAGCGACCCTAGGTGATGAGCACTATGGTACTGCACAAAGAGTTAAAGAAATTTTACAACGTTATAAAGAATTACAAGATATCATCGCCATCCTTGGTATGGATGAACTTTCTGAAGAAGATAAGTTGGTAGTAGGTCGTGCTCGTCGTGTGCAGCGTTTCCTTTCGCAACCATTCTTCGTTGCAGAACAGTTCACCGGACTAAAAGGAGTATTAGTAGATATTAAAGATACTATCAAAGGTTTCAACATGATTATGGATGGTGAAGTTGATGAATATCCTGAAGCTGCGTTCAACCTTGTTGGGACTATAGAAGATGCGATTGAAAAAGGCAAAAAACTATTAGCTGAATCAAACTCTTAAGGGAGATCTGAGATGTGAGACAATAGATTTGAGACAATCTCACATCTCATATCTCATATCTCACATCTCACATCTCATATCTCATATCTCACATCTAAAAAATATGAAATTAGAAATATTAACACCAGATAAAAAGATTTTTGAAGGAGAAGTAAGATCCGTAACCGTACCTGGTACGATGGGATCTTTCGAGGTTCTTAAGGATCACGCCCCCATCATTTCTACCCTAGAAGATGGAAAGGTAATTATCCGTAAAGAAAATTCTGAGGAAATTATTTATATCAAAGGCGGAGTAATTGAAGTGTTAAATAATTCAATTATGGTACTCGCTGAAGGAACCAGAAATTCCTAAAAAAACCAGTCCTTTTAAAGCCCTTCAAATCCGCGGATCTGAAGGGCTTTTTTGTTCCCAAACAAAATCAATTCAAAGTCAATAATTTGATTTTAAGCAGAAAACTGCTCAATCACTGAAAAAATTATTTTTTTAGACCCAAAACCCAAAACCATTTTGGTCTATTATCTCAGTATTAAATATAAATTATTCGATAATAAACAAAATTTTATTCCGATTATTTATTTTTTGCAATATTTTATTCTAATTAGAAATATTTTTTTTGGCTATTGCTAGTTAAACAATAAGCGCTTAAATTGAAATTACAATAAATAAGAAAAAATAAATACCTAATAATGATTTAGGGTTTGATTTATACAAGTCAAAGACTGGCTTTTCCAGATTATTAATCAGTCCATTTATTTTACAAATCATACCCATAATTAAACTCCTTTATTAGAGTTAAACAGCTAAAAAAAAACAGTAAATTCTTAAAAAAAAATCGAATCATAGCAATCATCCGCAAAGGAAAAGAGTAAGTTATAAAACACATGGCACTTAACAAATACAGCAAAACAATTACCCAAGACCCCACACAACCAGCATCACAAGCTATGCTTTATGGAATTGGCTTAACTACTGAAGACCTTGCAAAGGCTCAGGTAGGAATTGTAAGCATGGGCTATGATGGTAATACATGCAATATGCACCTTAATGACCTTGCAAAAGATGTGAAAAAGGGGGTTTGGGCAAATAATTTGGTAGGCTTGATGTTTCACACCATTGGAATAAGTGATGGTATTACAAATGGAACAGAAGGCATGCGTTATTCCTTGGTTTCAAGAGATCTTATTGCAGACTCTATTGAAACTGTTTGTGGTGGGCATTATTACGATGGATTAATTGCATTGCCTGGATGTGACAAAAATATGCCCGGAGCAATTATCGCCATGGGACGATTAAACCGCCCAGCAATCATGGTTTACGGTGGTAGCATCCATTCTGGTGAGTACAAAGGTCAATCATTAAACATAGTTTCTGCATTTGAAGCTTTAGGGCAGAAGATGGCAGGCAACCTAAATGAAGAAGATTACCAAGGAATTATTCAAAGGGCATGCCCCGGTGCTGGAGCTTGTGGAGGGATGTATACAGCAAATACCATGGCATCTGCAATTGAAGCAATGGGCATGAGTCTTCCTTACAGTTCCTCCTACCCTGCACTAAGTGCAGAAAAAAAACAGGAATGTTTAGAAGCGGGAAAATACATCCGCATACTACTAGAAAAAGACATCAAACCTCGAGACATCATGACGAGAAAGGCATTTCACAATGCCATAGTTACAGTTATGGTGCTGGGAGGTTCAACAAATGCCGTATTGCATTTAATTGCCATGGCCAAATCAGTTGATATAAAACTCGAATTAGCTGATTTTCAAAAAATTAGTGACGAAACTTCAGTTATTGCCGACCTTAAACCAAGCGGAAAATACATGATGGAAGATGTTCATGCTATCGGTGGTTTACCCTCCGTTTTGAAATATCTCTTGCAAAAAGGGTTAATTCATGGCGATTGTCTGACTGTTACAGGCAAAACACTCGCCGAAAATTTAGCAGATGCTACTGATTTAGACTTCAATACACAGGATGTTATTCTGCCCTACGAAAACCCTGTTA
>NZ_JBIILQ010000141.1:0-7313 GCF_044232565.1 Daejeonella sp. | reverse complement strand
CTATTCAAATAATCCATTCGATCGAGGTCTAATTGTCCGGATACCAATTGGTGTAGAAATTTTTTATGATAACGATTATTAAAAATTTCTAGAGCCAATTCAAGCTTTCCGCCAAACTCACGATTTAAATTATCCATCAAAAGTGTGGAAATGTGTTCATGCGAAACCCCATCCACAATGGTATGTTCCAAAGCATGCGAAAATGGCCCGTGACCAATATCATGAAGTAAAATAGCAATAGTTACTGCCTGCTCCTCTTCAAAAGATATGGCTTGCCCCTTGCTTTTTATAGTTTCTATAGCAAAACCCATCAAATGCATAGCACCTAATGCATGATGAAAACGCGTATGTAAAGCCCCTGGATATACCAAGTGAGTCATACCCAACTGTTTTATGTATCGTAATCGCTGTACATAAGGGTGCTGTATAAGGTCAAACACCAAATCAGATGGGATGGTGATAAAACCATAAACAGGATCATTTATTATTTTTTTCTTATTCAAGATGCGAACCTTAGGCTACAAAAATTGTTATTTTTAATGACAATTGAACGTTTAATTAATCTCATTGGTCTAATAATTGCTAAATTTACTGTGCAATGCAGGAAACAACCATATTATGGGCCGACGATGAGATCGACCTTTTAAAACCACATATACTATTTCTTAACGAAAAAGGTTACAAAATCAAAACTGTAACTAATGGCAATGATGCACTTGACTGTTTCAAAAAAGAAAATTTTGATTTGGTCTTTTTGGATGAAAACATGCCGGGATTAACCGGACTTGAAACTCTTGCCAAAATAAAAACGATAGATCCGGATATTCCAATTGTACTCATCACTAAAAATGAAGAGGAATACATGATGGAGGATGCTATCGGATTTAAAATTGACGATTATCTAATTAAACCAGTAAACCCAAAACAAATTCTTCTTACGATAAAGAAACTTATTGATAATAAACGCCTTGTGAGCGAAAAAACATCCATGGCTTATCGTCAAGATTTTAGAACACTGGGGATGACAATTAATGAAAATCTTAGTTTTTCGGAATGGATAGATTTTTATAAAAAGTTGGTTTATTGGGAGCTATCTCTAGAAAAGTTGGAAGATGAAGGAATGCACGAAATATTAACTGTGCAGAAATCTGAGGCTAACGTTCAATTTTCAAAGTTTATTGAAAAAAACTATCTTAAGTGGATTAAGAATCCGGAAACTGGTCCAATTACTTCCAACCAATTATTTACTAAAAAGGTTTTTCCAGCCATGGAGCCAAAAAAACCTACATTTTTTATACTAATCGATAATCTAAGATATGATCAATGGAAAATGATCAATTCTATCTTAGTAGATTATTATCGCATTGAAGAGGAGGATACCTATTATAGCATTTTACCAACCGCTACGCAATATGCAAGAAATGCTATTTTTTCTGGTTTAATGCCCTTAGAAATGGAGCGACGCTTTCCAGAAATGTGGCAGAACGATGAAGACGAGGGCGGTAAAAATCTTTTTGAAGAAAAATTTCTTGCTGATCAGATCCAAAGGGTGATGCGTAAAGAATGCAAGCATTCTTACCACAAGATATTAACCTTTGAACAAGGGAAAAATATTAATGAAAACGTCAATAATTTAATGTCAAACGACCTTAATGTAATTGTTTATAATTTTGTGGACATGCTCTCTCATGCCCGTACCGATATGGCAATGATTAGAGAATTAGCAAATGATGAAGCAGCATATAGGTCATTAACACTATCCTGGTTTGAACACTCGCCACTTCTCGACCTCTTAAAAAAACTATCTCAAAAAAATATAAAGCTTATTATTACAACCGACCATGGCACAATTAGGGTTAAACATCCAAGTAAAGTAGTTGGCGATAGAAATACTAATTCAAACCTGCGTTATAAACAGGGTAAAAATCTAAACTATAATGCAAAAGAAGTTTTTCACATTAAGAACCCACATGAAGCAATGCTTCCAAAGCTGCACATGAGCTCTAGTTTTATTTTCGCGAAGGAGGACGGATATTTCGTTTATCCGAACAATTACAACCATTTTGTTAATTACTTTAATGAAACGTTTCAGCATGGGGGTATTTCAATGGAGGAGATGATTGTTCCTTTTGTAATTTATAGTCCTAAATAATTCTTTCTGTACTTTTGAATGATGGAAATTCTAATTGACAATGAAAGCAAACTTAAGGAGGCTGCAGTATCGCTACTCAATTTTGCTGGCAGTGAAAAAATATTTTTATTTCAAGGCGAAATGGGTGCCGGAAAAACAAGCCTAATTAAGTCGATTTGCCTACAGTTAGGAATACTCGAAAATGTGAGTAGTCCGACCTATTCTCTTGTTAATGAATATGTTTACCCACATGGAAAAGTTTACCATTTCGATTTTTTTCGAATTAAAAACGAATCTGAAGCCTTCGATCTTGGATTTGAAGAGTATCTCGTGTCAGGAGATTATTGTTTTATTGAATGGCCTGAAATGATTCCCAATTTATGGCCAGAAAGTTTTGTTAAAATAAAAATAATTGAAAATGAAATGGGGACAAGGAAAATATCAGCTCAAAAACATTGATAACCTTGATTTTATACCTAAGCTAATTTTTAAAAAAATCGTATCTTCCTGAAACTTATAAAACCCAAAAAATGAGTGAATTGTCAGACATTGCAAGACAGGCCATGATGCAACCGCAAGAGGCGATGTTAGAAGTTAAAAGAAAAAAAAATAGCCTTTACATTGGTATTCCTAAGGAAACATCATTTCAAGAAAATAGAATAGCGCTTACCCCTTTATCTGTAGGATTATTAATCCAAAATGGACATGAGGTTGTAATTGAAGCTGGCGCTGGGTTGGCAGCTAATTTTCTAGATAACCACTTTAGCGAACAGGGTGCCAAAATCACTTACGATAAAAAGGAGGTTTTTAAAGCTGATATAATCATCAAAATAGCTCCACCAACGGAGGAAGAAATAGCTATGATGAAAATGGGGCAGGTCTTATTCTCAGCTCTTCAAATGTCAACAACAAGGGTAGAGTATCTTCAAGCCTTGATGAAGAAAAATATTACCGCTCTGTCTTTTGAATATCTTAGGGATGAAGGCAATGTTTTAAGTGTGGTACGAGCAATGAGCGAAATTGTTGGGGCAACATCTGTATTAATTGCTGCCGAATACTTGAGTAATGTTTTTGAAGGAAAGGGTCTAATGTTAGGTGGAATAACAGGTGTTCCTCCAACCGAAATAGTTATTTTAGGTGCCGGCACGGTAGGTGAATATGCCGCAAGAACAGCACTTGCCCTAGGAGCAGAAGTTAAGGTTTTTGATAGTTCACTTTATAAACTTCGAAGGCTGCAAAATAATATAGGTAGCCGAGTTTTTACTTCTGTTATTCAGCCCGCTGTTCTCGAGAAAGCTCTTTGGTGCTGTGATGTTGCCATAGGCGCAATTCGCGCAGAACATGGTCGTAGTCCTTGTATTGTGACAGAAGAAACGGTGAGTAAAATGAAACCAAACTCTGTAATAATTGACGTAAGTATTGATCAGGGTGGTTGTTTTGAAACCTCAAAAATCACCAATCATAAAGTACCAACCTTCAGAAAACACGATGTAATTCACTATTGTGTTCCCAATATTGCTTCGAGGGTTTCAAGAACAGCAAGCTATGCGCTAACCAATATTTTTTCACCCATCATCATTGATATTGGTGAAATGGGTGGGCTAATGAACCTCATTTGGGAAAGACCTGGAATTAGGAATGCCATTTATCTCTATCAGGGTAAACTTACCAATAAAGACCTCTCCAATCGTTTTAATATCCCCATGAAAGATCTTGATCTTCTAATTGTATCTCAAAGGTAATGCGCACTTTTATTTTATTTATCCTCCTTTTTTTTACCCTCGGAACAAGGGCGCAACAAAATAATGCATCAAACTTGTTTATAATAAATGAGAAACATGCTTATGAATCTTCTGTTAAATCTGATAAAAACAAAGAGCTTGTCGAAATAAAAAAATGGATACCAAATATCAAACTGGATATACGTTACGCCACCAAAAATAATTTTGCAAAAAAAGCGGTGTATAAACAGGCTAGAGCATTTGCCCGACTTCCAGTTGTTGAAGCTCTTCGGAACGTTCAAAATGAGTTAAATAAATCGGGAATTGGCTTAAAAATATTCGATGGATATCGCCCATACAGCGTAACCGTTACATTTTATAATATCGCAAGCGATAAAAGTTTTGTTGCTAATCCGAAAGATGGATCAAGACATAATCGAGGATGCGCAATAGATCTTACCCTGATAAATTTAAAAAGTGGTAAAGAACTAGAAATGCCCACGCCATACGACAGCTTTGCTCCTGAAGCAGCAGCAGATTTTAACAAACTTTCGGAACAAGTAATAAAAAACAGAGAATTGCTCACAAAAACCATGGAAAAGTATGGATTCAAGGTTTTAAACAATGAATGGTGGCATTTTGATTTCAATGGTTGGAAAAACTTTGAAATTATGGATATTCCCTTCGAGGAGCTCTAAATAAATTAAAAATTTCTTGAATTTAGGATATTAATCGTATCCGCTAATATCTCAAGCTCTCCCATTTTGTGTACACTGCTTAACACAATTCTATTAAGTTTTTTCCCTTGTGGATCTGGATAAGGAAAAGAGGATATATGTATTCCTTTTGTTAAAATACCCTCAGCAAGGGCTTGATTTTCTACAAGGAAAACAGGGAAATCTTTAATAAAAAACATACCGTCTCCGATTGTTAACATTGCTATAAAATTATTTATGTTTTTCCTAAGCTTTATAAGTTCTTGATTATAAGTATGTTCTGAATGAACAAAAGCATAAAGAATTCCCGGTGAGGGTGGTGAACTTCCTGCATAAACTGGTGAAGTTCGAAGTTTATTGATTAGGGCTGAATTAGCAAGAATTAAACCTGCATCTATACCAAGTGCCTTTGCCATCGACGAAATCACTATTTTTTGAATATTAGGAAGCTCTGGAATTTTGGAATAAGTGCCTTCACCTTTTTCACCCATAATTCCGACGCCATGAGAATCGTCAACTAAAACAACTACTTCACGTTCCAAATCGATTCTCGAAAGCCAAGCAAAATCGAAAATTTCAGGTGTTAAATTATTTAAAGCATTACTAATTATTAGTATAGGCTTTTTAGCGCTATTTATCTCTTTAATAGCTTGCTCCACCCAATCGGTATATTTTGTTTTAGAAATTAAGGGAGCACCAAAATACAAAGCTGGGTGAGATTCTGGGGCATAAAGGAATTGGTGACTTCCGTGGTAGTGCTGAATCACCAATTGTGCTGCCAAATAACCACTTGAAACAAGAATAGAATCGTCAGATAAAAACCGTTTCGCAGCTACTTTCTCAGCCTCCGAAAAAATGTCAAGAGTGATATTATTGTTCCGTGAAGCTCCATGATTTATACCATATAACTCCATGCCCTCAAAAACTAATTTTCTGAAATCTTCATTAAATGGCATTCCCAGATAAGCAGTACCACTAAAAAAAAGTTTATTCGGATCTGAAGCCATTTATCTTTTGCCCCCTTATTTTACTATAGGATTACGATGTGGCTTTCCATACTGACTTGTGCTTAGAGCAGCCTTGCCCATGTGGTCAATTTTTACTTCAAAGAAAAAGTCATAATCATCATCTGTTAATGCTCCTAATGGACGATTAGCACCGAATGATTCAATGAGTTCAAGCACAGTGTTTGAATGCCCTATAATTAAAACCTTTTTGTTTTTAAACTTATTTATTACTAGATCCGATAGGTCTTTGTAATTATGTGCATCATACTCTTGAATTATAAGCCCATTTCGTTCTGCAACACCCGCACCGGTTTGCTTGGTACGTTTAAATTTTGATGAAAATACCGCATCAATTTTTTGATTTTTTAGTTTTTCATTTAAGGCTTTTACTCTCGCTTGTCCGATTTCACTTAATTCCGGATCTTGGTTTTTGGAATTGCTAATATCTTTCTCAGCATGTCTCACAATATAAATAGTTGTAGTACTTGGAATTGCATTACTACAAGCATAGGAGCAGATTGATAAAAATAAAATTAATATGATTTTTTTCATTGGGGGTGATAAATAAATGAGCTAAAGTCAGTTTTAAGTCAATCCCGGAATCAAATATAGCTCAATGGTTCAAATAGAACAATTTTATAGACTATTTAAAATTAAAGCTTTACGGTATCGGGACCCGAAATTTTAGTAACATGACAGCTGCAAACACCTCCAGCAATAAGGTACTCTGCTTGAACTTTAGCATTTGTTTTTGAATCGGTTGCAGAAACGAGCACATTATCCCCTTTTTCTGAAAGTTTTAAAATATCGGAGTCGCTAGCTACTACGTAAAGACCCTGATTAGTCATATCACTAACTGGGGTTATTATCTCTCCCGTTCGCTTATTTACAACTTTAAAATCCTTAACTATCTGTGGACTACCATTTGTATCCACAAACTTCACGGTTATCATTCTAAACTCCATTGTACACACAATATCTCCACAATCTGAAGAATCTGAGCAAGAAACTACTAAGGTAGCTATGAATAAAATAATAAATTTTTTCATTGTTTAATTATTTTGATGAATTAAGTTAATTATTTTTTCCATTTCCGGTCTAATCACAACGGTCGGAACTGTAAAATTATTATTCATAAAGGAAAATATATATTTTTTTCCTTTGCGGGTAACTAGATAACCACTCAAATTATGATTATTTGAAAGACTTCCTGTTTTAGCAAAAACATAGGGTTTTTCCGATTTAAAAAGATTTTTAAGAGTGCCTGTCTTTCCACCTTGAGGTAATAAATCAAATAATCTTTCCTCATCCGAAACCTCATCATATATCTTTTCGCAGAGCTTAACCATAGCGCGAGGGGTAAACAAATTTTGTCGAGAAAGACCAGATCCATCCACCCAAAGGGGCTTATCTGGCAAATCAGACAAATAATTTTTAATTACATAATCAATCACCACGGAAGTATTCATTTCCATACCCCTGGTTGCGGCAATATTCAATAAAATATGCTCGGCAATGAAATTATCACTAGGCAAAAGCATGTAGCGAAACAATGTGTCTGAAGGTATACTGTACCAGGTTTTGGCATCCAAGGGCTTTTTCAGGGGGGTGATTCCAGCGAAATTAGGAAAGCTTTGTTTCAATAAATCACCAACTAATTGATCCGTTACTTTGAAGGGTACGGTTTGACTAAAACCGGATGGGATGGAAATATTAGGAATGTGAAATTCATTGTTAA
>NZ_JBIILQ010000140.1:0-7340 GCF_044232565.1 Daejeonella sp. | reverse complement strand
TTCTGCCCATGCACCGTAATTTAGGGGTTTTTACTAGCCGTGGGATATCCCTTTCCAAGCTTATGGCACAGTGGCAAGGTAAGGCTGATGGATTTACTAAAGGCCGCGATCGATCTTTTCATTTTGGCACACAAGAGCATAAAATTATTGGGATGATTTCCCATTTAGGTCCGCAATTAGCTGTAGCAGACGGCATTGCACTTGCCGATTTGCTCAATAATAAACAAAAAGCAACACTCGTATTTACCGGTGAAGGCGCAACCAGCGAAGGCGATTTCCATGAAGCACTCAACCTTGCCTCGGTTTGGGACCTGCCCGTAATTTTTATCATTGAAAATAATGGTTATGGATTATCGACCCCTACAAATGAGCAATACCGATGTAAACAATTGGTTGATAGAGCCTTAGGATACGGAATGGAAGGAAGGCGCATTGATGGAAATAATATTCTTGAAGTTTATCATAACATCAAAGAGCTAGCAGAGGATATTCGCCAGAAACCAAGACCAGTTTTAATTGAATGTATGACCTTCAGGATGCGCGGACACGAAGAGGCATCAGGCACTAAATATATCCCACAGGAGCTATTCACTGAATGGGAGAAGAAAGATCCACTAAAAAATTATGAAGAATTTTTGTTGGGTGAAGGCATTATCAATGAGGACTTTATCGGCCATTTACGGACTAATTTGAAGGCTGAAATTGATTCGGAGATAGATAAAGTATTTTTAATGGACGAGCCCATAGTTGATACTTTGATTGAAGTTTCAGATATGTACCATGGGCAGAATATCGAAGAAATTAAACCTCAAAATCCTGCAAAAACTGAAAAAAGATATATCGATGCTATAAGTGACGGATTAAGGCAAGGGATGCAAAAGTTTCCTGATTTAATAATCATGGGACAAGATATTGCGGAATATGGAGGTGCTTTTAAAATTACGCAGGGCTTTGTAGAGGAGTTTGGGAAAGGGCGGGTTCGGAATACGCCTATATGTGAGTCGGCGGTGGTGGGTGCCGCCCTCGGACTATCAATCAATGGTAAAAAGGCCGTTATGGAGATGCAGTTTGCTGATTTTGTGAGCTGTGGCTTCAACCAAATTATAAATAATTTAGCTAAAACACATTATCGCTGGGGCGAGAAGGCCGATGTAGTGATTCGAATGCCTACGGGTGCAGGCACAGGCGCGGGACCATTCCATTCGCAAAGTAATGAGGCTTGGTTCACCAAAACACCGGGATTGAAGGTAGTTTATCCGGCATTCCCTTCAGATGCTAAAGGTCTACTTTTGGCGGCTATTGAAGATCCAAATCCGGTAATGTATTTTGAGCATAAATACCTTTACCGCGGTATCTCCGAGCCTATTTTCGATGATTATTATAGCATTGAAATTGGAAAAGCAAGACTCATCCGCCAAGGCGAACAATTCAGTATCATTAGCTATGGTTTAGGGGTACACTGGGCGATGGAATATTTAGATGCCCATCCTGAACTTTCTGCCGATCTGATTGATTTAAGAAGCTTACAACCTTGGGATAAAGATGCGGTTAAAGCTACCGTTCAAAAAACCGGTCGCGTACTTATTCTCCATGAAGATACCCTCACCAATGGCCTAGGAGGCGAGATCAGCGCCTGGATAGCAGAACATTGTTTTGAGCACTTAGATGCCCCCGTGATGCGCTGTGCAAGCTTGGATACAGCAATCCCCATGAACAAGGCCTTGGAGGATAATTTTTTGGCGAAAGCGAGATTGGCTGAGGTTGTGGAGAGGTTGATTGGGTATTGATCAGTTGAGAGTTGGCAGTTATCAGTTTTCTGGCTGGCGACATCTAGTAGGGTTATCAGTTGGCAGTTATCAGGCTGGGCGGATAAAATAAGGGAAGAAGGATTAAGGAGTAAGTCTGGGGGGAATATGAATTTAGGTTCAATTAAAAATGATTTTTTTTAACAGTTTGAGGATTTTTAAAAATTTATTATTTCTTTAGATATGTAAGATTCCCGACATGATTTATAAAACATATTAACCCACATTAGGGTGGATTTAGATGATTTATTGAGGGCCTACAAATGAATTGGTAGCAATACCCAAAAAACATTCTAACATTAATTGAATAGTCTGTATAAATGTTCCCAATTAGGGAACTTTTATTATCTTTGTACTGTGAGAGTTATTGCGAAAAAGACTCTAAGAGAGTTTTGGATCAAACACAGCGATTGTGAAGAACAATTGAAGTCTTGGCATAAGGAAGCCATAGAAGCCTTTTGGAATTCCCCTCAGGATATAAAAAATGATTATCCCTTCGCTAGTTTTCTTCAAGACAATAGGGTAGTTTTTAATATCAAAGGGAACAAATATCGCTTGATTGTGAACATTAACTATGATTTCGCAATAGTTTGGATACGATTCATTGGAACTCACGCAGAATATGACAAAATAAACGCATCAACAATTTGATTCATGATAACGAAAGTAATTAAAACTGAAATAGAATATCAAGCAGCTCTAAGCCGACTTGAAGAAATATTTGATAGCAAAAAGGATTCAAAAACCGCTGATGAACTTGAATTATTGTCTCTATTGATTGAAAAATATGAAAATGAAATAAGTCCGATTGACTTACCAGACCCAATCGAAGCAATCAAATTCAGAATGGAGCAGCTTGGTTATAAACAAAAAGATTTGGCTCAAGCCATCGGCTTAAAAAGCAGAGTTAGTGAAATTTTAAATAAAAAAAGAAAACTGACCATTGACATGATTAGAAAGCTTCATGACACATTAGGAATTCCAACAGAAGTATTGATAAAAGAATATTAAGTGGGTAATGTCAAGTGATAAGCCTAACCGACAACTAATCTCATTTCTAAATACTTAATACTACCTACTCAATACTAGTCCTACCCAACTCTAATTTGAGTTATATAATTTTAGGTTCAATTAAAAATGATTTTTTTAACCATTTGAGGTTTTTTAAAAAAGGCAAAACCATAACAGAATGGAATTGCAAAAAGCATTTTAAATCCCATATAAATTAATGAACGCTTGTTAGAAAGCTCCTCCATGACCGATGTTTCGATGTGTTTCATGGATGCACTCGCATCAATCTGATAGCCCTTTGGTCCTAACTCATTCACAGAATTTCTAAGCGACTCTTCTATCCGATATTGTATAAAGTTATTCAATAAATCGGGGTAGAAATACTTTACCAAAATTTCTACCACAAAAAGGGATAGAAAGTAAAGTATTACAAGGCCCAAGGCATGAAGGACTGTAGCGTTGATACGTTCTTTAATAACAACTGCACCATAAAAATAAAGGAATGTAGCAATTATAAATAGCCTAACTAAAACAAGTGTGTCTGAAAAAAAAGTCTTGTAAGAAATCAGGAACACCACTGTTTGAAAAGTGATAGTCAGAATTATAATACACCCAATTAGTTGCTTATAACTAATAAATAGCTTTTCTTCTTTCATATAAAAAATAGAAAATCAAACAACACACGCACACTAGAGAAGTTAACAATAGTTCAGAATTGAAATCTTGTGCAATTTGAACGGATTTATTTGAAGTCAACCGATTATAATATCCTAATCCATTTATATACCAATTGTAAGGAGTGAAATTACGCTCACCATAAAACAAAATAGAAATTATTCCCAATAAATAAAAGCTATAATATACCAAAGATCGTCTCCAGGAAATTAGACTTTGAAACAATAAAAGAAAATAGCTGAATAATGTACTAATGAGTATAAATTTCAAAAGAAAAAAGATAATCAAATCAATAGATTGGAATAATGAAATATCAAATCTAAAGTAAGTCACTATTGAATAAATTAAAAATATTAGCATATAAATGAATGATAAAATGCTACTAATTGCTAAAACTTTAAAGAAAGTGATGATAAATAATGTCTTTTTGAAAAAATGCACTCTAGCATTATTATAAATTCCTAAATCTTTAATAAAAGCTAATTGACATATAATTGGAATAATAATTACGGTTATATATGCATTGGCACTATTAAAGATAAACACCAAAGGGTTTGCATTATTAACAGCACCATTAAAGGCAAAAACTTTTGAGAATAAAATTTGACCTTGTGGTCTAGGAAGTGATAAAACGGCAATAATTATCCAGAAAAACAAAATAGATATTATAGGTATATTTTTTATCAATTTTAAAAATTCAATTTTCATTTAATTTTATGTTTAATATATAAAATACAATTAAAAAGCCTAAAGCAGGCATAAATACAAGATTGAAGCCCAAATCAACTACAAATAGCCAAGTAAAAGGAAGAATTGGATAGAAAAAACAAATCATTTGTAAAGCTAGAGCTAAAACTATGGCACTCGCATTTGCTTTAAAAAATTTAAAGTAAACCAATGTTAAAAACACAGTTCGCAAGGTAAAAACTAAATACACAAGAATATGTTCGAACAAAAATGCCAGGAAAAACTTAGATTGCCCTGCTAACATACCTGGATACTCGGAAATAAAATAATAACTATATCCAGAAATTAATAGCAAATAATAAAGGATATAGGCAAGAATAATAAAGACAAAAATTATGCTCTTCTCTTTATAAATGTTTTTTGAGACCGCCTTTGAAAATAAAATCTTGGTCATAGCCCCACTTTTATATTCCCTATAAAAGATGAAATAGACTAAAATTACTGTCAAAAATGATAAAACTATTGCATTAAAATATGCTGATTTCCCAACGAAATAATCAAATATATGCCGCGACTTTGACACCCTCATCCATGAAATAAAAGAGGATAAAAATCGTGTACTCGAAAAATAAATGTTAAGTGTTATTAATACAAAAGGAAGGCTGATTAAAAAACCCATTAATGGCGTTTTCAACAACTTTTCTAGTTCATATCCAAAATACCTTCTCATCAACTTAGAGTTCTAGTTTAATTTGTTGATGGGCTAACTCAGCTAATTTTGCATCGTTGTGAGATACGACTAAATAAGATCTGTTGTTTTTAACAGACTTTTGAAGATAATCATACAATACATCTATAGAAGCCGAATCTAAATTAACAACTGGCTCATCTAAAAGAACATAAGTCCCAGAATTAAGCATAGAAAGTATAATCTCAAATTTTTGCCTATAACCTGCTGAAAGCTTTGAAACCTTTACATCCAAGAACTGCGATAAGTTAAAATCCGAAAATAATTGCTCTAAATCTGGATCTAGATTAGTAATGCCATTATAGTAGGAAAATATTTTAAGGTTGTCTTTGACAGATAAATAAGAGTAGGAAAAATCTTTATCAATGAAAAAAGAAATTAGTTTAGCGTATTTAGTCAGATTGCTAGGTAAAACTGCACAAGAATCAATTGAAATATCGCCTTCAAAATTATTGTAAATGCCAACAATGCATTTCAACAGACTAGACTTACCACTGCCATTGGGCCCCTCAATCTGAGTTATTGTTCCCTCATTAATTACAAAATCAAGGTTTTGAAATATGGTATTTCCACCTAGGTCTAAACTTAAATTATTTGCTACTATCATAATAATAAAGGATGCAGGCTAATTCTAGCCTGCATCTCATGGTTTTTAAATGGTTAACTGCTGCAACTTTCAAGGTCAGATAATACTGTTTGCTGACCTAATAATGTTAAAAATGTCGTAGAATAAGAACAACCATTGGAGCAAGTATAATTACTTGTATGAACCGTTAATAGACCAAAATCTATAGGAGGAAAGCTGAATTCTTTTTTACAGGTAATCCCACCTTCAATCGATTCAGCTTCAGCTGAAGAAGATGAACTTATACTACTTATACTAATGAATGTATCAATTAAAAATGTTTTAGATATTTTATTTAGTTTCTTAAAAACAAAACCTACTCTTTTAAAGATTTTCGGAAATCTCTTGCTGTTGGCCAAAAATTAATTAAATATAAATATTGTTTTCTAGTATTTAAATAATATTAATTATTTAAATAAATAAAATAATCTAAGTTTTATATTTTAATTTCTTAATAAATAATTTAATATGAAAAGTGAAAAAATGGTAAAAAAAGTATGAGGATCCAATAGTTCAAAGATTAATAGAGAAACAAAAGTGCATGTGGAAGAATCTTTCATCTCTGCGAACCAGTAAAATCAACTCGAAATATGAAGTTACCTGCTAAACTAATATCATGTTTTCATTAACAAAGGTTTATCCTCACACCCTACTCACCTCCGCCAATGGCGGAAACAAATAAACCGCTCCAGTCTTAATTTCAATGCAGCGAAAGCGTTTGCGAACCAGAGATTCTTTTCTAAATACTCGGCCGCCTTTAATCGAAAATAGTGCCTTCATCTCAATATTCTCAACACAAATTACTCCTTCCGCCTTGCGGTCATATTCTTTCAGAATTCTAAATAGATTGAGGTCGGTACAACTGGAGGCAGCCGGATTTTCGAGGTATTTCACAATGGCAAGCTTTACATCTGGCGGAAAAATAGAAGCTTCAAAAAAAGGACGCATCATCTTCTTGAAATTATCTTTCCATTCTTGTCCGTGCGGTTTTGCCTTACGTTTATGCTCATTCCAGGTCAGCAGATGCGCAAACTCATGAACCGTAGTAATTAAAAAGGCATAAGGGTTCAGGTTATAATTTACGGATATTCTGTGCCCCGCATCTTTAAAAGGATGGCGATAATCGCCAAATTTAGTGCTCCTATTTCTTGAAATCTTGAATTCACACTTAAAATAATCTATCCATCGGGCAATCACAGGCGCCGCATCCGGTGGCATATAATTACTTAAGACATTAATTTTATCCAAGGTTTTACTTTAGCAGATTGTACACAATAAAGCTTGCAAGATAAGCTAGTGCAGTCATGTAAGCAAATTGAATTGCAGGCCATTTCCAACTTTTGGTTTCACGATATACCACCGCAATGGTACTGATACATTGCATCGCGAAAGCGTAAAACATCATCAATGAAAAAGCTACGGCAGTGGTAAAAACTGGGAGACCAGTCTCCGAATTTCTGGCAGACTGCATTTTTTGGCGTACCGATTCAACTTGGCTATCATCCGCATCAACACTATAAATGGTAGCCATCGTGCCTACAAATACTTCACGTGCAGCAAATGAGGTAATAAGGGCAATTCCAATCTTCCAATCAAAACCCAATGGTTTGATTACAGGCTCAATCGATTTTCCTAAAATTCCGGCATAAGAATTTTCTAATCTCTCTGATGCTTGTAGCCTATCTAGCTCAACCTGAGGATGTTGCTGTAACATCGACTCAGAATTATATTTGGCTTCAATCTTATCGAAACGATCTGCGGGAGCGAAAGATGAAAGTACCCAAAGAAT
>NZ_JBIILQ010000139.1:0-7378 GCF_044232565.1 Daejeonella sp. | reverse complement strand
ACTCTTCAGCACCCGAAATAATCATGACACACTCCCTAATGAGGTTTACACCGTATTGAAGGAGGTTTTTTTGGTTTTCACGACCCAATTTGGAGGCTGATTCAACAAATTCAAAAATCTGACTTCCCTTATCGGCGAAAGTCATGCGCATCCATGAAGAGAATATTCGAAAATCATCACTTTCATCTTCTTTCAGCAAATTTAAAGCGGTTTGCAAATTCCCATCACTCAAATAAGCGATACGACTGGCCTGAGCTTCGGCTATATTTTTAATTTGAACGAGGTAATCAACAATATCCTGCTTATTTAAAGCGGGAATTTTAACGAGTTGTGTTCTAGATAAAATTGTATTTAGTATCTGATCCTGATTTTTTGCCACTAAAATGATCAATGTTTTTTCTGCAGGCTCCTCCAATGTCTTTAATAACCTATTCCCTTCGTTTTTTAAATATTCAGGAAGCCAAATGATCATGGTTTTATACTCCGATTCAAAGGGTTTTAGAGATAATCTTTGAAGTATATTTGAACACTCTTTTGTATTAATATTGGGCTGCTTATTTTGAGCATCTAAGCGATTTCTCCACTCATTAAGATCGAAATAAGGGTTATTTAATACCATTTCACGCCATTCTTCCAAATCGGATAATGATGTTTCCTTTTCTTTGCTTACAATAAATGGATAAGAAAAATGCAAATCAGGGTGGATCAGCTTATTAAATTTTCTACAAGAAGAACATTCACCACAACTATCTGCCTCCTGGCGAGCACTACAAGAAATAAATTGTGCATAAGCCAATGCCAATGCAAAATTACCGGAGCCATCAGGACCCAAAAACAATTGCGCATGACTAACCCGGTTTTCTTTAACCGATTGAATCAATTGTTCCTTAACTTCTTTCTGACCAATAATATCTCGAAACAGCATCGTGCAAAATAAGAAAAATTATGCTTTTAGTGGGAATCCAAATTCATAACATAAAAATACAAAATGCTCGTTTAATGATAAAACTCTTTAATCTATGTTTTAATCGGATAAGGGAATGATAAAATTCAATTTGTCTTTTCATACCCCATAAAAAGCTTAATTTTGCCCTACCAATTATAAAATTCTTTTGAAAACAGATAAAACTGCAAAATTAGCTCTTTCTAGAAAAGAGATGCAAGACTTTGGTTACAAGGTAGTTGATGCTATTGTAGATCATTTTGAAACGCAAGATCAAAAACTTCCTGTGGCAACCGCCAGCAGAAAGGAAATTGATGCCCTTTTTATGGAAGAGATTCCTGAAAAGCCAATGGCGCCCGATGATGTTCTCAATTTTGTTCTGGAAAATGTGATGGCCAACAGTAATGTGATGACTCATCCCAAGGCTTATGCATTTGTCCCCGGACCGAGTAATTATATCAGTGTGATGTCTGATACCTTAGCCACAGGATTTAACATTTTTTCAGCTGGATGGGTGGGATCGCCAGCTGCAGTGGGAATAGAAATTAATACCTTAAACTGGATGTTAAAGCTGTTTAATTTCCCAGTTAAAAAAGGTGGCGGTATTTTTACAAGCGGTGGCTCCATGGCAAATTTAACAGCTTTAGCCACTGCGCGCAAAGTGAAATGTGGGGAGGACTTTTCAAAAGCAATTATCTATTTATCAGATCAGGCGCATTCGTCCAATATTAAAGCAATTAATATCCTTGGCTTTAAAAAGGAGCAGATTAGGATCATTCCTACCGATATTGAATTTAAGTTTTCCATAAATAAACTTAAAAATGCGATTGCTAAAGATAAAATTGAGGGTTTACAACCATTTTGTTTGATTGCTTCATCAGGAACCACCAATACAGGCAGCGTTGACCCCCTCGAAGAATTATCCCTCATCTGTAAAGCAGAAAATATTTGGCTTCATGTTGATGGGGCCTATGGGGCGGCAGCTATTCTTTCAAAAAACGGCAAAAAACTTCTTAAAGGAATCGAAAAAGCCGATTCACTCACTGTTGATCCACATAAATGGCTCTTCCAACCCTACGAAATTGGATGCCTATTGGTTCAAAATCACAAATGGCTAAAAAGTACTTTTACCGAAAAGCCAGTATACCTTCGAGATATTGAGGGCAACCAATCGGAAATAAATTTTTACGATCATGGCATCGAACTTACGCGACACTTTAGGGCTTTAAAGTTCTATATGTCTATCAAAACATTCGGACTACAAGCATTTAGAAAAGCCATTGATTACAGTATTGTTCTGGCCGAAGAGGTTGAAGAACAATTGAGAGCAAGCAATAAATGGGAGGTAGTGTCGCCAGCTACACTTGCCATCATCAATTTCAGATACAATCCGGTTTCAGAGAAATTGTCTGAAAGAAAGCTTGATGCGATGAACCAAAAAATATCTGCTAAAATGATGGCCTCCGGTGAAGCGCTACTCGTAACCACCATTTTGCAAGGTCATGTGGTATTGAGAATGTGTCTGATTAACCCTAGGACTACCTTAAAGGATGTTCAAGAAACGCTGATACTTTGTGAGAAATTTGCCTTAGAATAATCATTTAGGTAATTAATATCGCTTAATCCTATATTTGAACGCATCAACAAATTTAAGCTATGCGAATTCTTGCTTTCGATTATGGTACTAAACGCATTGGCATTGCAGTAACCGACCCTTTGCAAATTATTGCAACCGGACTAGATACTATTCATCCCAAGGATATTTTGGAATATCTTAAAAAATACCTGTCATCAGAGCAAGTAGAGCTTTTTATTGTGGGTGAGCCCAAACAAATGAATGGAAATCCTTCACAATCAGCGCCTCACATAAAAGGATTTATTGGTCTATTAAACAAAAATTTTCCAGAAATACCTATTGAACGCATTGATGAACGCTTTACTTCTAAAATGGCATCCGCAGTGGTGGCTCAAAGTGGATTCAAAAAAACAGATCGCCAAAATAAAGAGCGCCTTGATACCATCTCTGCAACAATAATTCTACAAAGCTATCTCGAGAAAAAAAGCTTCGGCTTATAAAAAGAGGAAAACCCCAAAATAATTATCTTTAAGCCATGGAGCTATTAAGTGATGAATTAACAAATTATCTGGAAAATACGTGTGAGGCCGAAAACGACTTGCTCAAGCATATAAACCGAGAAACACACCTCAAGGTTTCTATGCCTAGAATGCTTTCCGGCCATTACCAAGGTCGATTATTAAGCATGATCAGTAAAATGATTAGTCCGGAGAGAATTCTCGAAATTGGCACCTTCACTGGATATGCTACACTTTGCTTAGCAGAAGGGCTCACAGAAAATGGTCGTATACATACCATCGACATTAATGTTGAATTGGAAGATATGGTGCGAGCAAATTTTAAAAAATCAGAATTTGATTCCAAAATAAGCTACCAAATTGGTGATGCCAAGAAAATTATTCCGACTTTAAACGAAACATTTGACATAGTATTTATTGATGCCGACAAAAAAAATAATGCCACTTATTATGAAATGATAATGGATAAGGTACGGTCTGGCGGACTCATACTCATTGATAATGTATTATGGAGTGGTAAAGTATTAGATCAAGAGAAATCTGATCAGAAAACATCATTTATTAGTAATTTTAATGAAATGGTAAGTTTAGATCAACGAGTTGAAAAACTGATACTACCTGTTCGAGATGGATTATTTTTAGTGAGAAAGAAATAGTTTTCAATTAAACTATTGGGGTATAAAGTTCATAAATAGTTGGCATGCCCAGCTCTTTAAAGGAATTAAAAACATAAAGCAAACCATGAAAAATATAGTAATCCTTTTATTTAGCCTAAGTATCCTAACAAGTTCTTGTGGTTTATTAAAAAGGCAGTATTCTACGCCAGTAAAAGTGGTAGAAAAACCAATAAATGTAAGTCCCACAACTTCAAAAACTGCTGCCGAAATCTACATCGATCAATTCAAGAATATCGCAATTCGCGAAATGAATAATACGGGCATTCCGGCAAGTATTACCCTCGCCCAAGGAATATTAGAGTCGGGAAGTGGAAATAGCAAACTTGCTAAAGAGGCAAACAATCATTTCGGAATAAAATGTACGAGCGATTGGGCAGGGAAAACAATTCTTGAGGACGATGATAATAAAGATGATTGCTTTAGAGTTTACAAATCTGCAGAAGACTCATTCCGCGATCATTCCGAATTTCTAAAAAGAAAACGGTATGCACCCTTATTTGAACTTCAAAAAAATGATTATCGTGGATGGGCTATCGGCTTAAAAACTGCGGGCTATGCTACCAATCCTAAGTACGCCGACTTATTAATTAGTTTGGTGGAGCGCTATAATCTTAATCGTTTTGATCAGGCAGAAAATGGAAAAATTCAAATAGTAAGGGAAGAAAAAATAGCAAAAGAGCCTGCTAATACTATCCCAAAAGAGAAA
Organism: Daejeonella sp.; assembly: GCF_044232565.1. Classification (GTDB taxonomy): domain Bacteria; phylum Bacteroidota; class Bacteroidia; order Sphingobacteriales; family Sphingobacteriaceae; genus Daejeonella. The sequence continues at coordinate 2,958 of NZ_JBIILQ010000139.1, read as the reverse complement.
GTTGTGCTTGAAACTAAAAAAACGGTAGCCATGAAAATTTATGAAGTGAAGCCAGGCGATACCTTAGTTTCTGTTTCAAAACAATTTATGCTCGCTATTGAAGACTTAAAAAGGCTCAATGAGCTCGAAAACTCAAATTTATTTCCAGGTCAGTTACTATTAGTATCCAAATAAGTTAAAAATGTTAAATTTTACGCTAGTTTATTCATAAACTACTAGTTTTATCGTATTGAAAAAGATCATATATTTCTTATTGCTACTTTCTTTCCCCGTTTGTAGTCTTTTGGCTCAGGATAAGCCCATACAAGGGATTGTATTTGACACGGACTCTAAGCAACGCTTAACGCGTGTTTATATTTTTAATACACGAAGCGGCGAAGGGTTTTACAATACTACAAAAGGTGAATTTAAAACAAATGTACGCGAAGGCGACGTTTTGGTGGCTGCCCTGCAGGGCTATGGCGTAGATACTGTACGTGTACGTTCAGAAAGCACCATTCTTTTTTACTTAAAGCGAAATATCATTCAATTGCAGGAGGTGGTGGTAAAGGATAGCTTGGGAAGTCCTGAAGATCGATTAAAAGCAAAAATAGAAGAATACAACTCAGCTTATAGCAAAGGGGCGGTTGGGGATATTTTTTCTGTTGGAGGTAGCAATGGTGGCGGTGGCGCCGGACTCGGCATTGATGCTTTATACAGCCTATTAAGTAGGCAAGGAAGAAATGCAAGGCTATTGCAAAAAATCATTGAGCGTGATTACCGCGATGCTATAATTGAATACCGATTCACCAAAACGCTTGTAAACAAGGTGACGGGTTTAAATGGAGCTAAACTTGCCGACTTCAAACAACAATATAAGCCGGGTTATTATTTTATTCTGGAAGCCAATGATTATGAACTGATTGAATACATCAAAAAGTCCTATACATTTTATTTACAAAACCCAGCAGCATACCGTTTACAACCGCTAAATGGGAATTAGAGATTTAGGTATGGAAAAAGCTAAAAATCCTATTAAAGAGAATTCTTTTTTGTTTTTCTTTGTCTTATGTTAAAAAGAACGGTAGCAATCTTATTCATCCTATTGAGTTATAGCTCAAGCTCTTTTGCCCAAAAAGCTGAAGCTGATACCGTTTTAATAAAAGAGTTAAAACAATATCCCAAAAAAAATATCCTGCCAGTTAGGCGCCCGGTTCTGTTTCCGGAGATATTAAGCCCAATCCAGAGTCCTAATTTAATTGTTAAAGTAAATTATTGGCGTAACCTAACCCAATTCGGAATTAATGTTAACCAAGCTTCTTTCAGTGATAACTGGGGAGCGGGTGGGGTTAATTCTTTGGCCATGGGGGGACAATTTTCTTATAAAACCGATTATACCAAAACCGATAAAAACTTTGCTTCCGAATTGATTTTACAATATGGGAAACTCAAAAATAAAGATCAGCTCTCACGTAAAACAGCCGATCGTATATTTTGGGATAATAAAATAGCTCTTAAACTTTCAAAAAGCTGGTATTTCTTCGGATCGATAAACTTTGAATCACAATTTGATGTGGGCTACTCATTTTCTAAAGATGCAAAGGGGAATGAAAAAAGAACACTTCTCTCCAAGTTTATGGCTCCCGGCTATCTTACAGAATCACTAGGATTTGAGTATAAACCGGTAAAACATTTCTTCGTGCGAATTGGTACGGGTACAGCCAGACAAACCTTTGTATTGGATACTGCGCTTTATAGAACAAATCCTAAAAACTTTGGTGTGACCCCAGGAAAAACCTTTAGAAATGAGCTGGCTTTCCAGGTTGTAAGCTCCTACGATAAGGAAATAGCTAAAAACTTAATCCTGAAAAGTCGATATGCTATGTTTGCCAATTATGAAAAGCTATCAAGAATTGATAATAGGCTAGATGTTACCCTAACAGCCAATGTCAATAAACTCATTAATGTGTCCTTATCTGGTATTTTGCTCTATGATGATGATTCTGACAATAAAATGCAGGCAAGTCAAACCATGGCATTCGGACTAGTGTATAAACTCGCAAATTGACGTTTTAAGACTCAAAATTTAATTTTCTTCCTTGAATCAATAATTATTTTAGACCTATTGTTCAGAAAGCTTAACTTTGTATTTGGTAAAAGCTGATTGAAACGATGTTTGAAAATTTACAAGATAAACTTGACAGAGCCTTTAAGGTATTAAAAGGCCAGGGTAGTATTACAGAAATTAACGTGGCAGAAACCATGAAAGAGATTCGCAAAGCTCTTTTGGATGCCGATGTTAATTATAAAACCGCCAAAGCATTTACCGATGATGTAAAAGAAAAAGCACTCGGACTCAACGTTTTAACCTCCATTTCTCCAGGCCAGTTATTAACAAAGCTCATGAATGATGAGCTGGCTGCCTTAATGGGCGGCAGTGTTGATGAATTAAATATTTCAGCAAATCCTACGGTAATACTTATCGCCGGACTAAACGGTGCGGGTAAGACTACCTTTTCGGGGAAGCTTGCCAACTACCTAAAAAATCAAAAAAATAAAAAACCATTATTAGTTGCTGGTGATGTTTACCGACCTGCAGCAATTGATCAACTTGAAATTCTTGGCGGGCAGATCGGGGTACCGGTTTATACTGACCGTACTTCCAAAGATCCTGTGGCCATTGCAATGGCTGGAATTGCTGAGGCAAAAAAGAACGGACAAAATGTAGTGATCATCGATACTGCCGGTCGTTTGGCGATTGATGAGGGATTGATGAAAGAGATCGCTGAGGTAAAGGCACAAACAAAACCACATGAGATCCTGTTTGTAGTCGATTCTATGACCGGTCAGGATGCGGTAAATACTGCCAAAGCATTCAATGATCGTCTTGATTTTACAGGTGTTGTTTTAACAAAATTAGATGGTGATACTCGTGGTGGTGCTGCCCTCTCTATAAAATCTGTTGTTAATAAACCCATC
>NZ_JBIILQ010000138.1:0-7432 GCF_044232565.1 Daejeonella sp. | reverse complement strand
GAAGTCCCAGCACTACCAGCCTTCGCTTTACAAAAAGCTATTTCAACAACCATTCGTGATCATTCACGTGATTACTGGACTGGTACCGTATACACCACTAACCGTAGAGTTTGGGAGCATGATAAGAGTTTTAAAAAGTATCTTAAAAGCCTGCGCGCCATGGCTGTAGATATGGAAACGGCTACCATTTTTACCACAGGTTTTGCAAATAAGATCCCAACAGGTGCCTTATTATTGGTTTCAGATCAACCTATGATTCCTGAGGGTGTGAAAACAGCTGAAAGTGATTCGAACGTTACTGAGCAATATGTAGAAACACATTTAAGAGTTGGTATAGATTCTCTTAAGCAATTGATTAATAAAGGCTTAACTGTAAAACACTTGAAGTTTTAGTCGCACGAAAATAAATATTAAAATACAATCTTACCCAATTTACATTGGTTATTATCTTAATTTTTGACATTTTCAAAATTAAATTCTTTTAATTTTTATAAATCAATATATTATTTCTTTTTATTACTAATAAAGCATTTAATATATTGATTTAAGCTTAAATACGTATTTTTGCATTATGTGGTACAATAATATTCTTGAAACCATTGGAAACACTCCATTGGTAAAATTGAACAATATAACGAAGGATGTTAAAGCTACGGTTTTAGCTAAAATTGAAACAACCAATCCAGGCAACTCTATTAAAGATAGAATGGCCTTGAAGATGATTGAGGATGCAGAGAGGAGCGGAAAGTTGAAGCCAGGAGGAACAATCATTGAGGGTACATCCGGTAATACGGGAATGGGACTTGCGATGGCTGCCATCATTAAGGGTTATAAGTGTATTTTTACCACTACAGATAAGCAATCGAAAGAAAAAGTTGATGCTTTGCGTGCTTTTGGTGCAGAGGTTATTGTGTGTCCTACCAATGTTGACCCTGAAGATCCAAGGTCTTATTATTCTGTTTCTTCACGACTTGAGCGTGAGGTTCCAAATTCATGGAAGCCCAATCAATACGATAATTTATCAAACTCTTTAGCACATTACGAACAAACAGGGCCAGAAATTTGGGCGCAAACAGAGGGTAAAATTACGCACCTGGTTGTTGGTGTTGGTACTGGCGGAACTATTTCTGGTACAGGCAAATATCTTAAGGAGAAGAATCCAAGCATTAAAATTTGGGGAATTGATACTTATGGATCTGTCTTCAAAAAATATAAAGAAACGGGAATTTTTGACAAAAATGAGATCTATCCCTACATTACTGAGGGTATAGGTGAAGATTTTCTGCCTCAAAATGTGGATTTTAATGTAATTGATCGCTTTGAGAAGGTTACTGATAAAGATGCGGCATTGATGACCCGTGATATTGCAAGAAAAGAAGGGATTTTTGCGGGTAATTCTGCGGGTTCTGCACTTGCTGGGCTCATGCAATTGAAAGATGAGCTCAAAGAAGACGATGTAGTGGTAATCATTTTTCATGATCATGGATCAAGATACATGGGTAAAATGTATAATGAAGATTGGTTAAGAGAACGTGGCTTTTTAGAAGATGAAAAACTAACTGCGAAGTCGATTTTGACAAAACGCGGCCGACAAGAAATTGTGACTATTGATTGTGAACAATCTGTACTGCAGGCGATTAACACCATAAAATCATTGAATATTTCCCAGATCCCAGTTACTCAGAAGGGGATGGTTGTTGGAAAAATTACTGAAAGTGACATTTTGAGTGCTGTTTTAGAGAATCCTGCCCTTCGTTCTGGTTGTGTTAAGGATATCATGACTTCCTCTTTTCCTTTTGTGGATTTGAATACTTCCATTGATAAAATTTCGTCGATTATCAACAAGGAAAACATGGCTGTTTTAGTGGAAGATGGGAATGGTAATATTGAGATTATCACCCAGTATGACATTATAAATGCTATTTCCGGTTAATAAATTTTAGTAAATCTATTCAATCGCTGCACGGTAGAAAATATATCCGAAACCTGCAGTCATTAAGACATGGTAAATTAGGAAGCCAAAATCTAGGAAATAAATTCCAATGCCTGAAGCCGTTAAGAAGTAAATAAAAAGAAGTATTTCTGGAACATAATTCTTGAGCTTTTGCTTCCTTGAATAAGGATTATAAACTTTTGATTCGTTAAACTTGGGAGTTCTGATAAAGGCAGATTTTTGTCCATTTATGCCCTTAAATACTGCAATCATATTATGGTAAGACATACCCATGGATACAATTACTGCAATGGGGTAGGCACTGAGTATTTCTTTTAATGCCGAAAATGTATTTTTTTTATCGTGCAAAACACTGATATAGCAATAAAAGAAGTTGATGAGGAGTACGATAATGAATAGCGAACTCCAATTAAAAAATAGATGGTGTTCTGTCCTAGTATTTTTTAATATCATTAAGGGAACACTTGTCATCCCGGCAAAAAGAATGAAGCCATAAATGTAATTATTGAGCAGCTGAACAGTCCCAAATAGCTTTTTGGACAGTGGCAGAGGGCATTCCCATAATTTACCTAATAGTTTTTTCGAGGTTTCTACTCCGCCTTTGATCCATCTAAACTGCTGCGATTTTAGAGCACTCACTTGATCGGGAAGTTCGGCGGGTGAAATAATGTCGGGGCAAAAATTAAATTGCCAGCCTTTCATCTGTGCACGATAACTCAAATCAAGGTCTTCGGTTAGTGTATCGGCTTCCCAAGCGCCGGCATCCTCAATGCAGCTTTTTCGCCAAATGCCGGCTGTTCCATTAAAGTTTATAAAATATCCGCCCTTAGAGCGCCCTTCTTGATCGATAATAAAGTGGCAGTTTAAACCCAATTCTTGTGCGCGGGTAAGCCATGAGTCTCTAGGATTAAGATGCCCCCAGCGACTTTGAACCATCCCGATTTTTTCATGAGTGAAATAGGCTAGACTATCGATTAAAAAGTTTGGATCGGGGATAAAATCTGCATCAAAAATGGCAATATATTCACCTGAAGCTAAATTTAAACCGTTTTGTAAGGCCCCAGCTTTAAACCCTATTCTGTTTTTGCGCTGAATATGTTCTATTAAAAAAGCATCTTGTCTCAATTTATCGACTAATTGTTGAGCGAGCATGCTCGTATCATCGTCTGAGTCATCTAATACCTGTATTTCTAATTTTTCTTTAGGATAGTTTAATTTGGAAACAGCTTCTAGGAGTCGCTTAATTACAAACCGTTCATTATAAATTGGTAGTTGGATGGTTATTTTTGGTAGGCTATTTAATTCGATTTTAACATTTTCCTTATTCTTATTTCTTAGATAAGTGATTATAAGCGCTAACTGCCCCAAGCTAAAAAGGGCAATAAAGAAGAAGAAAAAGCAGTATGCAATTATTAAGATAAGCGCTATCATGTGTGAATTGAATCCCGGATTAAATATTTTTAAAGATGGTAAGTAATATTTTATACCCAGCCATAAAAGTACCATAGATTGTACCAGATACCTTACTTACTCCAATTCGGCGTCGATAGCTTACAGGTATTTCTGTGAATTTCAATTTCTGCTTTGCTGCTTTAACCTGCATCTCAACGGTCCAGCCGAAGGTTTTATCTTTCATGCCTAGTTCTTGTAATGCCGACCACTTAATCGCTCTAAAGGGCCCTAAATCAGTAAACTTAGCATTGTAGAATAATTTAACCAGCTTAGTAGCGAGCCAATTGCCTGCCATTTGCTGAAATAATAAAGACCCAGGCTCTCTGTTGCCAAGTACTCTTGAGCCGATAACTAAATCGTAATTAGAATTTAAAATCGGTTTAATAATTAGGGTGATTTCGCTGGGAAAATCTGAGTAATCGCCATCTAAAAAAACTATGATATCTTCTGGTTTTGCTTTTGTTTGAACATACTCCATTCCTTTTAAGCAGCTATAGCCATAACCTTTTCGGTTTTCTCTCCATACAGTTGCTCCTTTCTCTCGGGCTACCTCAGCGGTATTGTCGGTCGAAACATTATCAACAACAATAATTTCACGCACCAGATTGGGTATATCAGCAATTACTTTTCCAATGGATTGACTCTCATTATAGGCGGGAATGATTACATAAACATTTGCTGCACTTGTATTAGAGCTCATCACGCTTATAGGGTTCAAAACGACCTTCTTCGGCCAGATTTTCAAGCTTTAGAACTCCTCTAGGGCAAACGGTTGCACAAATTCCGCATCCCACGCAAGAGGAGCGAATTATATTTTCGCCTTTCTGTGCATAGGCTCTCACGTCGATTCCCATCTCACAATAGGTGGAGCAATTGCCGCAGGAGATGCATTGTGCTCCATTTGTAGTAATCCTGAATTTTGACTTGAAGCGTTGGAATAAGCCTAAAACGGCTGCCATTGGGCATCCAAAACGACACCAAACCCGTGAACCCATAATCGGGTAGAAACCTGTCCCAATTACACCCGAAAATACAGAGCCGATTAAAAAACCATACCATTGCGCAAATAATCCTGATGCATCACCTAGTATTGTGCCATTTTTCCATGAATTTAACCAGAGTAAGGCTGTAGTTATAGTAACGAAAACTAAAACAGAATGGACCATCCAGCGTTCAATTTTCCATGATTTTAACGATTTATCTGATAATTGTCGGTATGGATCACCTAATGTTTCGGCCAAGGCACCACATCCACAAACCCATGAACAATACCATCGCTTGCCATAATTATAGGTTAAAATTGGTGTTGCAATAAAGGTCATTACCAAGCCCCAGAACACCATAAAAACCCCAATATTGCCAGATTGGATTAAATTATTGACATCATTTGGAAATATATAGGAATATTTTAGGGGCCAGAAATAGGAAAAATAAAACTCAGGTTGATTTAATTTCATTAAAAATGCCGGTATTAAAAAGGCAAATCCCAATTGGAAAAACATCACAGATATTGTTCTAATTACTTGATATCTACTGTATTTATATTTGGCAATAAACTTTATTCCCATCACCAAAACCGCGATTGTATAGAAGGCACCATATAAAAACCAGTGATCTGCTTTTGTATTTCGGAGAATTATGCTCAGTGGGTCCATCATTCGGATTAATCCCTCCAAATACGATGGAAACCAATATAGAATAATGTAAAAACCAGTCATTAACATCGCCACGCCCCAAGCAATTGCTCCCCGATTTGTTGCGGGATTTTGCATGACACCATTATTTTTTACTCCCGGAATGGCCTTGAAATAGGGGATAGAATAACTTATAGTGCCCGCAAAAACGAGCACTATTATTCCCCAAAAAAAGAGTATCGGATACGCCGCTCCTGGTCCCGAAGCAGCAATTAGGGCACATAAAATTGCTGCAGCAATCATGCTAGCACCAATTTTTTGAGAAATTGGGCTCTCTACAGGTTCCGCTATGGAAAGGGACTTATCTTGCATTTTCATTGAATAGTATAAATGCTTGGACTATTTCTTTTTCATGAGATTTTGAAAATTCAGGGTCAAACCAACCTAGGCTCAGTTTTTCCATCACTTCATTTATACTCCGCTTTTCACGAATCCAACGTTCTGCAATTACCTGTCTGAAGCGTATGCCCATGAAATTAAAACCGATTATAGACTGGTCTGATTGATTGAAATTAGCTCTGAAAGATATCTTTCCTTTTTTATGCTCCCAATAAAAGCTTTGCTGCTCTTTAGGGAGTACTGATGGCACTTTTCCATAGCTTTGAAACTCAATATCAAAGAATTTGGCTGAATTGAACCAGATTCCGCGCTCATAAGCGGTTCTGCTTCCACAAATGGTGTTGGCCAAGGTTTCTGCCTGCATTTTTCCTGTATACCACAATTGCTCTACTGCCGCTTGTGTTGTTTTTAATGAGCCCAATTGAGCACAATCTCCAGCAGCATAAATATTAGGGACATTTGTCTCTAAAAATTCATTAACGACGATACCTTTTTCTATTTCTAGAGGAGTATTTTTCAGGAATTCTATATTGGGTTTAACTCCAATTGTTAATCCCACAAACTGACATGATATTTTTTCTTCTGCGTCGGTTAAAATATGATCAACAGATATCTGATCAAGGGATTTTATTTCCTTTAGTTCTGTATTAAATATTAAATTTATTCCCTGTTCTTTAAGATGGCGGCCTACTAATTGAGCTTCTTCAAGAGGTAGCACACTTAACCAAAAGGCTTTTTCTCTGATGAGCATACTTACAGAAATATTTCTGCTGTGGAGCATTTCTGCCATTTCAATGCCTATTAATCCACCGCCAACTACCACTGCTGAAGAAATATTTTTGGTGTTTAATTCCATTTCCTCCAAATCCTGAATACTATAAAGCCCTTGTGTACCTTTTAAATTCTGGCCTGGCCAGCCTAATTTATTCGGAATAGAACCGCATGCTAAAACAAGTTTATCAAAGGATAAAACTCGTGAATCTTCTAGTGTAATGGTCTGGTTTTCAGCATCTAATCCATTCACTGTCGCTTTAACTAAATTGATTCTGTTCTTTGTCCAGAACCAATCCTCATAAGGCTTAGTATTTTCAAATTTCATGTGCCCCATGTAAATGTACATCAGTGCAGTACGAGAATAGAAATATTCACTCTCCTTGGAGATGACTGTTATTGTGGCAGCTGAATTTTGCTTACGAATCTGACGAGCGCAGGTAATACCGGTAATTCCATTTCCTATTATGATGATGTTCATAAATAGTATTTTACGTGCGTTTAGTAGAAGATATCAGGTAGAGCAAGATACCTAATTATCAACAATAATGAAGACCTATATTGGCTTTTTTTGCTGATTAGTGACCTTTGGCAGTCGCATCAATTCTTCTAATATCGGCTCCTAAAGCTCTTAAACGAATATCTATGTCTTGATAACCGCGCTCTATTTGTTCGATATTATGAATGATGGAAGTGCCTTGCGCCGATAGCGCTGCAATTAATAAAGAAACCCCCGCTCTGATGTCTGGGGAAGTCATTTCGATTCCGCGAAGCTTAACTTTTTTATCAAGTCCGATAACCGTTGCACGATGTGGATCACATAAAATGATTTGCGCACCCATGTCTATCAATTTATCGACGAAGAAAAGGCGACTTTCAAACATTTTTTGGTGAATCAACACGTTGCCTTTTGCTTGGGTGGCAACAACGAGCATGATACTTAAAAGATCAGGAGTAAATCCAGGCCAAGGGGCATCTGCAATTGTCATGATTGATCCATCTATGAAAGTTTCAACTTCATATGATTTTTGTGCTGGGATAAAAATGTCATCGCCCCTTAATTCAAGTTTTATGCCGAGCTTTCTGAATACTTCAGGAATCATCCCAAGTTCTTCAAACTGAACGTTTTTAATGGTAATTTCAGATTCAGTCATGGCAGCAAGTCCGATGAAGGATCCAATTTCAATCATATCTGGTAATAAACGATGTTCTGTGCCACCAA
>NZ_JBIILQ010000137.1:0-7458 GCF_044232565.1 Daejeonella sp. | reverse complement strand
ATGGCCATTAGTCCGCCACCATTACTCGCCTTCGAAGCAATACCAGAAATCATCGTAAAAACTGAAGCAAAACTAATACTACCCAATAAAACTGAAAGTAAATAAAACCAAGGGTCGCCCATAGGATTATTGAAAACTAGTGAGTAAAAACCGAGGGCAATCAGCGAAAGTAAGATCATCAAGAAAATATTGTAAATTATTTTAGAAATAATAATTGCCTTCGGACTAGCAATGGTGTAATAATAAAGCTGACGGGCACGACTTTCCTGAATAAAACTTTTAGTGATGGCATTTACAGAGGCAAATAGCATAATTATCCAGAATAAGGCATTCCAAGTTTGGGCGCTACTAACCTGACGAAAAGCTAAATAGCAAACAAAAACAGTAGAAACTACATATAGGAGTATCCCATTCAATGCATATTTTGAACGCCACTCAAGCTTAATTTCCTTCCGGATTAAAAACTTTATTTGGTTGAATAAATCCATCGAGGCAAATATAAACTTTGAATTTCAGTTTTAAGTATTTAGCAAACAGATTCCAAGATTTCTCTGTAATTTGGATCCGTGCTTTCATCCATAATGAGAGCCCAATCGGGAAAATAATCAATAAAGCGACAGAAAATGAGGTGCACTCAATCCATTTTATTGAGCAGGATGAAAATGAGAACCCAAATCAGATAAGTGATTTAGCCCAGTCTCAACTAAGAGAATATTTTGAAGGCAAAAGAAAAAATTTCCACTTCCCTATGAATCAATCGGGAAGCGATTTTCAGAAAAATGTATGGCTAGAACTCCAGAATATCCCTTTAGGCCACAGCATAAGCTATGCAATATTGGCTAAACGAATGCAAAACCCGCTTGCTATTAGAGCAATTTGCGGCAGCTAATGGAAAAAACAATCTTTTGCTGGTGGTGCCATGCCACCGAGTAATTGGTAGCAATGGAAAACTTGTGGGATTTTCTACCGGTATTTGGCGAAAAAAATGGCTCTTAGCGCATGAAACAAGAATGACCGTCATGGGACAGTCATTCTTGGATTTTTAGTCTCAATAAAAAGGTGTTCTGCTAATATTGAATGAAATATTTTCAATTAGCTTAATTTTAATAACGACTATTTTCTCGGTGCTAATTCCACATGGTAGCGAACTAATTCATCTATCGGAGAACGAATAATTTTTCCAACTTTCATACCATATTCTATAGCAGTTTCTTCGAGCACATTTCTAAAATTGTATCCAACAGAGCCAATACAATTGAAGGTATAATCTTTATAATTTGGATAATGGCTTACGATATTTTCAAAAAAATCAACAAAAGAAGTCTTAACAATTTTTCTTGAATATTCTGCATGAACGTTATTATCGTATACAAACTTACTGAAGCTAGCACAAAAGCGATTTGCAAGAGGTTTGGTATAAACCTGATCGGTTACTTGCTCTGGAGTTAGCTTGTAAGTTTCCCAAAAACGTTCCCTAACCACTTCTGGCATATATCCACGTAAATAATCCGTCAATAATTTTTTTCCAATATAGCATCCACTACCTTCATCTCCTAAAATATAAGCTGCAGAATCAATGTTTAGTGAAATGTCTCTACCATCGTAAAGACCAGTATTAGTTCCCGTTCCTAGAATTGCGGCAAAGCCTGTATCTAATCCTAATAATGAGCGAGCTGCAGCAAGAAGATCATGACCAATATAAATGCTGGCTTTGGTAAAAACATTTGCCATAGCATCTGAGACAATCTTTTGTTTTTCATCCGTAGAGCAACCAGCACCATAATAATTCACTTCGGTAACCTTATCTAAATCTAGATCTGAAGGAAGATCCTTAAAAAGAGATTCAATAATATATTCTGAACTTACAAAGTATGGGTTGTATCCTTCTGTGTTAAAATAGATTTTTTGACCAGCATCATTTAATAAACACCAATTGGTTTTGGTAGAGCCGCCATCAGCAATAATGATCATAATTATATATATATATATTAAAATTTAAAGGTATGAAATAATACTTATTGTCAAAAGGACACTATGTATATTGTCAAATTCTTTTATTTATTTTAAAAATAGAATTAAAATTTGGCAATAAAAACTCTTAGAATTATCTTTTTTGAACCATATTCAACAGAAATAATTTCAAATAAGCAAGATTAAATTTAATTTTAGCCATGAATGAGACAAAAATGGTGGTAGATCTACGCAGCGATACGGTAACTCGGCCTAGTCCGGGGATGCTAGAAGCAATGTATAGCGCAAAAGTCGGGGACGATGTTTTTGGGGAAGATGAAACCGTAAATGCGCTCCAAAACAAGCTTAAACATTTATTTGGAATGGATGACGCCTTGTTTTGTCCATCAGGTACTATGACCAATCAAATCGCAATTAAATGCTTTACAAATCCAATGGATGAGGTTATTTGTGATGAAACTGCCCATGTATACCGTTATGAAGGTGGTGGAATAGCCTTCAATTCTTCCGCATCGGTGCGTTTATTGAATGGCGATCGCGGTCGCTTGACTGCCGATCTAATTGAACCTCAAATCAATCCCGAAAATATTCACTATCCAAAAAGCACTTTGGTAGTCCTTGAAAATACAGTAAACCGTGGTGGTGGTAGTTTTTATACCCTTGACCAAATAGAGCCAATTTACCATTTATGCCGCTTAAAAAACATGAGCCTTCATTTAGATGGAGCACGTATTTTTAATGCACTAGCAGAAACAAACGATAATCCGAAAGAGTATGGAAGAATGTTTGATGGAATTTCTGTTTGTTTATCAAAGGGATTAGGCGCACCGGTAGGTTCAGTATTATTAGGAAGTACAGAAACAATACAAAAAGCAAAACGTATACGCAAAGTTCTAGGTGGAGGCTGGCGTCAGGCTGGTTTTCTAGCTGCTGCGGGCATTTATGCCCTTGACCACCATGTTAATCGCTTGAAAGATGATCATCGCCACGCGAAGGTTCTAGCGGAGGCATTACTTGGCTTAGCTTTTGTAAAAAGCTGCATGCCTGCGGATACCAACATTGTAATTTTCGAGCTTGACGAGAAGCACAATCCAGAAGAATTTGTCGAGAAATTAGCACATCACGGCATAAAATGCAATTCCTTTGGGAAGCAGATGATTCGTTTTGTTACCCATTTAGATATCAATTCTGAAATGATTGACTATACGCTTGAGACCTTAAAGAAAATTCACTAAATTGAAATATTATCTCGAAAATGACATTTTCAGCATAATCTTCATCGAAATTTTGCTTTTCTTGCAGGCGATCTAAAACAACTGATCTATGGAAAAAATTCTGATAGCCAACAGGGGTGAAATTGCCCTTCGCATCATGCGCTCTGCGCGTGAAATGGGCATAAAAACCGTTGCTGTATTTTCGGAAGCCGATCGTAATGCCCTTCATGTGAGATATGCTGATGAAGCCGTTTGCATCGGACCTGCGCCCTCCTCTCAATCTTACCTTTTAGGAGAAAAAATTATTGAGGCCTGCAAAAAAACAGGGGCTCAAGGAATTCATCCAGGTTATGGATTTTTATCTGAAAATGCTGCCTTCGCGAGAATGGTTAAAGCTGCGGGAATTACATTAATTGGTCCTTCGCCCGAGGCGATGGAAATTATGGGTAACAAACTGTCTGCCAAAGCAGCGGCACTGAGCTATAATATCCCCATGGTTCCAGGCACGGAAGAAGCCGTTACAGACCTTGAAGTTGCGCAAAACAGAGCATTAGAAATTGGTTATCCAATATTGATTAAGGCAGCAGCAGGCGGCGGTGGCAAAGGCATGAGAATTGTTGAAAAGGCTTCCGATTTTGTGGAGCAAATGGACCTTGCAGTTTCGGAGGCGAGTTCAGCCTTTGGAGATGGTTCAGTATTTATCGAACGTTATGTTTCTTCACCTCGACACATAGAAATACAAGTTCTAGGGGATAATTATGGCAATATTGTGCACCTATTTGAACGCGATTGCTCCGTACAAAGGAGGCATCAAAAAGTAGTGGAAGAAGCTCCTTCTTCAGTGCTTTCTGAAGAACTTAGGCGAAAAATGGGTGAAAGTGCTGTCAATGCAGCCCGTTCATGTAATTATATTGGTGCTGGAACCGTTGAATTTATTTTGGATGAAAACCTAGATTTTTTCTTCCTAGAGATGAATACGCGTTTACAGGTTGAGCATCCGGTAACGGAAATGATTACTGGTATTGACCTTGTAAAAGAACAAATTCGGATTGCTCGTGGTGAGCCATTAAGTTTTACGCAGGATGATCTCAAAATTAAGGGGCATGCTATTGAAGTACGAGTTTATGCCGAAGACCCAGCAAATAATTTTCTGCCAGATATAGGTAATTTACAGACTTATATCACTCCTAAAGGTCCCGGAATACGAGTAGATGATGGTTTTGAGCAAGGAATGGATATCCCAATTTATTATGATCCGATGATTGCCAAATTGGTAAGCTATGGAAAAGACCGCCAAGAAGCCATCCAACGTATGATTCGTGCAATCGATGAATACCAAATTACGGGTATTCAAACAACCCTAGCCTTCGGAAAATTTGTGATGCAGCATGAAGCTTTTGTATCTGGCAATTTCGACACCCATTTTGTGAATAAATACTTCCTTCCGGAGCATCTCTCGCAAGAAAATGAGGAAGAAGCTATGATTGCCGCTCTAATTGGTTCAAATTTTATGAGTTCAATTAGTGATACGGCAAAAGAAAATGTAAGTGCTGAAAATGAATCTCAGTGGAGAAAAAATAGGAAAGAACACTAGTTTAATAGAAAATATATGTTTACAGGCATCATTGAGAATATCGGTCGCGTTTTAGAACTCAGAAAAGAACAAGATAATCTGCATTTAACCATTCAATCAGAAATTTCTGATGAACTTAAAATCGATCAATCTGTGGCTCATAATGGTGTTTGTTTAACCGTTGTTGCTTTAGCAAATGGCACTCACACGGTTACGGCTGTGGCCGAAACGCTAAATAAATCTAATATCGGACAACTTAAAGAGGGTAGTTTAATAAATTTGGAACGCTGCATGCAAATGAATGGACGTTTAGACGGACATATTGTGCAAGGCCACGTAGATCAAACAGCATTATGCACTGAAGTAAAAGAAATGGGTGGCAGCTGGGAATATAGCTTCACTTATGACCCTAAAATGGGCAATATCACTGTCGAAAAAGGTTCAATTTGCGTGAATGGAATTAGTCTGACGGTGGTAAACTCTCAAGAAAACGCCTTTTCAGTAGCTATCATTCCTTATACTTACGAACATACCAATATGCAGGAGCTAAAAAAGGGAGACACTGTGAATTTGGAGTTTGATATTATTGGGAAATATGTGGCAAGGTTGGTGGGTTTCGAGAGCCTCAGCCAGCGGAATTAAAATGAGTTTGAAGAGTCTAGTCAATAAATAATCCGTAGAAACGCTGTGCTAAACTCTAGGGACGATGGGTTAATTTGGTACGGTGACCATAGGGTAATTGGTACGGTGACAACACCGACCAAAGGAAAGAAAATTGAGTGTATTATAATTACTCGATTGCCTTACCCTTCATGGCGGTTGAAATGGCAGTGTTCATCAATCGTTCAGCAAAAGGACGTGTAAATTCATTTAACTCGTCGATACTTTTTAAAATTAGATCTTTATCACCAGATCCTAAAGCATTTTTGAGAGATTGAATCAAATTTTGAGTATCGGCAATTTCAGTTTCAGAGACTTGATCCGTATTTTTTGCAAGAAAACGTTCCACGGTATAAACCATTTGTTCACCTTCTGTACGTGCTTCAATGAGCATTCTTTTGCTTACATCTTCGCGTGCATTTTCTACACTATCCAAAAGCATTTGCTCCACTTGCTCATCGGTTAAACCGTAAGTAGGTTTAACCTCTACCTCCTGCTTAACTCCTGAGCGTAATTCAATTGCTTCAACAGTTAAGATACCATCAGCATTAAGCTTAAAATTTATATCAACCTTAGGGAAACCTGCCGGCATTGAGGGAATACCTTTTAGGTCAAATTCTGCCAATTTTCTGTTTTCTGAGACTAAATCGCGCTCCCCTTGATAAACAGAAATCTTCATGTTTACTTGTCCGTCAATTGACGTAGTGTACTGCCTACCAGCCTTATTTGGCACTTTGGCATTTCTAGGGATAATTACATCCATCAATCCGCCCATGGTTTCAATCCCCAAAGAGAGCGGAGTAACATCAAGTAATAAAATATCTTTTCTGTTACCGGCCAAAATATCCGACTGAATGGCTGCACCCAAGGCAACAACTTCATCAGGGTTTATTTGATCATGCACTTCTTTTTCAAAAAATTCAGCAACTTTATTTTTTACGAGTGGAGTACGTGTAGATCCACCTACCATCACTACCTCTTGAATATCAGAAATGTTCAAACCTGCATCTTTTAGCGCATTTTTGCAGCAATCGATGGTTTGATCTACTTTTGAGAAAATTAGCTCTTCAAATTTTAATTTAGTAATGGCGCAAGGCACATCACCCACAAAATCATTGAAAATATTTTGCGTTGTTAATGCTTTTTTAGCCTCTTCAGCCTTTAAGCGTAAAGCCTGATTGAAAGAAGAATCTCCCAGCTTATTCTCCAACTTATTTTGTTCAATCCAATAATTTACGATAGCCTGATCAAAATCATCACCACCTAAAAAAGTATCCCCATTGGTGGAAAGCACTTCAAAAATGCCATTTTGTATCTTTAGAATCGACACATCGAAAGTCCCGCCCCCTAAATCATAAACTGCAATAATCTTTTCCTCTTCAGGATTTAAACCAATTCCATAAGCCAAACTAGCGGCGGTAGGCTCATTCACAATCCTTAAAACATCTAAACCTGCCAATTTACCTGCATCGCGTGTTGCTTGTCGCTGGCTATCATTAAAATACGCAGGAACAGTAATCACAGCGCGATTAACCGCAGTTTTAAGGGCATGTTCTGCCCTCTCCTTCAGCTCTTTAAGAATCATTCCAGAAAGTTCAATTGGCGAATAAAA
Source organism: Daejeonella sp. (assembly GCF_044232565.1). Classification (GTDB taxonomy): domain Bacteria; phylum Bacteroidota; class Bacteroidia; order Sphingobacteriales; family Sphingobacteriaceae; genus Daejeonella. The sequence continues at coordinate 428 of NZ_JBIILQ010000137.1, read as the reverse complement.
TTTATCTCCAACCTTTATTTTAACTAAACTTTCGCGATCATCATCAATAATTTTATAAGAAAAAAGACTGCTATGCGACTCAATATCTTTAAAAGAACGCCCGAGTAGGCGTTTAACAGAAAATATAGTATTTTGAGGATCAGAAATAAGAAATTCTTTAGCCTCATTACCAACAATTACATGACCATCGTTTTGAAAATGTATAACTGAAGGTACTAAAAGACCTTTTCCAGTATCATTAATTACCTGAGGATGGCCTTCAGGGTTTATGAATGCAACCAAGCTATTAGTTGTACCGAGGTCAATCCCAACAATTAATTCTTCCTTTTGTACAGAACCGGTCGCAATATTAATAGATACTTTAGCCATAATTGTTTCTCAACAGGCCGCAAAGGTAGCGAGTTTAGGCGCAATACCGAAGCATTCGC
>NZ_JBIILQ010000136.1:0-7470 GCF_044232565.1 Daejeonella sp. | reverse complement strand
GGTAAACTTGATTATGTCTGGGCAAGCTCTTGGGGAGTATCTACTCGTTTAATTGGTGCATTAATTATGGCTCATTCTGATGATTCTGGATTAATACTTCCTCCAAAACTGGCTCCAATCCAAGTCGTAATTGTGCCAATTTACCGTTCTGACGAAGAATTAGAACAGATTTCTATTATCGCTAAAGAATTATCTAAAGAGTTAAAAAGTAAAAATATTTCAGTAAAATTTGATGATCGTGATACCCTGCGACCTGGTTTTAAGTTTGCTGAATATGAAATGAAAGGCGTGCCAGTAAGATTAGCAATAGGAGGTCGCGATCTTGAAAATGGAACTATTGAAATCGCTAGACGTGATACAAAAGAAAAACAAACCATTTCTAGAGATGGCTTAGTGCTACATATTGAAAATTTATTGGTTGATATTCAAAATAGTATCTATCAAAAAGCTTTGAGATTTAGAGATGAAAATACGCGCGAAGCAAATTCATATGAAGAGTTTAAGGATCTTTTAGAAAATAAAGCTGGATTCATATCTGCGCATTGGGATGGTACTCCTGAAACAGAAAAAAGAATTAAAGATGAAACCAAAGCTACTATTAGGTGTATTCCTCTAAATAATAAACTTGAGAATGGAGTGTGCATGGTTAGCGGAAATCCATCCACACAACGTGTATTATTTGCAAGAGCTTATTAATTAATTTCTAATCAATTTAAGCAGATTTTGTCTTCAAAAACCTTGTAATAAAATCCCTTTCAAAAAGGTAAGGTTAAAGACAATTGATGGATTAGTCCTGTAGATATCTAATAGGTATTTATTTAGGCTCTGTATTTATTAAAAAAAATAATTTATATCATCTGATTTAAAATAAAATTCTTTTTAAATTATAAATTCATTAATCATGAAATTCGGAACAAAAGCTATTCATGCGGGACAAGAGCCTGATCCAAGTACAGGTGCAATAATGACTCCCATATTTCAAACATCCACCTATTGGCAGAAATCGCCAGGAGATAATAAAGGTTTTGAGTATTCCAGAGGGACAAATCCTACACGTAAAGCACTTGAATCATGTCTTGCAGCATTAGAAAACGCAAACTTCGGTCTCGCTTTTTCAAGCGGTATGGGTGCTACAGATGCTGTAATGAAATTACTGGCTCCGGGAGATGAAGTGATCACAGGGAATGATCTTTATGGAGGTTCTTACCGTATTTTCACTAAGATATTTTCTAATTATGGGATAAAATTCCATTTCATTGATATGTCTGATCCAGAAAATGTTAGAAATTACGTGAATGATCAGACCAAATTGATTTGGATTGAAACACCAACCAATCCTACGATGCAAATTGTTGATATTCAAGCTGTTGCTGGTATTGCAAAACAAAACAATATTATATTGGCTGTTGATAATACCTTCGCCTCGCCATATTTGCAAAACCCAATTGATTTAGGAGCAGATATTGTGATGCATTCGGTGACTAAGTACCTTGGCGGACATTCAGATGTGGTAATGGGGGCTTTGATGCTGAATGACGAGGATCTTTACAAGCGTTTATGGTTTATCTATAATGCTTGTGGCGCAACTCCTGGTCCGATGGATAGTTTTCTAGTACTTAGAGGCTTAAAAACGCTTCATCTTCGAATGAAAGCACATTGTGAAAATGGAAGACAGATTGCAGAATACTTAAAAACTCATCCTAAAGTAGATAAAATCTACTGGCCAGGTTTCACGGATCATCCTAACCATGATGTCGCTAAAAAGCAAATGCGTGATTTCGGAGGAATGATTTCGATTACATTAAAAGGTGCTGATCTTCAGGAAACTTATCGTGTGGCTTCATCTTTTAAGGTGTTTGCATTGGCCGAATCTCTAGGAGGAGTGGAGTCTTTAATTAATCACCCCGTATCTATGACACACGGTTCAATTCCGAAGGCTGAACGCGATAAAGTTGGTGTTACTGATAATTTATTACGCTTAAGTGTTGGGGTAGAGGATGTGGAGGATCTTTTGGAAGATTTAAAGCAAGCACTTTCTTAAAACCGGTTTTTAATTTATATGTCTCAATATTCAGTTTCATTAAATACATTTCAGGGACTAAAAGATTTTCTCGATTTAAAGGTTGAACAATACAATCAACCTGGTTTTATTGAAAATGATCCGATTTGTATTCCTCATCAATTTAAATTGAAACAGGATATTGAGATTATGGGTTTTTGGGCCTCTATTTTAGCTTGGGGCCAACGTAAAACTATAATCAATAAGTGTAAAGAACTCATTCATTTGATGGATGGAGCACCATTTGATTTTATGCTGAATCATCAAGATTCAGATCTTAAACGTTTCTTGACTTTTAAGCATCGAACCTTTAACGATACCGATACGCTCTATTTTATCGAGTTTTTTAAACAACATTATCGTTATAATTCATCATTAGAGAATGCTTTCACCGGTATAGATTTAAAATTTGGTATGGATGGGTCAAAATTCGTGGGACCTGAATTTAAAAGAGATAATTCATCCGAAAAAACTGAATTTTCCCTAAAATCTACCGAGAGTTTATTAAATTATTTTAGAAATTATTTTTTTTCTATGCCTGATTATCCTTCACGAACCAAAAAGCATGTTAGCTCACCTAGTCAGAAATCTACTTGTAAACGATTAAACATGTTTTTACGATGGATGGTAAGAGATGATCAAAAAGGAGTAGATTTTGGAATCTGGAAGAATATAAAACCTGCTCAACTTATTTGTCCCACAGATTTGCATGTTGAACGTGTAGCGCGAAAATTAAAGTTAATTACACGTAAACAAGTAGATTGGCAAACTGCTGTTGAACTAACTTTGAACCTTCAGCAATTTGATTCTAATGACCCAGTGAAATATGATTTTGCTCTATTTGGATTAGGTATTGAGGAGCATTTTCAAAATAACAGCCTCTAAAAAATCTTATTAAATTATTTTTCAGTTTCCTCATTTACAAACTTAATACCATTTTGTTTTTTTAATTACGCGTCTATATTTCCGTTACTTATTCTGAGTTTCGGGATTTCATCGGACTTCTAATCGTATTTTCATCACCTAATAATATCCCCCAGGGTTTGAACATACTAGAGCGATCGAAAATTATTTTCAATACCGCAACCATAGGTAAAGCGAGGAACATTCCAGACACGCCAGCTAATGTTCCTGCAATAAATACTCCCAAGATGGCTGCAAATGCATTTATTTTGACTTTTGAACCCACAATTCGTGGCATCAAGATGTTATTGTCGAGAAACTGAACAATAGCTATTACTCCCAGGACTAAAAAAATGGGTAACAATTCTTGTGAAGAGGTTAGGGTTAATAAAACACCAATCAAATTTCCAATTAATGCCCCTACATAAGGAATAAGATTTAATAATGCGAAAATTACTCCTATAAGTATGGCATGTTTAATATCTAGTACCAATAATATCCCACCTAGTAATATAGTGATATAGGCTATTTGAATGAGGAGTCCAACAAGATAGCTTTTGATAATGACCTCGGTTTCTTTCATTACCTCCTTAACTTTCTTATGTTGTTGTGTTCTGAACCACATAAAAATAAAGCGTAGTAGTAGATTTTTATAGGATAAGAATAAATAGATGTAAATTGGGACTAAACCAATAAAAATAAAGGCGGAAGTGATAGAACCTGCTGCGCCTCCAATAATATTTCCGGCATTGACTAATAATTTATTGCTTTGCTCATTCAAAAATTTTATTTGCTCTTGAGTAGAGAAATCTGTTTTACTGTTTATCCAAAAACTTAAATTATTTAAATGAAAGCTGATGTTTTTCTGAATTTGTGGAAAATCGGCGGCAAGTATGCTGATTTGAGCAGAGAAAAACCAAATTACCGAGCCAATAAATACCGCGCCGAGTAAGATGGGTAATAAAATGGCTAGGGCTTCTGGAACTCTCTTATTTCTCAAAAATCTGTAGCTAGGTAAAAGTACAATACTGAGAAAAAAGGCCATTAAAACTGGCATAATGATTTCGCTTCCTATAGAAATTATTGCACCTAGCAAACAAATACCAATTAATTCTATAGATCGTCTTACGGTTATTGGTAGCTCTTTCATACTGGATGATTTACTTATGCGTTAAGATTTTTTAATTTGAATTCATATTAATTATGTTTTTATCCACATTAGTTTGAACCATTTTTAATTGAATTAGTATGATTTTATATACAAAAATCAAATAAAACTTCTTCATTCATAATACGCAATTTAATTAAAATTACTTATCCTAAAATGTTAATAACATTCATTCGTATTTTTTCTTGTTTGATTTAAGTTTGTAGGGTTAATGGTTCTTGATTTCATTATCGAGATTAAAAGGGAACCAGGTTAGAATCCTGGACAGTCCCGCTGCTGTGTTCTCCATAACGGTTATTCAAATTATTGTCACTTTACTGATCTGTTCAGTATGGGAAGGCAGGATAAACCGGGAGTAAGTCAGAAGACCTGCCTTAGCATATATAATTCATAGCTTTCGGGGATTGAAGCTTGGAGAAAATCGTGCTATCTAACGGTTTATTTCTAGTATTCCTTCATTATCTGTTTGCTGTGGGACAAAAAACTCACAACAAAATGAAAACAAAAAAACTTTACATTGCTGTAAGCCTAGGGCTAGCACAATTGACATTACTTAACAGTAGTGTGCACGCACAGGAAAAATCTGTCGCTATTCTTGACGAGGTAGTCGTAACTGCTAGTCGCTCACCCAAAAAAATATCAGAAATTGGTAAGGTAGTAAGAGTAATTTCTGCCGAAACCCTCGCTAGGAGTCAGGGGAGAACCCTGCATGAGGTTTTAAACAATGTTGCAGGAATAACAATTGGTGGAAATGGAGGTAATCCTGCCGATGTAAAAGCCGTGTACATGCGTGGTGCCAGCGCTGCAAATACGCTAATTCTAATCGATGGTATTCCTGTTAATGATGCTTCTGAAATTTCTGGTGAATACAATATTTCTGCCATTTCTGTAGATTTAATTGAACGTGTAGAGATTCTTAAAGGTGGAAATTCTACTTTATATGGTTCAGATGCTGTTGCAGGGGTAATCAATATTATTACCAAGAAAGGGCTAGGTAAATTATCCGCAAATGTTTTAGCAACTGCAGGTTCATACGATACTTATAAGCAAGTATTGGGTCTTAGTGGTGAAATAAAAAAAACAAGCATCTCATTTAGTGCAAGCAATACCGACTCCGAAAATTTTTCTTCTGCAGTACCTGCCACTGGTGTATCCAATTTTGACAAGGATGGTTTCCACCAAAAGTCAGTGTTGTTAAATTTAGGTCAGCAGATTAATAATCGATTAAGTATAAGAGGAAACTTTCAAGCTAATAACAATACTGCCGATTTAGATAATGGTGCTTTTGAAGATGCCTTAGATTATTCCTATAGTAAATCTTCATTTCTTGCTGGAATAGGTGGACGCGTAGTACTTGATAATGGACTCATAAACTTTAATATGAGTCAGAATAACATAAAAAATCAATATAATAATCAAGGCTCCAGAACTAATAATTCCGGGAATATAAGTCACCTAGAAGCTAATTTAAATTATAAGTTTAATCAATTTTTAGATTTAGCAAGTGGTGTTTCTTACAGAAAGCTGAGTACAGAACAGCACAATCCTTATAGCTCACGATTAAATGCTGATAATCAAATGGCTAGTGCTTTTAGCTCTCTTTTTTTTAGAACCAATATTGGTTTTCAAGCTGAATTAGGCGGTAGAATTAATGATCATAGTGAATATGGTAATAACTTTACTTATACCATAAACCCTTCCTTTTTATTTGCTGAGCGGTATAAGCTTTTCGTGAATTTATCGTCGGCTTATCGTGTTCCTTCCTTGTATCAATTATTTTCTGATTATGGAAATATCGCTTTAGAACCTGAGACGACCACAAGTTTTGAAGCAGGTTTTGATTTAAATTTCTCACAATCGCTAAATTTCTCGCTATCCTATTTTAAAAGAGATATCGAAAATGTAATTGATTTCGGTCAGATTGCAACGAATAAGTTTGGCTATATCAACCAAAATAGGCAAAATGACAATGGTTTTGAGTTAGAGTTGGCTTATAAACCATTTTCAATTCTTAGTTTTAACGCCTTTTATGCCTTTGTTGATGGTGAGCTTATTACACCAGCTAAGACCGAGTTTAATCTATTCCGCCGACCGAAAAGTTCTTTCGGACTAAATGCAGGGGTAGATTTAAGTAAGAAACTTAGTTTAAATTTGATTTATAAACATACTGGAGATCGTTTAGATAGATACTTTGACGGGGCAACCTTTAAAACACTTGAGGCTAATCTTGATGCTTTTAATATACTTGATGCTTATATCCAGTATAAGCCTAAAAGTAATTTAACCTTGTTTACCGATGTTAAAAATGTACTAAATGAAGATTATGTGGAGTTTGCAGGTTATCAAACTAAGGGACTTAATTTTAATGCAGGTTTTAGGTTCGGACTGTAATTAAAAAATGATATCATTAGAAGAGCGGTGGATAATCCACCGCTCTTTTTTATTTAAAGAGCTTTGAGGGAAGTGATATGAGAAATCAGTCCCTGTCATGCTGCTTTTTTTATTTGCTTTAATCCTTCAGAATAAATAAAGCACAAAAAAACCTGTTTGAATTTTCAAACAGGTTTCAAGAAAAATATCGTGTTAATTATTTAGCTAAAGCAGGGTATTTTTTAGCTAATAAATTTAAGCTACTGAACAATACTGCTGAAAAAACTAAGTTTCCTATTAACATATTTCTGAAAAATGGTAAAGCTGCAGCATAAGAAGTTAGAATCCCTGAAATATTATGTGGGTATAAACTTACTGGATAAAAGAAGGCGAAGTTTGTGATTAAATAAAAGACACTGGCACTTATAAATGATGCAAGTACAACATTAGTTGCGCTCACTTTTTCTCTTAATAGAAAACCACAAGCTACCATCGCTGTAAAGCCAAGGTAAACTAATAAACTAAATCCATTCCCAATAAATAGATCTGAAATAGCCATTGCTGCTAGGGGCATGATGAATGCTAATCTTTTATCTGAAAATTGTGCTCCTGCAAAAATAGCAAGTGCGCCAATAGCTGTAAAGTTCCAGATATGGGGAATCAAGTAGGGTAGAGCGCGAGTAGATGCCGCAGCAATTACTAATAGACTTAAAACGATAAAACGTGGCGTAAGGATATCTTTCATGTTTCAAAAATATAAAAAATTATGATTGCTTTTAGTTTCTGATAAAATATCTAAAAAAGATTACACTTATCATATATTTAGTCTGGGTAAGCTTCCTAAATTTTATTTTTTTTTAATATTTAAAATATTGATTGTCATTTATTTATAAATTTTATCTAAATCTTTTATTTAGTTATTTGTTTTAAATTAAAATACATCACTATTTTTTAGTTCAGTAAAATCCAT